>JAGWRA010000201.1 GCA_028876655.1 Acidobacteriota bacterium | reverse complement strand
GCAGGGGGGCGGCGTCCCCGTCCCCGCCAGCGCGCGATAGGCCTCGATCGCATCTTCCGGATTCATGTGCACGCTGCCCATGAACCAGCGCGGCTCGTACGCGCCGATCGGCAGCATTACGAGGTCGAACGGCCCGAGGCGCGAGGCGATCGCGCCGAACTCGGGATGCAGTCCCGTGTCGCCCGCGAAGTAGATCCGCGCCGCCTCGGTCTCGAGGGTCCAGCCGCACCACAGCGTGTCGCCCCGATCGCGCAGGCCCCGGGCGCTGAAGTGCTGCGCCGGCGTGCAGGCGGCCGACCAGCCCGTCCCCTCCGCCCGCTCCCACCAGTCGCGTTCGACGAGGTGCGTCGCGCCGAACCGGCGCAGCAGCCCGCCGACCCCCATCGGGCAGAGCCAGACCGCCTGCGGGTCGCGCGCGGCCAGCCGGCGCACGGTCCGGGCGTCGAGATGGTCGTAGTGGTTGTGCGACAGCAGCACCAGGTCGATCGGCGGCAGCGCCTCGAAGGCGAGCCCCGGCGGCACGAGCCGGCGCGGGCCGATCCGGCGGAAGGGCGACGCCCGATCGCTCCACACCGGATCGGTCAGCACGTTGAGCGGGCCGATCTGCAGCAGCACGGTTGAATGGCCGACCCAGGTCACCGACCGGCGGCCGGCGCCAGCGCGCGGGGCGACGACCGCCGGCGTGCGCGTGGGAAACGCGGCTCCCGGCGGATCCGGATCGGGCGGGCGCGCCGCGCGTTCGCGCAGGCGCCAGCGGAGGAATTCCCTGAAGCGGTGCGGTTCGGCGCCGGGCCACGGGTTCCGGTACCCGCCACCGGGACGATGATGCGGGGGACGCGCGACGGACATCTGCCTACAGGATACCGTGTCCCTGCCGGCCGCCTGCCCGGGCGCGGGGGAAGGCCGGCGCGGCTCCCGCTTTGACACGGACCGCGGCCGGGCGATAATCAGCCGCCATGAGCGGCTCAGCTCCGTCTCCCCATGACGTCGTCCTGATTGCCGGGGTCGCCGTCGCCGTCTACGTAACCCTCGTCGCGGCCGCGCAGGTCGTGCGCCGCTCATGGGGCGTCAGCTTCGGCGTCAGCTTCCACCTGCTGGCGCTCGTCACGGGCGTGTTGGCGGGGCTCGGGCTCTCGTCGTGGCACGCGCCGCTCGCCGCGGCGCTCGCGCGCCACCTGAGCGCGGCGGCCGTGCTGCTCGCCGCCTTCCCGGCCGTCACGCTGCTGAACCGCCTGCTGTGGCGGCGGACGCGGCGCGACGCCGCCGCGGCGCCGCGGGTGCTGGCCGACACGACGGCGATCGTGGTCGTCGCGGCGGCCTGCCTCGTCGTCCTGCAGTACGTCTACGGTGTCCGGGTGCCCGGCCTGCTGGCCGGTTCCGGCGTCGTCGCGATCATCGTCGGCCTCGCGCTGCAGGCGCTGCTCGGCAACCTGCTCGCCGGCATCGCCCTCCACTTCGAACGGCCCTTCACCACCGGCGACTGGCTGCTCGTCGACGGCCAGCACGCGCGCGTCGTCGAGATGTCGTGGCGCTCCACCCGCCTGGTGACGACCGACGATGTGCTGATCGACGTGCCGAACGGCAGCCTCGTCACCAATACCATCACCAACTTCGCCCGGCCGACGCCGCGGCACGCCGTGCACGCGACCATCGGCCTGCACTACGACGTGCCGCCGGCCCGGGCCCGGGCGGTGCTGGCGGCGGCCGCGGCCAGCGTCGACGGCGTCTGCCGCGAACCGGCGCCGGTCGTGCTGGTGACGGAGTTCGCCGACTCGGCCGTCACCTATCGCGTGAAGGTCTGGATCGACGACCACGCGATCTTCGCGCGCGTCCTGAGCGATCTGCGCGCGCACTGCTGGTACGCGGTGCGGCGGGCGGGGATGGAGATCCCGTTCCCGATCGTGACGGTGTACCAGCCGAAGCCGGACCGCTCGGCCGAGACCGCGCGCGAGGCGGCGGCCCGCGCCCTGGCCGTCCATCCGATCTTCAGCTTCCTGACCGCCGCGCAGATCGAGGACCTGGTGCGCGAGAGCCCGATCGTCCTGTACGCGCCGACCGAGCACATCATCGAGCAGGGGGCGACCGGTGAGTCGATGTTCCTCCTCGTTGGTGGCCGCGTGGCCGTGCGGATGACGCGCGGCGGCCGCACGGACGTCGTCGCCGAGCTGGGCGCGGGAGACTGCTTCGGCGAGATGTCGGTGCTCACCGGCGATCCGCGCACGGCCACCGTCGTCGCACAGGAGGAAGTAGAGGCCGTCGAGATCCCCAAGGCCGCCTTCGCGAGGCTCATCCACGACAATCCAGACGTCGTCAGCCGGCTCGGCGAACTGCTCGCCCAGCGGCAGGTCGCCAACGAGCAACGGACGGGTGCGCACCCGGAGGCCGCCCAGGTGGAGCAGGTGAGGGCGGGGATGCTGCGTCGCGTCCGGGCGTTCTTCCAGCTGGGGCAGTGATCGCGAGAGACCGTGAAGGGGCTCGAGTCTCCGGTCTCCAGTCTCCGGTCCTGACGGGACCGAAGACTGAAGACTGAAAACTGCCGATCAGCCGGTGATGCCGGCCCTGAAGGTCGCCAGCTCGGCGGCCGTCACGGTGACGGTGACGACCGCGGGGTTGGGGCCGCCTTTGGCGGCGCGATCGGGACCGACGCCTCGGGCGCCGCCGGAGGCCGACACCTGGGCCGACTGGCTCTCCGGCTTCAGGCTGGCCTCCAGGCTCGCGAGCCCGAAGCCCTTCTTCTTCTTGGGCGGCTGCTCCTTCGACGACTCCGCCTTCTTCTTCCCGCCGTTCTCCTGGCCGTCGGTGCTCCCGGATCCGGAGCCCGAGCCGGCGAGCCCGGCCGATCCGTCGACGACGGTGGCGATGCCGGCGAGCGGCGTCTCCTTGTACGAGACGTTGGCGGCGTAGCGGGCGGCGACGAGCGCCCCGGTTTTCGATCCGGCCAGCGCCCGGATCCTCTCGATCCGCTCCTGGGTGGCGGGATGGGTCCGGAAGAGGCCGTTCGGCAGCTGCATGTCCTTGTTGCGCGCGTCGAGCCGCGTCAGGAAGTCGGCCAGTGCGCCCGGGGCGTAGCCGAGCCGGCCGGCCAGCTCGACGCCGCCCTTGTCGGCGTCCAGCTCGTCGCCGCGGTCGAAGGCGTTCTCGAGGACCATGTCGTAGGCCTTGTCGGCGATCAGGCCGAGGAGGACGCTGCGGTCCTTCGTCGCCTCCTGCGTGCCGAGCTTCACCAGCCGGTTCTTCCGGATGGCGTCGACCGTGTGCTTGTGGGCGACGTGCGTGATTTCGTGCCCGAGGACGCCGGCCAGCTCCGCTTCGTTGTGGATCAGGCCGAGCGCGCCCCGGGTGATGTGCACGATCCCGCCGGGAGCGGCGAACGCGTTCACGCCGTCGGTGTCGAGGACGACGAACTGCCAGGGGAGGTCCGGCCGGCTGGATTCCTTCGCCAGCAGCAGCCCGACCTCGGTGACGTACTTCGTGACGGCGGGGTCCTGCACGACGCCGAACCGCTGGCGGATCTTCGCGCTGACCTGCTGGCCGAGCTGGATCTCCTCCTGCCGGGTGATCGTCAGATCGTCCAGCGTCTGCTTCGCCTGACCGATCTGCTCCGCCTTGTGGAGCAGACTGCCGAACTGCGCGTACGCCGGCGTGCTGAGCATCAGGCACGCCAGGATGGGGACCACACGCTTCATACCCGCGCCTCGCCTTTCGATGCGACCGCTTCGGGCCGCGATACCGGGGTGGCTGACGGCCGTCCCGCCAGTTCGAAGATGGCGGCGGCCTGCGTCCGCCCCTTGACGACCACGTCTCCCAGCGGCCGGAAGTCGTACCGGCCGTCCAGCCGCGCGCGCGTCGCCTCGCTGACGATCACGTGCGTGCCGTACTCCTTGTTGAGCGACTCGAGCCGGGCCCCGAGGTTCACGGCGTCGCCGATCACGGTGTAGCTCATGATCTGCTCCGAGCCGATGTTCCCCGCGATCATCGGCCCGGTGCTGATGCCGATGCCGATGTCGATCGGCGGCCGCCCGTCCGCGGCCCACCGGGCGTTCAGCCGTGCCAGCTCGTCGAGCATGTCGAGCGCCGCCTCCACGGCGTGGGCGGCGTGATCGGGATCGTCGAGCGGCGCGCCGAACAGCGCCATCACCATGTCGCCGACGAACTTGTCGACCGTCCCGTGGTGGCGGAGCACGATCGCCACCATCCGCGTGAAGTACTCGTTCAGCAGGTGGACGATGTCCTCGGGGCGCCCGTGCTCGGACACCGTCGTGAAGCCGCGGATGTCGGAGAAGAGCACGGTCATCTCCCGCCGCTGCCCGCCGAGGCGCGCCAGGCCCGGATTCGCGACCAGCTGTTCGTAGACGTCACGCGAGACGTACTGGCCGAACAGCTTCTTCATCTTCCGCTTCTCGCGCCCCTCGACGACGTACTGGTAGGCGACGCCGCCGAAGAGCGCCAGCGCCCCCGTCAGCCCGGGCTCGGTCACGTCCAGCCAGTAGCCGCCGGCGAACAGCCGCGTGGCAGCCCACCCGAAGAGCGCCAGGCCGGCGAGCGTGGCGGCCGCCGCCCACCACGCCGGCACCATCGTCGCGGCCAGGCCGACGAGGAGGCCGGCCGCGAGCACCGTCGCCAGGCGGACACCGGCTGGCGCCGGCGCCATGAAGCGGCCCGACAGCACGTCGTCGGCGACCGCCGCGTGGACCTGGATGCCCGGCATCCGCCCGTGGGCGAACGGTGTTTCGAAGACGTCGTGGAGGCCCGTGGCGGTGACGCCGACGAACACGATCTTGTTGCGGAACGCCGCCGGGTCGACGTTCGGCTTGACCCCCGCCAGGATCTGCTCCTCGGAGTACAGGAGGTCGAAGAACGAGTAGGTCGGGTACGTGTGTCCCTTCAAATCGGCCAGCAACGCCGGCCCATGAAAGTCGATCAGCCCCCAGAGGAAGCTCGTCGTCCCGCCGGCGGCCTGCACGTGCCGCCACTGGAGCGGGAGCACGCGGGGGCCGATATGGAGCATCCGGCCGTGGAGGCGGACCTGCGCGGGCGGGATGCCGTCGGCCCGCAGCGCGGCAGCGAGGCCGAGCGACGGGATCGCCAGCCGGCCCGTGCGGACGAACGGGACCGTGTGGCGGAGCGGGCCGTCGGGATCGAGCACGAACAGGTTGTGCCCGAGCGCGGCCGCGGCCGAGGCGAGCGCCCCGAACGGCGGGAAGACGACCTTCCGCTCGAGGATGCCCGGGGCGTCGAGCCGATAGCCGGGATCGGGCAGCCCGCGCGACGTCCCCGAGGACGCCTCGTAGGTGGCGTCGGCGAGCAGGACGACGTTGCCGGCGGCCTTCACCGAGTCGACCAGCGCCTGATCCGACTCGGCGCCCGACCAGGTGCTGCCGCCGAACGGGAAGCCGCTGCGCGTGTCCGGGTCGGCGAAGTCGACGTCGTACGCGATCACCTTCGCACCGGCCTTGGCCAGGTAGTCGATCACCTCCGAGTGGACGGCGCGCGGCCAGGGCCACCGGCCGGCATTCTTCTCGAGGTTCCTGAGCGAGTACTCGTCGATGGCGACGAGCGCGATGTCCGGGCGGGCCGTGGCGGGCCGGGCGGTGTGCGCCATCCGCCAGTCGTAGGTCTTGAGCTCGATGGTTGTGAGCGGATCGGACCCCGTGCCGCCGCCGGAAGCCTTGAACAGCGCCTCCGCGCCGAGGATCACCGCTGCCGCGGTGAGACCGATCAGGGCACCGGCAATCGCCTTGCGCACGGCCGATATTATGGGGTGGCTGCGAGGCAGGCGGCAACGACGATTCTGGTGGGTGACCCGGAACGCGGCTACACGTGGAACGTGGTCCCTTCGACGGCGAGATCGGTGGCGGGAAAGAGCCCTCGGGCGTCCGCCTCGATCGTCCGCAGCGCCTCGTCCGTGCGTCCGGGCTTGTGGTGGAACAGCCAGAGGTGCGCCACGCCATGCGCCGCCGCGAAACGGGCACACTGGTCCCAGTCGCCGTGCCCCCATCCCGCGTGCGCCGGCCGTTCGGCCGGCGTGAAGTGGGCGTCGAGGATCACCGCGGCGGCCCCGTGGATGAACGCCCCGAACGCCAGGTCGACCGCCTCGTCGCCGAACTCGTGGTCCGTGGCATAGACCAGATCGCCCGCCTCGCCGCGAATCCGGTACGCGAACGCGCCACCGGGATGGTGCAGCGGCTGAGCGCGGACCTCGAACGGCCCGATCCGCAGCCTGCCCGGCCGCACGATGGCCGCCGCCGGCCGTGACGGGAGCCGTTCGAACGGCACCGGGAAGAACGGCGACGCGAACAGCGCGTCGAGGGGGATCTCGCTCGACAGGGTGGGCATCCAGATCGTCGGGCGCCAGCCGGGCTGGAACAGCGGTGCGAAGAAGGGGAGGCCCTGCAGGTGATCCCAGTGGTAGTGGGTCAGCAGGACGTCGACGGGGTGCGGCGGGCCGGTCATCGTCTCGCCCAGGCCGACGATGCCGGAGCCGGCGTCGAGGACGAGCGTGCGGCCGGCGGCCTCGTCGGTCAGCTCGACACAGGGCGTGTTGCAGCCGACCCCGATCGAGGCCATCGTGGCCCACGGCACCGATCCGCGAACACCCCGGAAGCGGATGCGCATGAGGTCCTCGAGCTTAATCCGTCACGGCCGGGCGGACAATCGACGGGGCGGTGCGGCCGCGTCCGCCTCAGTACGCGAACGGCTCGACCAGCCAGCGGTCGAAGATGCGCGCCTCGACGAACAGCGCGAACAGCGTCGGGTCGATCTCGCCGTCCCGCACGGCCAGATCGAGGATGTGCAGGGCGCGTTCGACCGGCACGGCCTTCTTGTAGGGACGGTCGGCCGCCGAGAGCGCATCGAAGATGTCCGCGATGGTCATCATCCGGGTCTGGATCGGGATGTCCGGTCCCGACAGCCGGTTGGGATACCCCGTGCCGTTCAGCTTCTCGTGATGGCCGAGGGCGATCGCGGGGATGCGGCGGATCTCGCGCGTCCAGGGGATCTGGCGCAGGAACCGGTACGAGTGGACGACGTGCGACTCGATCTCCAGCCGCTCGGCGTCCGATAGCGATCCCTTCCTCAGCGAGAGCAGCCGTACTTCATCGTCCGCCAGCAGGGAGCGTGCCGTTCCGTCGAGGTCGGGGAAGGTGATCGCCGCGGCTTCCAGCAGCTGCTCGACGCGGCCGTCGGGCAGGAGACTCGGTTCGTTCGCGGCCTCGACGGCTGCCCGCGCCCGTTCCAGGCGCGCCACCTCTTCGTGATGGGCCGCTTCGAAGGCGGGTACCGCGGCAAGGTAGGCGTCGCGGCCGTGCGCCAGCAGATAGTCGAGGCGGCGTTGCAGCGACTCGACCTCGCGCGTGCGCCGGGCCAGCGTGACGCGCTCGCGGATCAGCGCGTGCTGGGCCGGGTACAGCTTCTTCGCCTTCACGAGCACGTCCTCGCGGACGCCCACCTTGCCGAAGTCGTGGAGCAGCGAGGCGTAGCGCAGCGTCCGCATCTCCTCCCGCGAGAAGTGGGACACGTGGCCGAAACTCGGGGCCGAGTGCACGTTGAAGTAGACCCAGCCGTCCACGACGTAGGCGTGGCCCGCGTTCACGAGCGCGTCCACCAGGGTCACGATTTCGGCGATGGCGCCCGTCGCGCGGGGTTCGTTGTAGACGGGGTGAAGGTTGATGAGACGCATGTCCCGTTCGAATCGGGCCATCTCCCGGGCCGCGAGGTCGAGGTAGTGAACACCCAACTGGCGCGCCTTGCGCAGGATGTCGTCGTCCACGTCGGTGACGTTTCTCACGCAGCGCGTCTCCATCCCCTGGTCGCGCAGGCGTCGCTGGAGGACGTCGAAGGTGAGGTAGACGAAGGCGTGTCCGAGGTGAGCGGCGTCGTAGGGGGTGATGCCGCAGGAGTACAGCGTGACGACCGGAGACGGGTCGAGGGAGAAGACGCCCTGGCGGGCGGTGTCGAAGAGGTTCACCCCTCCCCCATTCCCGCCAGTCGAACGTAGCTGTGCACCTTGTGGCGAATGTTGATCGAGATGCAGACCGCAGTGAAGCTCTCGATGGGCGCGGCGAGGGACATCGATCCGGCGATGATCGGACGAAGGCCCGGCATGTCGCTGATGAGTGAGGAGACGATCTCGAGGGCGGGAGCGTCGTCTCCGAAGATCACCACGTCCGCCTCCAGTCCCGAGTTCAGGTCCCCCATCTCGGCGGCCGGCAGGTGGTGAAAGGCCCCCACCACCCGCGAATCGGGGAGGGCGGCCGCAATCTGGGCGGCCATGGATCCCCGCGGCGGGTAGAGCGGGACGAGTTCGCGTCCCTCTCGCTGAAGGGCGTTCACCATCGAGATCACCACTTTGCCGGCGAGGGCGTCGCGTAGAGCTCGCGCACTCGCCACGGCCGAGTCCCAGGGGGTCGCTACGACCACCACGTCCGCGGCGGCGGCCACGTCGTTACCCGCTCCACTCACGCGCCCCGTACCGAGGCCCTGCAGGGTCCCCGCGACCTCCGCGGCCCGCGACGCCTCCCGAGAACCGAGAATGACGTCGTGGCCCCCGGCCGCCAGGCGCACCGCGACGCCGCGACCGGCCGGACCGGTTCCTCCGACAATTCCTACAGTGGCCATTTTGGGTACCCTCACCTCTACGTAACGTCTCAGTAGGCTAACAAGATGGCTCTTCTCAGCGGACACCGCCTCCTCGTCACGGGCGTTCTCACGGACGACTCCCTCGCCTACGGCATCGCCCGACGGGCCCTCGAGGAGGGCGCGCAGATCATCCTCTCGGGGGCGGGTCGGGGACTCTCCTTGACCCAGCGCACCGCGCGAAAACTCGCCGACGTGGGTGAGGTCTCCGACGTCATCCCCCTCGACGTGACGAATGCCGAGGAAGTCCGCGCCGCCGCCGCTCTCGTCGAGGAGCGCTTCGGCCGTCTCGACGGTCTGGTCCACGCCATTGGCTACGCGCCGGCGTCCTGCCTC
>JAGWRA010000200.1 GCA_028876655.1 Acidobacteriota bacterium | reverse complement strand
TGCATGGGCTGGACAGCCCGGCGTCCGCGACCGCCTTCCTCATCGTGCCGTTCAACGACATGGTCTGCTTCAGCGCCTGCCTCGGCCTCGGGATCCTCTGGCGCCGGCAGCCGGAATACCACCGCCGGCTGCTGCTGATGGCCACCTGCTGCCTCACGGCCGCGGCCTTTGCCCGGTTCCCGTTCATCACGGTCCAGGCGCTCCGGTGGTACGCCGGTGTCGATCTCCTGATCCTGCTCGGCGTCGGCCGCGACCTCCTCGTGAACCGCAAGGTTCATCCGGTCTATCGCTACGGCCTTCCGGCGATCGTGTGCGGTCAGGTCGTGGCGATGGTCCTGTTCCTGGAACGCGTGCCGGCGTGGATGGCCATCTCCCACAGGTTGATCGGCTGACGAGGACGAACAGCATCTGACCTGGCTCACGCCGGCGGGCGCCACGGCCTCGGTGTCGCCGATGCCGCAGGCGCAGCTCTCACAGTCCCGAAACACGCCTGTCGCCAGAAGCGCTGTGCCGTGTTGCCGTCCATACCGGAGATGGCTCAAGATGGACGGACACACGCAACGCACCATGCCGACAATCGCCCTCGCCGGCGGCAGGAAGCAGAGATCCCTTTCCCAGTGCCAGAGGCCCGCAGGGTGGCGGGGGCGGCTGGTGCTCTGGTCGATGAACCGGCGGCACTCCAGGGTGACCGACTGGGGACTCGGACAGGTCGCGATCCGGGACGGCGACACGATCCTCGACGTCGGGTGCGGCGGCGGGCGGACGGTGGCGAAGCTGGCGCTGGCGGCTCCGAAAGGGAGAGTCCACGGGATCGACTACTCGCCGGAGAGCGTCGCGGTGGCACGGCGCACGAATCGGGAACTCGTCGAGCAGGGCCTGGTCGTGATTCAGGAGGCGTCGGTCCTCGACCTGCCGTTCCCCAACGATCATTTCGATCTGGTGACCGCCGTCGAGACGCACTTCTGGTGGCAGGACCTGGGCGCCGGGATGAAGGAAGTCTTCCGCGTGCTGAAACCGGGCGGCTGGCTGGCGATTGTCGCGGAGTTCTACAAGGGCGGCAGGCACCTGAAGTACGCCGACCGCCTGGCCCGGTTCACGACGATGGCGATCCTGGACGTGGGAGAGCACGAGGCGCTGTTCACGCAAGCGGGCTTCGGCGACGTCCGCATGATTGAAGACGCGGCCCGAGGCTGGCTCTGCGGCGTCGGCACGAAGCCGGCAGGAGGAAGGACTGGAGAGAGCTGATGCGCATCACGGCCCGGCGCGGTGCCGGCATTGGCGTGCTGGTCCTGTGGCTCGCCCTCGTCCGCACGCTCGGCGAGATCTACCGGCTTCACGCCGTGCGTGGGGCGAGCTTCGTACTCGCCGACGCACTGCCGTACGTCAACGGCGCGATGATGGCGGTCGTCGGCGCCGGCGTCGCGGTGGGATGCTACATCTGGCATTGCGACAGGCTGGCCGTCGCGGTCGTCGCGGCGACGATTCTCCTGATGCTCGGTTACAAAGTAGCGGTGCTGGGATGGTAACGCAGACATCGGACTCCGAAAGGGGGGCGCTGTGAAGCGAACCGATCTGTTGAGTCTGGCCTCGATCCTCTCCGTGCTGCTGCTCGCCCTGCACATCTCGCAGGACATCGTCTTCGGCCTCGACCGCGCGGGGCTCAATCATCTGGTCGGTGTCGCGATCCTGGCCGTGGTCGTCTGCGGCGCCCTGCTGCTGCGGGAACGGGCATCGGGCATCGTGATCATGCTGCTTGGCGGCGTGATGGCTGCCGCGATGCTGCCCCTCCACATGCGGCATGGACTGCGCTCGGAGTTCCTCGAGCAGAGCGGTGCCCTGCTGTTCGTCTGGACGCTCTACGTTCTCGGAGTGAACGGCGCGTTCTCCGTCATCCTCGCGGTCCAGGCTTTACGCGGTCGGCGGGTCGCGTAGGCTCTCTGTCGCAGGCAATCCTGAGCCACCGAGGCTGAAGCCTGGCGGCGGGCGGACGATGGGAGGCAATTCGTGCCACGCAAGGCCTTGAATTTCGACGCGGTCCGAACGATTGCCCTGGCGCTGCCTGATGTCGAGGAGGGCACGATTCACGGTGCCCCGTCGCTGAAGGTGCGCGGCAAGCTTCTCGCCTGCCCGGCCATCCATCGGTCGGCCGAGCCGAAGACGCTTGCCGTCCGGATCGGGTTCGAGCAGCGTGCCGCACTGATCGCCGAGGAACCCGCCGTCTACTACGTGACGGATCACTATGTGAACTACCCGACGGTCCTCGTGCGACTGTCACGGATTCACCGGGACTCGTTGACGGACCTGTTGGGAGCAGCGCGGCTCTTCGTGATCTCGGAGACGAAGAAGGGCCGTTCGGGCGCCCGGAAGCGCACCAGTCCCGGCAAGAAAGCTCAGTGACCATGCAGACGCTCTACGACGCAGCGGGCGGGTATGACGGACTGCTCCGGCTGGCCGGCGCGTGGCACACGCGCGTGCTGGCAGACGAGGTGGTCAGCCACGCGTTCAGCCACGGCTACCACCCGCAGCACACCGAGCGGCTCGCGGCGTACTTCGCAGAAGCGCTCGGCGGGCCGGCCGCCTACTCCAGTCAGTACGGGAACGAGACGATGGTGGTCCGGATGCACAGCGGCAACGGCGTGCACGAGGAGATGGACCAGCGGGCGATCGCCTGTTTCGATCGGGCGCTGGAGGACTGCGGCCTCGCGCGCGACGAGCGGCTGCGGCGCGCGCTGCACGACTACTTCGCCTGGGCCACGACCGGGCCGATGGCCCGCTATCACCGGTCGGCGGACGATGTGCCGGACGGCCTGGAGATCCCGAAGTGGTCGTGGGAGGGGCTTGTCGGCGACCATTGAACCCCTCTTGATCTCCTGCCCTTCTGCGGGATCGACCCGACAGGAATCCCCTCAGACCTGCCGTGCCCGGTGCTCCCGAATCCACGCTGCCAGCGCCTCCTCTGATTCAGCTCCGGCGGCCAGCATCTGGAACTCGGCGACGACGTCAGCGTCAGTGGCGTCGAAATCGAAGCCGTTCAGTTCCAGGAACGTCACCAGCGCGAGGAAGGCCGTGCGCTTGTTGCCGTCGCGGTACGGGTGGTTCCGGGCGAGGCCGAACGCGTACGCCGCAGCGAGCAGGGGAATGTCGGCGTCGTCGGCATAGTGCCACTTCTGCTGCGGGCGCGCGAGGGCCGACTCGAGCGCGGTCTCATCACGCGTGCCCGTCAGCCCGCCGTGCTCACGCAGCTGGTCGTGGTGGATGGCGTCAACGACGAGGCGGGTCAGCCAGACCGGCTCGGAACGCTGCCGGGCCACGGGTCACTTCGCCAGTTCCCGCAGCGCGTTGCGGTACTTCTTGGCGGCCTTCGCCGCGATCTTCAGCGCACGCTCGGCGTCGGGATCGTAGGGGGTCAGCAGGATCCCGCGGTCGGTCTCGACGGCGAGGACGCGATCGCCGGCCTCGAGCCGCAGCCGATCGGCCATGTCCTTCGGCAGCGTGGCGGCGACCGAGCCGCCGGCCTGACGCAGGGTGACTTCCTTGGTCATGTCCGGATGGTAGCACATATGTGCTACCCAGATGGTCGCGCCTGCCGGCCCGAGCTGAAGCTCGGGCCCTACGACCGAACAGAAGCCCCTTGGAACCCTCCTGCCCTCCTGCGAACCCCTCCTGACCTCCTGATCTCCTGCAAAGGTCTCCCCCGGGCTCGCTCAGGGCAAGCAACTTTCCCCCCCTCGCTCTCGTCTACTGCGGGTGTAGCCGAGGAGGGAGGCTCATGAAGGTTTCGATGCGCGCGATTTTCGCCCTGGCGGCCCTGCTGGTCGTCCTGCCGCCGGTCGTCCAGGCCGCCCACGCGGACACCGAGACGGTCGATCGGACGTTCACGTTCCAGCCCGGCGGGACGGTGCACCTGAAGAACTTCTCCGGCCGCGTGACGATCACCGCGTCGGACAAGCCCCAGGTGGTCATCCACGCCGTCCGGAACGCGTCGCGCGACCGGCTCGACCGCATCAAGCTGGACATCGAGCAGTCGGGCGACGAGATCACGATCAACGCGAACAAGAAGGTCTCGTCGGGCTGGAGCTTCTTCCACGACAACAACGTGGTCGAGACGGACTTCGACATCCAGGTGCCGCGGCAGACGAACCTCGACGTGTCGGTCTTCAGCAGCCCGGTCACGGTCAACGGCGTCCAGGGCTCGCAGCAGGTGAAGGGGTTCTCGTCGCCCATCACGCTGCAGGACGCCACCGGGCCCGTCGAAGCGCACACCTTCAGCGGCGACATCGACGTCCGGTCGGCCGACTGGAAGCCGGGCGCGTCGCTCGATGCCCACACCTTCAGCGGCGACATCACGCTGCAGGTACCGAAGGCGACCCACGCGCGCATCCAGTTCAAGACGTTCAGCGGGGATCTCCACAGCGACCTGCCGCTGGTCTTCAACAGCCAGACGCACGGCACGGTGCGCGCCGAGCTCGGCTCGGGCGGCGACGACGCCGACTTCACGCTGCACACCTTCAGCGGCGACGTCCGGATCCACTAGATCTTTCCTCACCCTCCCCGCGGGCGGCCGACGCCAAGCGGCTGCTCGCGGGGAGCGGGGCACGGGCGGATTCACTGCACGTCCGACGTCCCACGTCCTGCCGTCCACTCCCCCACGTCCTACGTCCGACGTCCCACGTCCCGACGTCCACTCGTCCACGTCCTACGTCCGATCTGCGTCACCGTAGCCCGCAGCCCGTAGCCGACAGGCGCCCCCGGCATGCGGGGGGCGCCATGCATGATTGACGCATGGATGCATAAGACAGACAATGTCGTGTCGTCGATCATCTGTATCGACATTTTTGTAGGAGACCGACATTCATGCCTCCCGCGACGGCGGTGAAGCCGGCCCGCCCCGGCAACCACACCAGTGAGATCCGCAAGCTGTCCACGCTGCTCGAGACCAGCCAGGCCCTTTCGGGCACGCTCGACCTGCGCGCCGGCCTCCACAAGGTCCTCGACATCCTCGCGCGACATCACAGCGTCGTCCGCAGCATGGTCACGCTGCTGAGCGAGGACGATGGGGGGCTGCACGTGGCGGCGTCGGACGGGCTGGACGAGCCGGGACACAAGATCCATTACGCGGTGGGCGAGGGGATTACGGGGAAGGTCGTCCAGAGCGGCCGGCCGGTGGTGGTGCCGAGGGTCAGCCGCGAGCCGCAGTTCCTCCGCCGGGCCTCCGAGCGGCCCGAGCTGGCGCGGCAGGAGCTGTCGTTCATCTGCGTGCCGATCGTCCTGAACCGGCGGGCCGTGGGTGCGCTGGGCGTCGACCTCCACTTCAAGGCCGACCGCGACTACGACCGCTACGCCAAGTTCCTCGGCGTCGTCGCGTCGATGATCGCCCAGGCGCTGAAGGTGCAGCGGCTGGTCGAGGCCGAGCGGCGGCGGCTGCTCGACGAGAACACGCACCTGCGCGAGGAGCTGCGCGAGCGCTACGACTTCTCGAACATCATCGGCACCAGCGGCCCGGCGCGCGAGATGTACGAGCAGGTCGCCCGCGTCGCCTCGACGAACACCACGGTGCTGATCCGCGGCGAGTCGGGGACGGGCAAGGAGCTGATCGCCCACGCCATCCACTACAACTCGCTGCGCGCGAAGAAGCCGTTCGTGAAGGTCAGCTGCGCGGCGCTCCCCGAGAGCCTGATCGAGTCCGAGCTCTTCGGCTACGAGAAGGGGGCGTTCACCGGGGCGCAGCAGCGCAAGAAGGGGCGGTTCGAGCTGGCGGAGGGCGGGACGCTGTTCCTCGACGAGATCGGCGACCTGCCGCTGCCCCTCCAGCCGAAGCTGCTCCGGTTCCTCCAGGAGCGCCGATACGAACGGGTGGGCGAGGCCCGCTCGCGCTCCGCCGACGTCCGGCTGATCGCCGCGACGAATCGCGATCTGGACGTCGCCGTCGCCGCCGGCCAGTTTCGGGAGGACCTGCTGTTCCGCATCAATGTCGTCGAGCTGGCGTTGCCGCCGCTCCGGGAGAGGTTCGACCGCCTGGTCCTGGCCGGGCACCTCCTCGCGTTCTTCGCCCGGCAGATGGGCAAGCGGATCGAGGGGTTCACGGATCTGGCCCGAGAGGCTCTGTCCCGTTATCCCTGGCCCGGCAATCTCCGGGAGCTCCGCAACGCGATGGAACGCGCCGCGATCTTCGCCGCGGGACCGGTTCTCGACGCCGGGGATCTGCCGGAACGGGTCACCGCCGCGGGTCTCGGATCGGGCCCCGAGAAACCATCGGCCATCGCCGTGGGCGAGCCGGTGACGCTCGAGCAGCTCGAGGCCGAGCATATCCGGCTCATCCTGGCGCGGGCCGCCAGCCGGGAAGATGCCGCTCGCGTCCTGGGCATCGATCCGAGCACCCTGTACCGCAAGCGCAAGCAGCTTGGATTCTGAGCCGGAAGGCGCGATGAAATCAGAGACTGTCCGGGGAGTCCCGAAGGGACGGCATGAAGACGCTACGGATCAAGATCCTGATCGGGCTGGTGCCCACGCTGGCGATCCTGGTGGCCCTCGGCCTCTGGGCGGTGGGGATGTTCTACCGCCTCGGCGGGAACATCGACGTGATCCTCCGCGAGAACTATCGAAGCATCCTGGCGGCCGAGCGGATGAAGGAGGCGATCGAGCGGATGGATGCGGGACTCCTCATCGTGATCGCCGGGCAGGAAGAACGCGGCCGCGAGGAATTCCGGGGTCATCGGGCCCGCTTCGAAGCACAGCTCCGGATCGAGCAGGGGAACGTGACCTTGCCCGGGGAGCAGCAGCTCGCCGACGACCTGACGAGCCTGTTCGGTCGCTACCTGGCCGCCGCCGATCGCTTCCTCGCCGTGCCGCCCGAACAGCGGCCTCGCCAGACCGAGGTCTATTTTCGGGAACTCCTGCCGACCTTCGACGCGGTCCGAGAGCGGGCCGACGAGGTCCTGACGCTGAATCAGGACAACATGACGGCGATGGACCTGAGAGCACGCGAGAACGCATCGCTGTCGATCCGACTGATGATCGCGGCACTGATGGGCGCGGTCGCGCTGACGATCGTCGTGGCGCTGCGACTGAGCCGGTCGATCGAGAGGCCCATCCAGGCGGTGACCGTCGCGGCGCGGGGACTCACCCGGGGCGAGCTCGACCAGGTCGTCGCGGCGGGGACGCGGGACGAGCTGGGCGAATTATCCATCGCCTTCAATCAGATGGCGCGGACGATCCGCGAGTTCCGCCAGGCCGGCACGGCCAAACTGCTCCGCGCCCAGAAGACCGCCCAGGCGACCATCGACTCGTTCCCCGACCCCGTCGTCGTGGTCGACCCGCTCCGCTCGGTCGAGCTGGCCAATCCCGCGGCCCGGCGCCTGCTCGGCGTGGTCCCGGCGGCGGAGCCCGCGGTCCCCTGGTATCCCCCCGCCCCGCTCCGGTCGCTGCTCGGCGACGTGCTCGCCGGCCGGGGAGACTACCTGCCGCTGACGCTGGAGCAGGCCATCCCGCTGGTCGACGGGACGCAGGAGCGCTATTTCCTGCCCCGGGTCGTGGCCATCCGCGCGGGCGGCGATGAGCTGATCGGCGCCGCGGTCAACCTCGTGGACGTGACCAGGTTCCACCTGCTCGATCGGCTCAAGAGCGACATGGTCTCGACCGTGAGCCACGAGCTGAAGACGCCGCTCACCAGCGTCCAGATGGCGGTCCACCTCCTGCTGGAGGAGGTCGTCGGGCCGCTGACGCCCAAGCAGATCGAGCTGCTCCTGGCCGCGCGACAGGATGCCGACCGGATCCTCGCGATGGTCAACGACCTCCTCGACCTGACCCGGATCGAGCAGGGTCGGGTCAGGCTCGACCTCGTGCCCGTCTCCGTCGTCGGCCTCCTGAATGAGGCGGCCGCGCGGATGCGGCCCCAGGCGGATGATGCCGGCCTGGTGCTGGAGGTCGCCGCCGCCGCACCGGAGCTCTCGGTCCGGGTCGACCTCGATCGGAT
>JAGWRA010000199.1 GCA_028876655.1 Acidobacteriota bacterium | reverse complement strand
CCGCCTCCACGCTCGCCCGACCGATGCGTCGCCTGCCCTTGAACTGTTCCCGTTCCCAAGTGTTCCCACCTGTTCCCGGAACACATCGCCCGGTTTCCCGAACCGTTCCCTGTTCCCACTCCTAGGGAACAGGAACGGGAACGGGAACGGAACGGCTCAGGCCATCGACCACGCTCCAGACGTTCGCCCGGCCGACCTTCTCGCGGCTGACCCGGCCGGCACGCTCCAGATCGAGCAGCGCGCTCAGGATGTCCGCCTTCCGCCGCTTGATGTTCTCGCTGGCCGTCGTGGCGGTGCTGCCTGGGTGGTCGCGCAGCCAGTCGATGACCTGCCGCTGCAACCGCGCACCCTCCGGCACGAGCGAGGCGCCCGGAGCCTCGGCGCGCTGGAACAAAACGCTGTCGGCGGTTGGCGTGAGCTTCAGGTGCACGGGCGCGAAGCGGGCGCCGTCGCGTTGGCGGACGCAGCGCAACACGTGGCCGTCGCGCTCCTCGTCGAGCGACAGGACCGTATCAGCGGCCGCCGTGAGTGCCGAGCCACCACGCGCGCCACGGCTGCGCACCTTGCCGCTGTGGTGGATGAAGACAACGCGCGCGCCGGTCGTGCGGCGGATCATCGCGGCGTTCGTGACGGCGCGCTGCATCGAATCATTTTCCTCATCGGCGCCGATGCTCTGCGCGAGCGTGTCCACGATGAGTTCAATCGCGTGCAGCTCGTTCAGGACGTGGACGAGCCGGAAGACGTCGACGGCATCGAGGAAGTTCACGTGCGAATCGATAACGTGAACGCCGAGCGGCTTGCTCGGGGCGATGTCGTGCAGCGCCTTCCACGCGCGCACCTTGCGCTTGAAAGCGTGCAAGCCTTCGCAGACCAGTACGACGACCGGACCGGAGCGTAGAACAGGGATGCCGAGCCACGTGGTGCCGGTCGCTAAGCAGCAAGCGCGCGCAGCCATCAGCGTGGACTTGCCCGCGTCGCTCGGGCCGAAGACGACTTCGAGCCCGCCCTGCTGCGTCACGCCCTCGATGTCCCAGACCGGATCGGGCAGCGCCGCGAGCGCAACGTCATCGAGCACGCGCAGGGGCGGCGGCTTCGGGCAGTCCTCGCCCCTCGCGTGCACTTGCCCGCACTGCCGGCACGTCGTAAGATCGGTAGCACCCACGTCGCCATCCCTCCACGCCCCGATCCGATTCGCACTCGGTCGGGGCGTTCGCGTTTAGGAAGCCTTCGCCTTCTCGATGAGGGCGTCGAGATCACGGATGTCCAGCCGCAACATGCGCCCGGGCCGGTCGCGGAGCGTGGCCGGGAGCGCAGCACGCCGAAGCGCACCGCGCGCGACGAGGGAACGGACGTACGAGCGGCTGACGCCGAGGTACTCAGCGGCTTGGGAATCGGTCAGGAGTCGGACGGGCGGGGCGGTCGTCTTGGTCGCCACGGCGCATCCTCTGCCAGCGCCCGGGGCGGGCGCGGGCCGGTTTCGAGGTTGCCGACGACTCAGCGACGACGCGGGCGTGCACCATCGCACGCCATATCGAAGGGTCGCACGTCGTGGCGGCCGATGTCAATTTCCTCAGCCACAACACGCCGCGATGGAAGCCAACAGGGGAAGGACAGGGGAAGTGCGACCACTTCCCCGCTTGGAGGCAGTCAGGCAGGCGCGCGTAAGTGCTTGATTCTGAATGGTGCCGGGGGTGGGCATCGAACCCACACGACCCGAAGGTCAGGGGATTTTAAGTCCCCAGCGTCTACCGGTTCCGCCACCCCGGCCCGTGAGCGCGCGGGAACGGGTCGAGTGTACCCGAACACCGACCCACGTGCGAGACGGTCCGCGAACGGGCGGCGGCGGCCGCCGCCGGCCCGTTCCTGACACGCGCGCTACTCACAGTAGATCCGCACCTGGCCGCGGCCGTGATCGAGATCCACCGTCAGGTCGCCCAGGTTCCGCAGCACCTCGTCGAGCTGATCGGGATCGAGCCGCGAGAAGTCGACGTCGATCCCCCGCTCCTTGAGCTTGTTCGACACCACCGCGCCCGTCCGCCCCGGCATGATCGCCGCCAGCTTCATCCCCGAGCGCAGCAGACTGACCGGGATCCGGACGTCCACATCGTGGTTGTGACCGTGGGCATGACCGCGCCACGCGCGGCCCGCCCCGCGCCCGCGCCAGCCGAACCCGGCATCCCATCCGGCCTCGGCCTCCCCGGCGGCCGGCCCGGTGCCGGCGTCCGGTCCGCCCTGCGGGTTCTTCCGGACGTGCACGTGCAGGAACTTCGGCGGGCCGCCGGCCGGCCGCGCCGCGCCGGGCTCCTGTGACGATCCCGCGGCCGCGGGTCCCGCCCCGGCGTCATCAGCGCCCAGGGCCTGCAGCAAACGCTCCGCGTCCGCCACGGAGATCTTTCCCTGCGCCAGCATCTCGAGAATCCGTCGCCGTTCGTCGCTCATGACCGCTCCTTCTCCGGCTCTCCCGCCGGAGCGGCCGCGTCCGACGGACGCAGCGCCTTCACCGCTTCATCCACCGAAATCTCACCGCGCTCGAGCCGGTCCAGCACGTCGCTCTTCGCCGTTGCGGACGGCTCCTGCCCCGATGCCGGCGCTGGCGTCACCGCCGACACGCCGACGAAGTCGAGCTGCGCCGCCAGCCGGTTCAGCCGGTTCTTCACGGTCGGGTAGCTCACGCCGAAGAGCGCCTCCATCTCCTTGATCGAGCCGTGCGCCCGGACGAATGCCGCCACGAAGACCTGGTCCTCGCCAGACAGCCGCGCCAGCGGCGGCAGCTCGAACCGCCCCTCAATCGCCACGTCGCGGCGGGTCAGCCGCACTCGCTCGACGACAATCGCCTCCCCGCCGGTCAACGTTGTCAGCGCCTGCCAGTCCTCAGCCATAGGCCGCATACTCACTTTCTGAATACATACTTGATCTAAAACTTAAATAAATCAACTTAATAATTAAGTTTTATAACAAATTGTACAAACGCCTGGGAAATCAAGCGGTTGGCGACCCCGGGCGGCGTCCGGCGCTGGCGGCCCTGCTGCCGTGCGAACTTTTCACGACCATGTCGCAATGAAGAACCCGGCCGTGGGCCGGAGACGTCGCGCCGGGTGCCCGCGCCGCAAGCACGACTCGTCCGTCACCCGTCGTCAGGTCTCTGCCAGGCTGCGAAGCCCCTCGATGTCAGACACTTACACGTTGACCGTCACGGCCAGGCTGCCACTCCCAGCACGGCCCGACCCGATACCGGCGATTCGTGTCGCTGGCGGAGAACTTGCACCCTGAGAGGCGTTCGCCCTGCCGTCCGGGCAGGGTCGAGCACATCGAGATGAAAGGGGGGACAACGTCATGGCGGAGGCTGAAACCGTCGAACGCCCGAACGGGCGGATGGCCGATCGGGCCGTCGATCTCCTGGGTCGCGCGTCGCATCTCGCCCACGAAGTGAAGCTGGCGAAGACGATCGCCACCGACGCGGCCGAGGACGGCGTGCGCGCCGCGCGCCGGGCCGTGAAGCAGACGGTCTACCGGGCGCAGGATCTCGTCGACGACACGACGCACGAGATCAGGCGCCGGCCGCTGCAGTCGATCGGCATCGCGTTCGCCGCCGGCTCCTGCGTCGGCATCCTCGTCGGCTGGATGAGCCGCCGGGCCGTCGTCCGCTGACGCACGCGGCGCCGGCTCCGGCCGGCCCGCCGGATCGTGGCGCCGGCGGTGCCCCGCCTCTTCGGCGAGGGGCATCGTCGGCGATCCCGGTCCGCTCCTGCCCCGGTTCCCCTCCGCCTTCTCCTATAATCAGGCATTCGCGGTGCGCATCGCGCGCGCCGGAGGACCAGGCGCACGCATCATGACGGACCACGAACTTCCCGGCGAGGTGGTCGAGGCCGAGGGCCATCTCATCGACTCCGATCTCCTCACGCTCATCTTCGACACGGTCATCAAATCGGGCGGCCGCTTCGACGTCCAGCAGTTCGACATCGGCCGGACCAACGAGGACTTCTCGTACCTGCGGATGCGGGTGTCGGCGCCGACCGACGCGGCGCTCGGGACGCTCATCGAGGACCTCGTGCCGCTCGGCTGCCATCCGGTCGTCGAGCAGGACGCCCTGCTGCGGCCGGCCGACCGCGACCGATGCGCCCCCGAGGACTTCTACTCCACGACGAACCATCGGACGCTCGTGCGGCACGGCGGCCGCTGGATCGAGGTCGCCCGGCAGCGGATGGACGCGGTCATCGTCATCGAGGACGGCCGGGCGAGCTGCCGCAAGCTGCGCGACATCCGCACGGGCGACCGGATCGTGTGCGGGGTCACCGGCGTCCGGATCGTGCCCGAGTTCCGCGAGCGCGACCGTCACGGGTTCGCGTTCATGACCAACGACATCTCGTCGGAACGCCGCGTGGAGGTCAGCGTCGCGCGCATCGCCGAGCGCATGGCCGAGCTGAAGCGGACGGGCGGGCGGATCGCCTTCGTGGCGGGACCGGTCGTCGTGCACACCGGGGGCGTCGAATACTTCTCGCAGCTCATCCGGCGCGGGTACGTCAACGTGCTGCTGGCGGGAAATGCGCTGGCGGTGCACGACGTCGAGAACGCGCTGCTCGGCACGTCACTCGGCGTCGACCTGAAGTCGGGCGTGCCGGTCGAAGAAGGTCACAAGCACCACATGCGGGCGATCAACACCATCAGCCGCGCCGGCGGCCTGCGCGCGGCCGTCGAGCAGGGGGTGCTCCGCTCGGGCATCATGTACGAGTGCGTCACGCACGGCGTCGACTTCGTGCTCGCCGGCAGCATCCGCGACGACGGTCCCCTGCCCGACACGGTGATGGATCTGGTCGAGGCGCAGGACCGCTACACCACGGCGCTCGAGGGGGTCCAGATGGTGCTGATCCTCTCGACGATGCTGCACGGTATCGGCGTGGGGAACATGCTGCCGGCCTGGGTGCGCGTGGTCTGCGTCGACATCAACCCGGCCGTCGTCACCAAGCTGGCCGATCGCGGCTCCTCGCAGACCGTCGGCCTGGTCACCGACGTCGGCCTGTTCCTGCACCAGCTCGCGCAGCAACTCCCGTAGCCCGGAGCCCGGAGACCGTCTCCAGCCCTCAGTGGATCGTCTCGCCCGTTCCGGCCGGCGGCACGACCGGATGCGCGAGCACGCGGCCGATCATCCCTTCGAGGTGCGCCTTGTCGATGGCGAAGGGGCCGGCCACGGCGGCGCCCAGCGAGATCTCGATCGCGATCACGACACCATCGTCGAACGGGTTGACGATCCAGCTCAACCCGCGCAGCTGCACCACGCGGTCGTCGGCCGTGTCCGGCGTCTTCAGCCGGTCCATCCGCCGCAGCATCGCCTCGAGCACGAAGCGCACGTCGGCGTCGGTCCACTCCGCCGCCGGCCGCGCCAGCCCCGTCACCGTCTCCGTCGTCGCGTGGTGATCGCCACGCAGCCAGATATCAACTTGGAAGTCCATGGGGTGAGTTGTCACTTGTCGGTTCTGAGTTATCAGTTCTGAGTTATCAGTTGTCAGTTATCAGTTATGAGTTATGAGTCTTGAGTTCCGGGTGCTACGCCGACCAGTTCGGCGGGCGCCTGGCGAGGAACGCCGCGATCCCCTCGGCGGCGTCGGGCGCCTGCATCAGCTCGCGCAGGTAGCGACGCTCCGACTCGGGCAGCAGCCGCGCCACGGTGTCGGCCAGCGCCAGCCGCGCCGCCCGGGCCGCATGTCCCAGTGCCGTCGCCGATCGGCCGCTCAGGTGACGCGCGTACCATTCGTCGACCATCGTGCCGAGCGCGCCGGCCGGCGCCGTCCGCTCGACGAGCCCGGCGGCCTGCCAGGCAGCCGCGGGCCGGCTCTCGCCGGTCAGCACCGCTGTCGTGGCGCGAGCCGTCCCGATCCGCGCGGGCAGCAGGACCGCCCCAGCCGGCGGAAAGACGCCGAGGGCGATCTCGGGCAGGCCGAGATCGGCATCGTCGGCCGCGAAAATCACGTCGCAGCAGAGCGCCAGCTCGAATCCGCCGCCGAGGCAGCGCCCCTGCACCAGCGCGGCGGTCGCGCACGGCACGGCCAGCCACTCGCGCACCAGATCGTGGAAGCGCGGCAGCACGGCGCCAATCGTCGCGGGGGTGTGCTCCTCGATGCTCGATCCGAAGCTGAAGTCGGGACCGTCGGCCTCGAGGGTCACGAGCCGGAGCGACGGCTGGTCCGGGACCGTCCGCAGCGCCTCCCGCATCGCGCCAACGGCGCGATCCGTGATCACGTGCCCGCGTGGACCATCGAGCACGACACGGAGCCGCCGCCCGTCCGCCGCCCGCTCGGTCCGCACGCCCGCGCCGGCGCTCGCGCCCATCAATCCGCCTCCTCCGACGCGCCGGCCAGCAGATCGCCGAGGGCCTCGGGCGTATCCACCGGCTGGCGGCAGGCGAACTGGCGGCAGACGTACGCGGCCGGCCGGCCGTCGACGGGTTGCATCGCGGCGACGAACGGCAGCAGCCGGCCGATGCGCGCCTGCGTCGCCGCCGGGTCCACGGGCAGTTCGACCGAGAAGGGCCGGTAGCTGGCCGCGACCTCCGCCTGCAGGGCCAGCGTGGCGGGCGACGTCCTCGCGCCGACGATGACGATCTCCTCGCCGGCCTCGCGGGCATGCCAGGCCGAAAGGGCCGACAGCATCATCGGCACGGCACGGGCCTGTCGCGTCAGCCGATGCGCGAACAGGGCCAGCGTCCGCTCCACGCGCTCGGCGTACCGCGCCTCGCCGGTCAGCCGCCACAGCGTCAGCAGGTTCACGACCGCCACGGAACTGGCCGCCGGTTCGGCGCCGTCGTACTCCTCCTTCAACCGCAGCAGCACCGATTCGTCCGTCCCGCTGGTGGCGAACCAGCCGCCGGCCGCCTCGTCCCAGAACCGGGCGTCGAGGCCTTCCTGCAGTGCGATCGCCCATGCCAGCCAGTCGGGATCGCCGCCGGCCTGAACCAGTTCGAGCAGGCCGAACGCCAGGAAGGCGTAGTCCTCCGCGTAGGCGGGGATGCCGGCCTGGCCCGCGCGATAGCGGCGCAGCAGCTGGCCGGTTGAGGGGTGCCAGAGCCGGTCGTGGATGAACCGCGCCGCCCGCTCCGCGCGCTCGAGATGGCGCGCGGCGGTCTGACCGACGTCGGCGCCGAACGCGCGCAGCACGCGGGCCGCCCGTGCGAAGGCGGCAATCATCAGGCCGTTCCAGCCGGTCAGCACCTTGTCGTCGAGATGCGGCCGCGGCCGCTTCAGCCGCGCCTCGAACATCAGCAGGCGCGCGCGCCGGACGGCCTCGTCGACCGCGGCCGGGTCGCGTCCCGTGTCCGCCGCCACGTCCTCGATCGAGCGGGCGACGTACAGCAGGTTCTTCCCGGTGAACTCCTGCTGGGGATCGGCCGGCGCGTTGCCGTCGGGCCGGAGGCCGAAGTACTGCCGCACCAGGCCGGCGTCCGCGCCCAGGAGCGCACCGATTTCCTCGTCGCGCCAGAGATAGAACGCCCCTTCCGACGCGTGCGCGCCGGGCTCGCCCGCCTGTTCCGGCGGCACGCTGTCAGCGTCCTCGGCCGAATAGAAACCGCCGTCGGCGTCGGTCATCTGTCGCGCGACGTACTGCAGGGTGTCCTCGGCGACCGCGGCGTACGTGCCGTCGCCGGTGAGCTGCGCCGCCTCGAGGTACGCGAGCACCAGCTGCGCCTGGTCGTACAGCATCTTCTCGAAATGCGGCACGCGCCAGTCGCCGTCCACGGCATAGCGATGGAACCCGCCGCCGACGTGGTCGCGGATGCCACCACCGGCCATCGCCTGCAGCGTCGCGAGCGCCATGTCCGCCGGCTCGGGCCGTCCGGTGCGGGCCGTCTCGCGCAGCAGGAACAGCAGCTCGCTCGGGCGGGGGAACTTCGGTGCGTCGCCGAACCCGCCGCGGCGCGTGTCGAACGCCGCACCGAACTCGGCGACCGCGCGCGACAGGGCGTCGCGCCCGGGCACGTCGCCCGGCGCTTCCGACGCGCCCGCCTGCCGCAGCTGGTCCACGACCTTGTCAGCGGACGCGACGACGCGATCCCGATCGGCCCGCCAGACGCGGGCGATCTCCTGGAGCAGCTCGAGGAAGCCGGGCCGTCCCCACCGCGACGAGGGCGGGAAGTACGTGCCGCCGAAGAACGGCTTCAGGCCCGGCGTCAGCCAGACGCTCATCGGCCAGCCCCCGGACCCGGTCGTCGCCTGGACGAACGTCATGTAGACGCGATCGACGTCGGGACGCTCCTCGCGGTCGACCTTGATGGGGACGAACTCGCGGTTCAGCACGGCGGCCACCTCGTCGTTCTCGAACGACTCGTGGGCCATCACGTGGCACCAGTGGCAGGTGGAGTACCCGATGGAGAGGAAGATCGGCTTGTCCTCGCGCCGGGCCGCCGCGAACGCCTCCTCGCCCCAGGGACGCCAGTCGACCGGGTTCGTGGCGTGCTGTCTGAGGTACGGGCTCTGCTCCGCCCCGAGGTGATTCGGCATCGTCTCATTATATGCGGGGGCCCGTGGCGGCCGCGGGCACGGCTAGTCGGCGAGCGAGGGGGCGGCCGGCACCGACTCCGCGCGGCCGCGGCGCAGCCGCGCGTAGGACGCGGTGAACAGCGTGCCGTACAGCAGGATCACGGCCGACGTGTAGATCCACACGAGGAAGACCACGACCGCGGCGATCGATCCCATCAGCGAGAAGCGCGACATGTCGCGCACGTAGAAGGAGAAGCCGGCCAGCGCCAGGCGCCACAGCAGCCCCGTGACGATCGCGCCCAGCCAGATGTCGGCGAAGCGGACGCGGGCGTTCGGCACGAAGTAGAAGATCAGCCCGACGACCAGGATGAAGGCGAGCGTCGCCGAGTAGCGGAACGTCAGCCCCGTCAGCAGCTGCAGGCCGGGGAACCGGTCGAGGAGCGCGGCGAACCAGCTGGCCTGCACGACGGCCGTCGCGCTGATCGCCGCCAGCGCCAGCAGCAGCAGGCCGCCGGCGACCAGCAGCATCAGGAACGACACCAGCCGGTGCTTCAGCAGGCTGCGCTGCGGCACGCCCCACGCGTAGTTGATGGCGGTACTGACGGCGCCGAACACGCCGAGGGCGGCCCAGACGAGCGCCAGCGTCCCGGCCACGCTCGTCGTCACGCCGGCGGCTTCGAAGGCGCTGATCTGCGCGGTGACGAAGTGGAACTGTGTCGGGAAGTACCGCAGCACGAAGGCGAAGATCCGCGCCCGTGCCTGCGCGTTCTCGGTGACCCGGGCCAGCAGATTCGCCGCCAGCAGCAGGCACGGGAACAGCGACAGCAGCGCGTAGTAGGCGATCGACGCCGCGTAGGTGAGGTTGTCGCTGTGGAAGAATCGGACGAAGGCCGTCCAGGCCGCGCGGCCAATCAGCCGGACGACCACGCGGGACTGCCGCGCGACGATCTTTTCGCGGCGGCGCAGGCGATCCCCGGCGTGCCGCGGCTGGGCACCGGTCACGTCAGTCGGGCCTCGGCGCGCCCGCCGGGGGCATCAGAAGGGTGCGCGCTGCGGCGGCGCCCCCGACCAGCCGGCTTCGCCGCCGGCGGGCGCCAGGTCGTCGATCAGCCGCCCGCCCTCCTCGGCGGCCCGTGCCGCCTTGTGCAGCGTCGCGCGCAGCCGCCCCAGCTCGCGCGTCAGTTCGTCGAGACCGGGCTCGATCTGCTGCCGCAGGCGGCGCCCCCGCTCGGTGAAGAACAGGTAGCCGGCCACGCCCCCGGCCACGGCCCCCAGCACGGTCGCCGCCGCCACCTGCCATGGTTCCCTCACGCGTGCCTCCTCCGACCGCGCCACCGCCGCGGTCGCGTTCACCTTACCATTCCGGCCCGCCGGCAGCAACGGCCGCGCTAGCCGCCGGAGTTCAGCCGGCCGCGCTCGACGAACAGCGACAGTGCGACGCCGTCCCACGTGCGGCCGTCCGGGCTGGTGCCACTGGCCTCGGCGCCGAGCGGCATCAGGCCCGTCGTCCGCGGGTCGAGGTGGAACCGATCGATGAGGTAGGCCCGGACGAGCGCCGCGCGGTCGCGCGCCCGCAGGAACTGCTGCGCCCGCGACCCCTGGCGCGCGTACCCCTCGACCATCAGCACGGCGTCGGGCAGGTACGGCAGGTAGCCCGCCATCGCCGAATCGATCCGCGCCTTGCCCCCGTCGGTCAGTACCTCGCCACCGTCGGCGGTCGTCCGGAACAGCACGTCGGCCTTCAGCCAGATCCGCAGCCGCTGCCGGTTGCCGTGCGCGAGCACGCCCGCCCGGTACTCGGCCGGCGACAGCTGCGACAGGTCGAAGTAGCCCCGCTCGTGGAAGAAACCGCGCAGGAGGAAGTTGTGCTTCAGGGCGTCCATGGCGTCCGACATGTCGCCGAGCGCCGTGCGCGCGCTGTCGAGCGTCTCCTGCAGGTTCGCCACCATCCCCTGCACGCGGCCGCCGGTCCCCTGCAGCTTCGCAATCAGGTCCTTCGCTTCGCCGACGACGTCACGCACCCGCTCGGCGATCTGGCTGGCCGTCGTCATGACCGCCGTCACCTGGCGGTACAGCTCGTCGTCGGTGAAGAGCTTGCCGATCGTCCCCTTCCCCGCGCGGACGTCGTCGGCCAGGTGCCGCACGTCGCCGGCGACGCGGACGCCGGCGGCGGCGATCCGCTCGAGATCCCGCCCGACGGTCGTGATGATCTCCTGCGTGTGCTCGGCGACATCGGCCACCGACCCGACGATGCGGACGACGTTGCCGCGAATGTCGCGCACCGTGTCGTTGATCAGCGCCACCGTCTCCCCGAGCTCCTGGAACAGCTCGGCGAAGCCGAACGGCTCGCGGCTCGGCATCGTCCCGCCGGGGGCGAGCGCGGGCGCGGCCGGCGTGCCGCCGGCCACTTCGAGAAAGGTGCCGCCGACGAGCCCCTCGGTCTCGATCGACGCCACCGAGTCCTGCCGGACCAGCGGATGGAGATCGTCGCGGATCTCGAGCTGCAGCCGGAACTTCTCTCCCGGCTTCGACGGCAGGCGGATCGCCGACACCTCGCCCGCCTTCATGCCGGACACCCGCACCGTGGCGCCGGTCTCCAGGCCGTTGAGCTTCGCGAACTCGGTGTAGACGGTGAACTTCGGCGTGAAGGCCAGCTGGCGGGCGCCGATCATGAACAGCCCGACCGCGAACAGGCCGAGGCCGGCCAGCACGAAGATGGCGATCCCGATGAGCCGCGCCGACGATCCGCGCATCCCCTATCCTCCTGTCCCCGCCCGCATGAACGCCTGCACGAGCGGGTCCGGATTCGCGTCCAGGTCGGCGGCCGTGCCGCGCGCCACGATCCGGCCGTCGCCCAGCACCGCCAGTTCGTCGGCGATGGCGCGCGCGCTCGGAATGTTGTGGGTGACGACGACCAGCGTCGTGCCGGCCCGGCGCAGCCCGATGAGCAGCCCGTCGATCTCCCGCGACGTGATCGGATCGAGGCCGGCGCTCGGCTCGTCGACCAGCAGGATGTCGGGGTCGAGCACCATGGCGCGCGCCAGGCCGACCCGCTTGCGCATGCCGCCCGACAGGTCGGCGGGCATCGCGTCGAAGGCGTCGGAGAGCTCGACGTCCGCGAGCCGCTGTCGCGCCCGCGCGACGATTGCCGCCTCGCCGAGGCGCGTGTGGCGGCGCAGCGGGAACGCCACGTTCTCGCCGACGGTGATCGAGTCGAACAGCGCCGCCTCCTGGAAGAGGAACCCCATGCGCCGCCGGACGCGCGCCAGCGCCCGGGGCCGCAGCTCCGTGATGTCCTCGCCGTGCACGAGCACGCGGCCGGCGTCCGGCCGGATCAGCCCGATGATGTGCTTGAGCGTCACGCTCTTGCCCGTGCCGCTGCGGCCGAGGACCCCGAAGGCCGTCCCCGGGGCGATGGCGAACGACACGTCCTGCAGTACGACCCGATCCCCGAACGCCTTCGAGACCCGATCGAACTCCACCGCCGCGGCGAGGCTGCTCATGACCCGATCTGCGGGAAGAGGATGAAGATCAGCTTCACCAGCAGGACGTCGCTGAGGATCAGCAGGATCGACGAGGCGACGACCGCGCGGGTCGAGGCGTCGCCCACCCCCTCGGTCCCCCGGGTGGCGTGGAAGCCGAGGTACGAGGCCACGCTGCCGATGATGAAGCCGAAGACGACCGTCTTCACCGTGGCCGACACGAAGTCGGCGAAGCCGATCAGCTCGAACGAGCGCTGGAAGTAGAGCGGCCACGCGATGCCGGTGGCCGCCGCCTCCGCCGCGAACCCGCCCGTCATGCCGGCGAAATCCATCAGCGTCGTCAGCAGCGGCAGCGCGATCATGCAGGCGAGGATGCGCGTGACGGCGAGGTACTTGAACGCATCGACGGCAATCGCCTCGAGCGCGTCGATCTGCTCGGTGACGCGCATCGCCCCCAGCTCGGCACCGATGCCGGCGCCCGCCCGGCCGGCGACCAGCAGCCCCGTCACCAGCGGTCCCGTCTCGCGGACCAGCGCGACGGCCAGCCCCGCCGGGATCAGCGCCCCGGCGCCGAAGCGCTCGAGCGTGGCCCGCGTGTGCATGGAGAGGACGACGCCGACGGCGAAGCCGGCGGCGAGGATGAGGGGGATCGACCGGGAGCCGAGGGCGTAGATCTGCCGCAGGACCTCGCGCACCTCGAACGGCGGGCGGACCAGCTCCACCAGCGCGCGGCCCGCGAAGACGAAGTACGCCCCCGCCGACGCCAGCGCGTCCAGCACCGCCTGCCCGACCCGCTCGGCCGCCGCCCCCTGCATGCGCCCTCCCGGCCGGCCGCGCCGCTCAGGAGGGGCGCGCCGACTTGCCTGCGTCGATGATCTCGTGCTTCTTCATCTTGCTGTACAGCGTCGGCCGGTACAGCCCGAGGATCTGCGCCGCTTCCTGCTTGTTCCAGTTCGTCCGCTGCAGCGTCTGCAGGATCGCCATCTTCTCGATCTCGGCCAGCGTGCGGTGCGGCGGGATCACGAACTCCGCCGACGGCCCGCCTTCCTGCCGGATCGACTCGGGCAGATCGTTCACCGTGATCTCGTTCCCCTTGCAGACGAGCACGGCGCGCTCGATGGCGTTCTCCAGTTCCCGGACGTTGCCCGGCCAGCGGTTGCGGATGAGCAGATGATAGACCGACGGGGCCAGCGTCTTCACCGTCTTCTGGTAGCGCTCGCGGAACTTCTCCAGGAAGTGGTCGCACAGCAGCGGGATGTCCTCGGTCCGCTCCCGCAGCGGCGGCACCCGCAGCGTGATGGTGTTGATGCGGAAGTAGAGGTCCTCCCGCACCCGCCCGTCCTTCAGCGCCGCCTCGATGTCCACGTTGGTGGCGCAGATCAACCGGAAGTCGACGTGCACGATCCGGTCGCTGCCGATCGGCCGGTACTCCCGCTCCTGCAGCACGCGCAGCAGCTTGGTCTGCAGGTACGGGGGCATCTCGCCGATCTCGTCGAGCAGCAGCGAGCCCCCCTCGGCCATCTCGAACAGCCCTTCCTTGTCCGTGATGGCCCCCGTGAAGGCCCCCTTCCGGTAGCCGAACAGCTCCGACTCGATCAGGTCCTTCGGAATCGCCGCGCAGTTGATCTTGATGAACGGTCCCTTCGACCGGTGGCTGTTGTAATGGATGGCGTTGGCGATGAGCTCCTTGCCCGTCCCGTTCTCGCCCTGGATGAGGATGTTCGCGTCGCTGGCCGCCACGCTCTCGACCAGCTCGAACACCTCCTGCATCTTCCGGCTCTTCCCGACGATGTTCGTGAACCGGTAGCGATCCTGCAGCTGCCGCTTCAGCTCCAGGTTCTCCACCTGCAGATCGCGGTGCGCGATCGCCTTCTCCAGCAGCGCCAGCAGGCTGTCGGCCTCCACCGGCTTCTCGACGTAGTACGACGCCCCGGCCTTCACCGCATCGACGGCCCGCGAAATGCTCCCCTGGCCGCTGATGACCACGATCTCCGCATCCGGATTCGCCCCCGCAAACCGCCGGACCAGTTCGATCCCGTCCACGTCGGGCAGCATCAGGTCCGTCACCACCGCGTCGGGCCGCCAGGTCCGGAACAGCTCTTCGCCCCGCGTCCCCAGCTGCGCCGTCTTCACCTCGTACCCGGCATGCTCGAGCAGGATCTGGAGCCATTCGGTCATCGACGCCTCATCGTCGATGGCCAGCACCCGCTTCTTGCGCTTGGTCGCCATAGCCTTCGGTTGTCCTCACAAGGGCGGCGTTCCCCTCCGCCCGGTTTTCAGACGCTCTGCCGCTGATTGTACTCCAAAAAGCGGATGAATTCGATACACCGATACCAAGCCTGTTCTTATTCAGTACAGGTCGACAGCCGGCGGCGTGCCCTGGGTGGCGCCCGGCGCGGCGACCTGCGATAATGCCGACCGTGTCCGAGCCGAAGAAGCCCGCATCTCTTCTGACTCCCCTCGTTCCGCCGAAGCCGGTCGAGACCGACAAGATGCTGTGCGAGCGATGCGGCGCCGAGATGTACCGCATGCATGCGGTCTGGCGGTGCCCGGCCTGCGGCTTCAAAACCGACTGCTGCGGCTGGTAGGATCACACCCCGGGACCGCTCCTCCGTCGCTCTTTCCGGTCCAGCCTCGACCTATGGACGTACTGGAATCACAGATCCGCACCACCGACCCGACGTTTCAGACCAACCGCGATCGCATGAGCCGGCTGGTGGCCGAGCTGCACGAGCGGCTCGCCCTGGCGCGCGAGGGGGGCGGCGCGAAGTACGTCAAACGGCACCGCGAGCAGGGCAAGCTGCCGGTCCGCGAGCGGATCGACCTGCTGCTCGACGCGAAGTCGCCGTTCCTCGAACTCTCTCCGCTGGCCGCCTGGGACCTGTACGGCGGCGAGGCGCCGGGCGCGGGGATGGTGACCGGCATCGGCCGGGTCTCGGGCCGTGAGGTGATGATCGTCGCGAACGACGCGACGGTGAAGGGCGGCTCGTACCTCCCGATGACGGTGAAGAAGCACCTGCGCGCCCAGCAGGTGGCGCTCGAGAACCACCTGCCGTGCGTCTACCTGGTCGATTCGGGCGGCGCCTTCCTGCCGTTGCAGGCCGACGTCTTCCCCGACCGCGAGCACTTCGGCCGCATCTTCTTCAATCAGGCTCGCATGTCGGCCGAGCGGATCCCGCAGATCGCCGTCGTGATGGGATCGTGCACCGCGGGTGGCGCCTACGTGCCGGCGATGTCCGACGAGACGGTCATCGTCAAGGGGACGGGGACGATCTTCCTGGGCGGGCCGCCGCTCGTGAAGGCGGCCACGGGCGAGGAGGTGTCGGCCGAGGATCTCGGCGGCGCCGACGTCCACACCCGGCTCTCGGGAGTCGCCGACTACTTCGCGGAGGACGACGCCCACGCGCTGGAGATCGCGCGGACGATCGTCTCCACGCTGCACCGCGTGAAGCAGGGCCCGGCGGACGTGACGGCGCCGGAGGATCCGCTGTACGACCCGGCGGAGATCTACGGCATCGTGAACGCCGACATCCGCAAGCCGTATGACGTGCGCGAGATCATCGCGCGCCTCGTCGACGGCTCCCGCTTCGACGAGTTCAAGGAGCGCTACGCGACGACGGTGGTCACCGGCTTCGCCCGGTGGCACGGGTACCTGGTCGGGATCGTCGCGAACAACGGCGTCCTGTTCTCCGAGTCGGCGCTGAAGGTGGCGCACTTCATCGAGTTGTGCAACCTGCGCGGGATCCCGCTCCTGTTCCTGCAGAACATCACGGGGTTCATGGTCGGCAAGCAGTACGAGCGGGCCGGCATCGCCAAGGACGGCGCCAAGATGGTGCACGCCGTCGCCAACTCGGTCGTGCCGAAGTTCACCGTGATCATCGGCGGCTCGTTCGGCGCCGGGAACTACGGGATGTGCGGCCGCGGATACGATCCGCGCCTGCTCTGGATGTGGCCGAACGCCCGCATCTCCGTCATGGGCGGCGAGCAGGCGGCGTCCGTGCTCACGACCGTCAAGCGCGACCAGCTGGCGCGCGAGGGCAAGACGCTCTCGGACAAGGACGAGGCGGCGATCCGGCAGCCGAT
>JAGWRA010000198.1 GCA_028876655.1 Acidobacteriota bacterium | reverse complement strand
CGGCACCGCGCCAGCCGGGGCGACGCCCGCCACGCCGCGGCCGCAGACCATCCAGCCGCCAGCCGCCGCCACCGGCGCGCAAACGCCGGTCGAGCCCAGACCCGGCCCGCCGCCCGGGCCGCCGACCAGCGGCACCGTCGGCTCGGCGCAGGTGATCATCACGCCCCCGGGAACGCAGTTCAGCGTGGGCGGCGGCCCGTACACCGTGCCGATCTCGGTGACGAGTGCCGTCCGGATGTCGACCATTACGCTCACCCTGATGTACAACCCGGCCGTGCTGCGCGTGCGCACCGTACAGGAGGGGAGCTTCCTGCGCCAGGGCGGAGGGACGCCGACCTTCACCCAGCAGGTGAACGCCACGGCCGGACGGGTCGACATCACGATCACCAGAGCGGCCGACTCGACCGGCGCCTCGGGATCGGGGCTGCTGGCCGCCGTGCTGTTCGACGCGATCGCGCCCGGCAGCAGCGCGCTGACGCCCAGTGGCGTCGCCGCCGGGCCGGGCGGCACGCCGATGTCGCTTCAGCTCACGCCGGTCACGGTGACCGTAAAATAGAGTGAGAGGCACGGGACGCGCACCTCGACAGGAAGGCACGGCATCCAGGTGGGCAGGTTGATGCGCGCACGGGCGGCGGCGGGATTCACCTTCGTAGAGCTGATGGTCGTCACGACCATCATCCTGATTCTCGCGTCGGCGGCGGTGCCACTGGCAAAGGTGTCGTTCCAGCGCCAGCGCGAGATCGAGCTGCGCCGCGACCTCCGCGAGATGCGCGAGGCCATCGACCGCTACAAGGACGCCGCCGACAAGGGGCAGATCGGAGCGACCGAGATCAAGGCGGGCAGCGAGGGCTATCCGCCGAGCCTGCAGGTGCTGGTCGACGGCGTTCCTGCGGCCAACAGCGCCGCGGACATCAAGCTGAAGTTCCTCCGCCGGATCCCGATCGATCCGATGACGCACAGCACCGACTGGGGGCTGCGGTCCTACCAGGACCCGCCCGACGCCACGAGCTGGGGCGGCCAGAACGTGTTCGACGTCTACACGAAGAGCGAGGGCACGGCGCTGGACGGCACGAAGTACCGGGACTGGTAGGACGGAAGGCGGGAGACCCTGAAGAGCAGGCTGCGGATCCACCGGTGGCGGCGCACGGGCGCCGAGCGCGGCTTCACGTTGATCGAGCTGCTGGTCGTGGTGTCGCTGATCGTGATCCTCGCCAGTATCGGCCTGGCCAACTATCGCAACGGCGTCGTCCGGGCGCGGGAGGCGGTGCTGAAGGAAGACCTGTTCCGGATGCGCGACGCCATCGACCAGTACTACGCCGACAAGGGCGTGTACCCCCCGACGCTGGACGAGCTGGTGTCGGACGGCTACCTGCGCGCCATCCCGAAGGATCCATTCACCGAGTCGACGACCAGCTGGCAGACGACGCCCGCCGAGCCCGATCCGCAGAATCCGACCGCCCCACCTGGCATCTACGACGTCAAGAGCGGCTCCGACAAGACGGCGCTGGATGGGACAAAGTACGCGGACTGGTAGAAGCGCCTGCGGCCATCCGAGCGCGAGGCCATGGAAAGCCGAGCGCGAGGATCGGCGTCAGCTCCGCGTGGGGGTGGGGCCCCGCGCGCACTGAGAGATGCTGACGTGCCATACGCCGCGTGCGACGTGCGTGGTGCGCGGCAGTCGATCGCGCCCCTCCCGAACCCCCCGACCCAAATAGCAAAGGCGCGACCCGCGTTTGCGGATCGCGCCTCGTATCGCCACCGGCGGCAGGCCCCGCCTGCCTCTAGCTCACCGAGATCTGAAGCTGCGCCGTGCCGGTTGAACCGTCAACGGCCGTGACGGTGACCGAAATCGTGTAGGTCCCGGCCGAAGAGTAGACGTGGCTGGTCGACCCGCCGGAGGTCGTGGCCGTGTTGTTGCTCGAACTCGAGTCGCCGAAATTCCACGAGTAGTGGTCGACAGCAGCCCCTGACGGCACGGTCACGGTCGCCGTGAACGTCACCGTATCCGGATGGGTCGTCGTCGTGGAGTGCGACGCCGACAGGGTGATGTTGATCGGCGCCTGCGACGAGATCGTCACCGGCAGCGACGCGGTGACCGTCTGTCCGGTCACGTCGGTGACCGTCAGAATGACGGTATAGCTGCCCGCGGCGGAGTACTTGTGGGGGACCGCGATGCTCGAGCCGGTGGTCGAGCCGAGGCTCTGCGACGTGCCGTCACCGAAGTTGATTGTCGACGAGCTGATCGCCGCGCCGCCGGTGGCTGTCGAGATGCCGAGCGTGAAGCTCGTCGTGTTGCCGGCCACCGTGCTCGTGCCGCTGCTCAGCGCGACCGACACCGTCGGTTGCGCGGTGACGTTGACCGTCACGGTTCCGGTGGTGACCGCCGTTCCGCCGCCTGCGGTCGCCGTGACCTTGGCCGCGGTGGTGGTGGTCAGGGTCGTCGTCGCATTGCCCGAGGCATCCGTGGTCGCCGCCGTGTTCGACAGCGTCCCCGCGTCGGTGGTGAAGGTCACCGGAACGCCGCCCAGCCGGTTGCCGCTGACATCGAGGACCGTGGCGGTGATCGTCGACGAGCCGCCGGAGGCCGGCACGTTCGTCGGGTTCGCGTTCACCGAGATCGACCCGGCCGCGGCGCCGCCGATCTTGATCTGAAGGGCCGTGCCGCCCGTCGGGACCGACGTGGCCGTCCCCGACGTCGCTTCGATGCTGGCCGTTCCGGACTGGCTGCCGGCCACGAAGGTGACGGTCGCCACGCCCCCCTTGGTCTGCGCCTGTGCGCCAGGGGCGAACGTGCCGAGCGTGCTGGTGAAGGTGACCGTCGTCCCGTCGTGCACCGCCTGGCCGGCCGACGAGATGACGGTGGCCGTGATCTGCGTCGTGCCGTTGACGGGCAGGACGGTGACCGGCGCTGACAGTGTGATGGTGGAACTGGTCGGCGCAAACAGCGGGACCTTGTTGCAGCCGGACAGGGCCAGCAGGCCGGCACAGGCCAGCACCAGGAGACCGCCGGAGGTCCAGCGATGCGGGAAAGCGGAGAGGGCACGCGACCGTGATATCATTGAACGCGCTAAAGATAATAGTCGCATGAGGTTAGCGGGTCAAGGGCGAAGCCGGGCCGATGGGTATGCCATGGCGGTCCTCCTGGTGGGGATTGCCGTCATGTCGATACTGCTGTCGGTCGCCATGCCCGTCTGGCATCAACAGATGCAGCGCGAGAAGGAAGCCGAGCTGATCTTCCGCGGCGAGCAGTACCAACACGCGATCATCCTCTTCCAGCGGAAATACGGCGCCGCTCTCCCGCCCAACGTCCAGGTCCTGCTCGACCAGAAGTTCCTGCGGAAGAAATACAAGGACCCGATCACGGGCAAGGACTTCCAGCCGATCTACCAGGCCAACGCCGCGCAGTTCGGCGCCGGCGGTGCCACGGCCCCACCGGGGCAGCCCCCCGCTGGAACGGGCAACCCGACTGGTACGGCGACGGGCGCCCCGGGTTCGCCGACACCAGCCACGTCCGGCATCGGCGCATCTGGAACCCCTGGCGCCGCGGGTGCGGGAGTGGGCGGCATCGGCAGACCTGGCACGGTTGGCCCGCAGGGCGGCCTCATCGGCGTCATCAGCACGAGCACGGCACAGTCGATCCGGATCTTCAACGGGTACGACCACTACAACCAGTGGGCGTTCATCTATTCACAGTATGTCCCGCCGCCGGGACCGGGCGCCCAGCCGCCGGCGCAACTCGGTCAGCCAGGGCAACCGGGCCAGCCGCGCGTGCCGACCCGCCCGTCTCAACCGGGGCAACCCGGCGGATCGCTCTTCGGGCAGCCTCCGCAACCCGGTGGTCCGCAGCCGGGCCGCTAGTCTCCGCGGACCCGGGGCTTCAGTCCCCGGCCCTCCGGACTCAGTCCACCAGCTCTTCCTGCTGCACCTGCTCCATGATCGCGTCGTGGACGGCGGGCCGCACCGTCCGGATGGCCTCGTTCGTCCGGCTGGGATGCACGCGGTTGGTGAGGAGGACGATGTAGACGCCCCAGAACGGGTCGATCCAGAGCGACGTGCCCGTGAAGCCGGTGTGACCGATGGCGCGGCGCGACATCCGGTGGCCGCAGGACGATGTGGTCAGCATCGTGTCCCAGCCCAGGGCCCGCGAACTGCCGGGGACCTCGCTCTTCCTCACGAAGCGCGCCAGTATCTCGGCCTGGGCGAACGGCCCCGGCTCGACGAAGCCATGCAGGGCCCGCAGGACGGTGCGGGCGAACCGGCCAACGGCCGCCGCCGTGCCGAAGAGGCCCGCATGCCCGCCGACGCCGCCGAGGGCGGCCGCGTTCTCGTCGTGCACCTCGCCGACCAGCAGCCGGCCCCGCCACGGGTCGACCTCCGTCGGCGCCATGCGGGGGCGCCAGGCCTCCGGCGGCAGGAAGCGCAGCTCTGTCTCCGGCTGCGATCCATCCGCGTCGGGGAAGAGTTCGGCGAACTGCTCTTCGAGCGGCAGGTCGGCGGCATCCTCCAGCAGGAAGCCGAGCAGCATGAAGCCCGGATCGCTGTAGAGCGACTGCGTGCGCGGTTCGTATTCGAGTGGCAGCCCGCAGATCGCCCGCTCGAAGGCCGGCCGTCCCTGATGATCCTGGTAGAGCGGCCGCCAGGCCGGCAGGCCGGAGCAGTGGGCCAGCAGGTCGGCAGCCGTCACCGCCTGTGCCGAGCCCTGACGCCAGAGCGGCAGCCGCTCCCGGATCGGCTCGTCCAGATCCAATCGGCGCTGGCCCACCAGCTGCAGGGCCATCGTCGTCGTCGCCACGATCTTGGTGAGGGAGGCGAGGTCGAAGATCGTGTCGGGGCGGGCCGGCGGCGCGCCCGCGTCCCAGGTCAGGGTGCCGAAGGCCTCGCGCCAGCGCGCGCCGTCCACGCCACCGACTTCGACGACAGCGGCGGGGAAGGCCCGGGCGGCCACGGCCTCTGCGATCAGCCGGTGTGCGGCGGGGAAGCGGGCGGCATCGCCCGGGTCGCGGGTCATCGAGTCGGCCGGTCGCACGGCTTCAGCAACTCGCGCAGCCGCGGTTCGACGTCCTCGCCGATCGCCTCGCGGACCGAGTCGTGCGCCTTGTGCAGGCGCGCGAGCGCCTTCGTATAGGTGCCGCCGGTCTTCTGCATGACGATCGCCGCCTTCACGTTCCACCGGGCGCGGCGCAGGAGCTTGTCGGCGGCCTCGTAGTCGAGGCCGGTGACGACGCCGAGGATGCGCCGGGCGCGGTCGCGCAGCTTCTCGGACCCCGTGTGGACGTCCACCATCAGGTTGCCGTACGTCTTGCCGATCCGCACCATCGCGGCCGTCGTCAGCATGTTCAGCACGAGCTTCGTGGCGGTTCCCGCCTTGAGGCGCGTCGATCCGGCGATGACCTCGGGGCCGACGGCGGGCGCGATCGTCAGGTCGACGAACGTCTGGAGCTCGGAATGGGGGTCGCAGGTGACGAAGATGATCTTCAGGGCCGCCCGCCGGGCACGGGTCAGGGCGCCGCGGACGAACTGCGTCATGCCGCTCGCCGACACGCCGATGACGACGTCCTTGCGCGTGGGGCGGAGGCGGGCGATCGCCCGTGCCCCTTCCTCGTAGTTGTCGTCGACGCCTTCGCGCGGCTTCAGCACGGCCTGGTGACCGCCGGCCATGACCGCCTGCACGAGGCGTTCGCT
>JAGWRA010000197.1 GCA_028876655.1 Acidobacteriota bacterium | reverse complement strand
TCGTGGCCTTGCGGCAGTTCGTACGGGGGCCGGCCGAACGTCAGGCGCGCCTCGCCCGCAAACGCGGGATCCTCGCGGCGCAGCGCGGCGAGAATCGCGTCGACCTCGGCCCGCGGCGCTTCGCCGGGCTCGCCGGGCAGCGTCCGCCGTTCCATCTGCAGGGCGCACCGATCCGGGTAGCTGCTCAACTCGCGGCCGCCCTGGATGATGGAGGCGTGGAGCGACGCCGTTCCCAGCAGCGGGTGGGGCGCGCGGCTCTGCAACTCGCGGTCGAGCGCTTCGAGGCGGGCCAGCACACGGCCCATCCGGAGGATGGCATCCCGCCCCTCCAACGGCCGGCTGCCATGTGCGGCCGTGCCCGAGACCGACACGTCCAGCCACGCGAAGCCCTTGTGGGCCACGGCCATGGCCATGTCCGTCGGCTCGGTGACGACAGCCGCGTCGGCGTGCCAGCGCCGCACGAGGGCGTCGGCGCCGAGGCTGGCGTGTTCCTCGTCGGCGACGGCGGCCACGACGACCCGGCCGGCCGGCAGGCCGCGCGCCGCCAGTTGCCCGGCGGCGCCAATCATCGCGGCCAGCCCGCCCTTCATGTCCTGTGCGCCGCGCCCGTAGAGCCGGCCGTCGCGTTCCACCGGATCGAACGGCGCCGTCATGCCGGCCACGCCGACCGTGTCCATGTGCCCGCACAGCATCAGCGACCGTCCCGGCGCGCGCCCTTCGAGCACGCCGACGACATTGGGGCGGCCGGGCGCCGCCTCCGTCACCTCGACGTCGAGGCCGGCCGTCCGCAGGGCCGCGGCGATCGCCTCGGCGATCGCCTGCTCCCCCGCGGCGCCGGGCACGAGCGACGGGTTCACCGAATCGATGGCTACGAGGTCGCGCAACAGCTGAATGGTGGAGTCCGGCATGGACCGGCACGATAGCACAGGGCTGATAGAATCCGGAGTTGCGGAATCGACGCATTCAAGAATTGCATTATGAGTGAACCACTCGCAGGCCGCGTTGCGATCGTCACGGGAGCCTCGGCCGGGATCGGACGGGCCACGGCCGTGGCTTTCGCCCGCTGCGGCATGACGGTCGCCCTCGCGGCTCGCCGTCTCGATCGGCTGCAGGTCGTCGCCGATGCGATTGCCGCGGACGGCGGCCGGGCCCTGGCCGTGCAGACCGACGTCGCGGCCGAAGCCGACGTGCGGGCGCTCGTCGCGCGGACGATGGAGACCTACGGCCGTCTGGACGTGATGGTCTGCAACGCCGGCTTCGGTGTCGAGGGGCCGATCGAGGCGCACACCACCGAGGCGATGCGGCGGCTGCTGGACGTGAATTACATGGGGACGTTCTTCGCTGCCCGTGCGGCGCTCCCGATCTTCCGCCAGGCCGGACGCGGGCACCTGATCGTCGTCTCCTCCATCGTCGGCCGGCGCGGCGCGCCGTACGTCTGCGGCTACGCCGCCACCAAGTGCGCGCAGGTCGGGCTGATCGAGTCGCTGCGCGCCGAACTGGCCGGCACGGCCATCCGGGTCAGCGGCGTCTACCCGGTCTCGACCGAGACGGAGTTCGCCGACGTGATGCATGCGGCGTCGGCGCTGGAAACGCAGCGGCCGACCGGTCCGCACCAGTCGGCCGAGACGGTGGCCGCCGCCATCGTCCGCTGCGTCCGGCACCCGCGCCCCGATGTGTACCCGCACGCCGGCTCGCGGCTGCTGCCGCTCCTCAACTGGATGGCGCCGCAGGTCACCGACCGCCTGATGCACCGCCTCGGACGGAAGCCACGCGACGATGCCCGATGAGTTCGTCATCGTGCCGGCGGGCTGGTTCCTGATGGGGTCCGAAGGCGGGCAGGCCGACGAAGCGCCGGTGCATCGCGTCTGGGTCGACGCCTTCGAGATGGGGAGGTGTGCGGTGACCCGCGGCCAGTACGCCAGATTCCTGGCGGCCACCGCACATGAGGCGCCGCGCGAGTGGGACAACACCCTGTTCGGCGATCCGGATGCGCCGGTGGTCGGCGTCAGCTGGCATGACGCCGTCGCGTACTGCGCCTGGCGCTCGACCACGGAGCGGGCGGTCCGGCTGCCGACCGAGGCCGAGTGGGAACGGGCGGCGCGCGGCGGCCGCGAGGGGCTTGCGTACCCGGACGGGGACGAACCGCCGGCCTGGCTGCCGGCGGGCGGCCGCGGGCCCGTGGCTGCCCCGTGGCCCGTGAGGCTGGGCGATCCGAACGGGTTCGGCCTCTACGGCATCGGCGCCAACGTGCACGAGTGGTGCGCCGACTGGCACGCGTCCGACTACTATGCGATCTCGCCCGACCGGAACCCGCAGGGACCGGCATCGGGTGCTCGCCGCGCCTCGCGCGGCGGTTCGTGGCGCCACGCGGTGACCATCAGCCGCACGGCCGCGCGCAGCCGGCTCGACCCCTCGTTCCGGTACACCGACTATGGCTTCCGACTCGCCCGATCGCTCTGACGCCCCGCCGCTGGATCGCGCACGCGCGGTCGCCACGGCCGTCCGCGACGCGGGCGGCCGGGCGCTCATCGTGGGCGGCTGGGTGCGCGATCGACTGCTCGGTCACCCCTCCAAGGACATCGACCTCGAGGTCTACGGCATCCCCGCCGATCGCCTGCGGCCGCTCCTCGACACGTTCGGCCGCGTGGAGGCGGTCGGTGAGAGCTTCAGGGTCTACAAGGTGGCCGGGCTGGACGTTGCGCTGCCGCGGCGCGAGTCGAAGACGGGCCGCGGGCACCGCGGCTTCGACGTGCAGGGCGATCCGTCGATGACCATCGAGGAGGCGGCACGGCGCCGCGACTTCACCATCAACGCCATCGCGTGGGATCCGCTGACCGGGGACTACCTCGATCCGTGGCACGGCCGCGACGACCTCGACCGGCGGCTGCTGCGCGTGGTCGATCCGGTCACGTTCGGCGACGACAGCCTGCGCGTGCTGCGGGCGCTGCAGTTCGCCGCCCGCTTCGCGTTCGCGCTCGACGAGGAGACACGGGCGATCTGCCGGCGCGTCCCGCTGAACGATCTGCCGGCCGAGCGGATCTGGGGCGAGATGGAGAAGCTGCTCGGCGCCCGCCGTCCGTCCATCGGCTTCGCGCTGGCGCTCGACCTGGACGTGGTCGAGCGGCTGTTCCCGGAACTGGCGCCGCTCGTCGGCTGTCAGCAGGAGCCCGAGTGGCACCCGGAGGGCGACGTCTGGGTGCACACGCTGATGGTGATCGACCAGGCGCGCACGCGGGTGGACGACCTCGACCGCCCCCAGGCGATGGCCATCATGCTCGGGGCCGTCTGCCACGACCTCGGCAAGCCGGCGACGACGGCGTTCATCGACGGCCGGATCCGGTCGCCGAACCACGAAGAGGCGGGCGTCGAGCCGACGCACCGGTTCCTCGACCGCCTCAACCTGCAGTCGCTCGACGGCTACGACGTGCGGCGGCAGGTCGTGGGGCTGGTGGCGAATCACCTGAAGCCGGGCATGTGGTACAAGGTGCGCGACGAGGTCGGCGACGGCGCGTTCCGCCGGCTGGCGCAGAAGGTCGATCTCGAGCTGCTGGCGCGGCTGGCCAAGTCGGACTGCCTGGGACGGACCGGCACGTTCGACTGCACGGCGATGGACTGGTTCCTCGAGCGGGCCCGCGCGCTGGGCGTGTCGCACCGCCCCCCGGCGCCGCTGCTGCTCGGCCGCCACCTGCTCGCATTGGGCCTGACGCCGGGGCCGGCCGTCGGGCGCATCCTGAAGGCCGTCTATGAGCGCCAGCTCGATGGCGCCGTCACGACGCTGGACGACGCGGTGGCGATGGCGAAACAACTGCTGAAAGATAACGACCTGTAGCGAATCGGCAGGTTGTCGCGAACAGCACTTCGCCGAAGGCCATGCGAGCCCGAGGACATGTGAATCCGAGGGCGAGCATCGGCGTCAGTTCCGCGCGGGGGTGGGGCCCCGCGCGAAGTGAAGAATACTGACGTCGCCCCTACGGTCCGCCCTCAGTGCGTGCCGTTCGGATGGGCCGGCGTCGGCAGCGGTTCCTCGAACGCGGTGTCGATGGCGTTCTGCCAGATCTGCGCCATCTTCGTGTAGCCGTCGGCGTTCGGGTGCAGGCCGTCCGGCCCGAGCAGGCTCAGGTCCTGCGAGAACGGCGTGTAGAAGTCGACGACCGTCACCCCCATCGACGCCGCCATCACCTCCAGCTGCTGGTTGAACGGCTGGACGAGGTTGATCGAGATCGCCCGGTAGCCGCCCGGCCGCTGTGCCAGCAGCGTTCCGAGCAGGACGGTGATCCCTCGCGCCTGCGCGTCCTGGATCATCGTCTGCAGGTTCTGGATCGTCGGCTGGATGCCGGCCGAGCCGAGCCCGTCGAGATCGTTCACCCCTTCGAGCAGCAGCAGGACCTGGGGATTGTCGGCGTCGAGCACGCCGGGCAGCCGTGTGATGCCCCACTCCTGGGAACCGGTCCCCGTCGCCTCGCCCTGCACCCCTTCGTTGTACACGTGGATGCGCTGGTCGCTGTGCTCGGTCTGGAGCAGGTTCTGCAGCTTGTAAGGGTACGACACGGGGTTGACGACCAGCTGCAGCAGGCCGTTGAACATCGTGATCGTCCCCTGGGTGATGCTGTCGCCGAACGCCACGTAGGTCGTCTTGCTCAGCGGGCGGGCGGTCGCGCTGCCGAGCGACTGCAGGGTCGGCAGCGTCTGCGTCGGCTGCACGGGACTCGGCTGGGTCGGCGACCCGCCGCAGGCGGCAACGAGAAGCAGGGCGGCCGACAGGACGACCAGTTTGGCGGACGCGAAGCGCATCGAGCATTGCCTCCGAAAACAGTCGGTTAGTCTAGCACACCGACTCTGATACAGTTTTTCGCCATGGCTGGCCCTTCGCCCACCTGGCTGGCGCGCCACCGCACGCTGGCCCTCCTCGCCGGATCGACGCTGGCGTTGCTGCTGGCCCTGGCCGGCGACCGCTGCGTGCACGTCCCGCGGGGCCTCACCGCCCGCTATTTCACCAACACGACCTGGCAGGGGCCCGTCAATCACGGAGGCCTCGCCGCGCAGCTGTCGACGGAACAGCTCAGGCTCGCCTGGGACGGCGCCCCGCCGCCGCGGTTCAGCGCCCTGTGGGATGGCTTCCTCCTGGTCCCCCGGACCGGCCGCTACACGCTGGCGCTGCGCTCCGACGACGGTGCCTGGCTGTCCCTGGATGGAAAGCCGCTCATCGACAACGGCGGCGATCACAGTGCGCTCGTGCGACAGGCGACCGTCAACCTGAAGGCGGGCGCCCACCTGCTGTCGGTGAAGTACTTCCAGGACGGCGGTCTGTTCGCGCTCGACCTCCTGTGGGGACCCGCGGGCCACGTCCTGACGCCGGTCCCGGCCCGCGCGTTCAGTCCGCACTTCGTCACCGCGAGGCGCCTGACCGCCGACAACACGGTGGACGCCGTCGTGGCCGGCCTCGAATGGCTCTGGGTCGGCGTGCTCCTGTTCGGCGCCGGACGGCTGCTCTGGCCGGCCGTCCGGCGGCTGCTGGCCCTCCTCGGTCGGGAAGGGGCGTGGCCGGCGCTGGCGTGGGTACTCGGTGCCTCCGTGATCCTCGACGCCGTGGGGCTGTGGTGGGGGCTGCCGGCGGGCGGCGGGTGGGCACCCGATGAACTCGTGCCCTACATGGTGCTGGACGGGCTGCAACGGGCCTTCTCGAATGGCTGGTTCAACGCCTACCCGCCGCTGCACTTCTACGTGCTCAGCCTCGCCTTTTCCCCGGTGCTGCTGCTCGCGCGGCTGGGCCTCGTCGACATTCACGGCGGAGGCTACACCACCCTGTACGTCGTCGAGCGGCTGATCAGCGTGGTCATGGCGACCGGCACCTTGATCGCGACCTACCTCTGTGCCGTGCAGGTCACCAGCCGCCGGGGCGCGCTGCTCGCCACCGCCACCCTCGCCCTGACGGTCACGTTCGTCTACTACGCGAAGACCGCGAATCCGGACGTCCCGTACGTCTTCTGGTTCGCCGTGTCGCTGGTGTTCTACCTCCGCCTCCTCAAAGGCCAGCGGACCTCCGACTACATGCTGTTCGCGGCGATGGCCGCCCTGTCGATCTGCACGAAGGATCAGGCGTACGGCCTCTACGCGCTGACACCGGTGCCGATCGTGTACGAGGCCTGGCGCGCGGCCCGCCGGGCCGGCCAGCCGCATCCGTGGCGGCGCGTGCTGTGGCACCCGGGCATCGGCGCCGGGTGCCTGGCGGCGGCGGTCACCTTCGCGCTCGTCCACAACTTCGCGTTCAACTTCTCCGGCTTCCTGTCCCACGTGCGCGACATCCTCGGCCCGGCGAGCCGTCCGTATCGTCTCTATCCGGCCACCCTGTCCGGACGCCTGCAACTGCTCGCCGACACCGCGCGCGAGACGGCGCTCTCGTCCGGCTGGCCGTTGTTCGTGGCCGCCGTCGCCGGCCTCCTGCTCGCCGCCACGCGGTCGGACGGCTGGCAGATGCTCTTCTGGCTGGGCGTGCCCGTCGTGTCCTACTACGTGACGTTCCTCAACGTGGTGCTGCACACCTTCGACCGGTTCATGCTGCCGGTCGGTGTCATCCTGGCGATCTTCGCGGGCGACGCCCTCGCCCGCCTGATCTCCGGCGCCGGCCGGCGGCGCCGGTGGGCGCTGGCCCTCGTCGGGCTCGTGTTCGGGTACTCGCTGCTCTACAGCGCGACGGTCGACGCGCTGATGGTGCAGGACTCGCGGTACACCGTCGAAGCCTGGCTGCGGCACCGCCCCGAACGCCAGCCGTTGATCGGCGTCCTGGAGCTGCCGCAGTACCTCCCGCGGCTGGAGGGCTATCCCCTCGCCGACGTCGCCACGGTGGCCGAGCTCCAGGTGGCCCGGCCCGACTACGTCGTCGTGAACGCGGACTACCTGCGGGACGTGCCGGCCGACAGTCCGCCGGGACAGCTGCTGGCGGGCCTCGCCCGTGGCACACTGGGATACCGGCTGGCACTCCACGCGCGGACGCCGTCGCCCTGGCCGTGGCTGCCCTGGCCGCACCCCGACCTGGCGGCCGTCCGGCGTACGGGACGCGTGCTGTCGAACCTGGACAAGATCAATCCGACACTCGACGTGTACGAGCGCGAGGCCGCGGACCGATGAGACTCCTGGTCGTCGAAGACGACGCGGTGATTGCGGGCTTCATCGTGAAGGGGCTCGAGGAGGCGGGCTATGCCGTCGACCACGCACGCGACGGCGAGCAGGGGCTGCAGCTGGCCGCCACCCGTCCCTACGACGCCGCCGTCGTCGACGTCATGCTGCCCCGGCTCGACGGCCTGAGCCTCATCGAGGCGCTGCGCCGGCGGAAGATGGCGATGCCGGTGCTGATCCTCAGCGCGAAACGCTCGGTCGACGACCGGGTGAAGGGGCTGCAGGTGGGCGGCGACGACTACCTGACGAAGCCATTCGCCTTCTCCGAGCTGCTCGCGCGCGTCCAGGCGCTCATCCGCCGCGCGAGCGGCGCCACCGAACCGACGCGCCTGGTCGTCGGCGACCTGTCGCTCGACCTGCTGACGCGGCAGGTCGAGCGGGCCGGCCGGCCGATCGACCTGCGCCCGCGCGAGTTCGCGCTGCTGGAGTACCTGATGCGCAACGCCGGCCGCGTGGTGTCGAAGACGATGATCATCGCCCACGTCTGGCACTACAGCTTCGATCCCCGGACGAACGTCGTCGACGTGCTGGTGCACCGCCTGCGCGAGAAGGTCGACCGGCAGTTCGACCGCAAGCTGATCCACACCGTCCGTGGCATGGGCTATGTCCTCAAGACCGTCTGAGCGGCTGCGTCGCACCTTCGGCCTGCGGCTGGCCGTCTGGTACGCCGCCCTCTTCGCCACCGGCGCCATCGTCCTGGCCGGGCTGACGTATCTGCTCGTGGCGCGGTCGCTGACCGATCGCGACCACCAGATCATCCGGTCCACGCTCATCCGCTACGCCACGCAGTACGAGCAGGGAGGGCTGAACGCGCTGAACGCGGCGATCCGCACCGACGCGCTCACCGGCCGGCACGAGCCGCTGTTCGTGCGCGTGCTCGGCCCCAACGAGGAAGCGGTCTTCTACAGCATGCCGGCCGACTGGCTGGACTTCGACCCGGCCTCCCTGCCGGCGCCGCCGCCCGGCACCACGTCGTCGTGGACGATGGTGCCGGCGCGCCATGGAACGACCGAGCTCGAAATCGATTCGGCCCGGCTCGACGATGGCACGCTGTTCCAGGTGGGCAAGAGCACCGAGAGCCGCGACGAGATCCTGCAGCGCTTCCGCGCCGTGCTCGCCATCGGTCTCGTCGCCATGCTGGCCCTCGGCCTCACCGGCGGCGCGGTGCTGACCCGCTCGGCGCTGACGCCGATCCGCCAGCTCATCGACGCCGTCCGATCGATCATCCAGACAGGACAGCTGCGCGCGCGCGTGCCGGCGGAGGCGGCAGGTGACGCAATCGATGAACTGGGCGGTCTCTTCAACGGCATGCTCGACCGGATCGAGACGCTCATCGACGGCATGCGTGGATCGCTCGACAACGTGGCGCACGACCTGCGGACGCCGATGATGCGGCTGCGCGGGACGGCGGAGGTGGCGCTGCAGTCGGGCGACGCCGAGGCCTGCCGCGAGGCACTGGCCGGCTGCATCGAGGAGTCGGAACAGGTGCTGGCGATGCTCGACACGCTGATGGACATCTCGGAGGCCGAGACCGGCGTGATGAAGCTGCAGCAGGAGCCGGTGCGCGTCGGCGACCTGTTCGCCGACACGGTCGATCTCTACGCGGACGTCGCCGAAGAGAAGGGCGTCGCCCTCTCGGCCGACACCGGATGCGATCTCCACGTGCAGGCCGACCGCAACCGCATGCGGCAGGTGCTGGCGAACCTCGTGGACAACGCCGTGAAGTACACGCCGGCCGGCGGACAGGTCACCCTGACGGCGGCTCCGGACGCCGCGCGCGTCCGCCTGACCGTACGGGACACCGGTCCGGGGATCCCGCCGCACGATCTCGATCGCATCTTCGACCGTCTCTATCGGGGCGACGCCAGCCGCTCGGAGCGGGGGCTCGGGCTCGGGCTCAGCCTCGTCCGCGCCATCGTCCGCGCCCATGACGGGACGGTGGAGGTGCACAGCGAGCCCGGACGCGGCGCCGAGTTCGTCGTCTCGCTGCCCGCGCCCTCCACCAGCAATCCCTAATCCCCAATCCCCAACCCCTTCACCTTTCACCCTTGTAATCCTCCCGATAGCTCCCCGTAAGGCCTCCGGCCGTCCAAATCCATAGAGACCGCACCCGAAGTCTGAGATACGGCAGCCTTGCCGGAGACCGGGCGAAGCCCGGCGGCGCGCACGGCGCGCCCGCGAGCGGAACGGAGCGAGCCGCGCGAGGCGAGCGCGTGAAGTGAGCCGGGGCTCGGGGCGGAGCCCCGAATGGAGGATGATCATGCACATCAACGACCTGAAGACCCCGCGCCGCGTGCCACAGTGGATGGCCGCCGTGGCGGCCGTCGCCCTGCTGGGCGGTGGCGTGGTTGCGGCGCGCAGTCTCGCCAGCGGGCACGCATCTGCGGCCAGCCTGGCGTTTCCGGTCCCGGCGCCGCCCGTGGCCACGGCCACCCAGGCGGCCGCGCCTGTCGCACCGGCCACCATCGTCTCGTCCTACGCCGACATCGTCAGCCGCGTCGCGCCGGCGGTCGTGACCATCCGCGCCGATCAGCGCGTGCGGCCGGCGGTGGCCTTCCCCGATTCGGACGATCCGCTGTTCCGCCAGCTGCTGCCGCGCGGTTTCGCGCCCGCGCAGCCGCAGGCCCAGCGGCAGGAAGCACTCGGCTCGGGCGTCATCATCCGGTCGGACGGGTACATCCTGACCAACGACCACGTGATCGACGGCGCCGATTCCATCAAGGTCGACCTGAGCGACCGGCGGGAGTTCAAGGCGCGCGTCGTCGGATCGGACAAGCCGAGCGACCTCGCCGTGCTGAAGATCGACGCCACCGGCCTCGAGGCGCTGCCGCTGGCCGACTCGAACCACGTGCGGGTAGGTGACGTCGTGCTGGCCATCGGCGATCCGCTCGGCGTCGGCCGCACCGTGACCATGGGGATCATCAGCGCGAAGGGTCGCGTCACCAGCCTGGGTGACGGCAGCTACGAGGACTTCCTGCAGACCGATGCGCCGATCAACCGGGGCAACTCCGGCGGGCCGCTCGTGAACACCCGCGGGGAGGTCGTCGGCATCAACTCGCAGATCCTCTCGCCGTCGGGCGGCAGCGTGGGCATCGGCTTCGCGATTCCGTCGAACATGGCGCGCAACGTGATGACGCAGCTCATCGACACCGGGCACGTGCGGCGCGGCCTGCTCGGCGTCACCGTCCAGGGCGTCACGGCCGATCTGGCGTCGAGCCTGGGCCTGCCGGCGGTGCAGGGAGCGATCGTCGACAAGGTGGAACCCGACAGTGCCGGCGCGCAGGCCGGACTGGAGCAGGGCGACGTGATCACCTCGTTCAACGGGCGGCCGGTCACCGATGGCAACGAGCTGCGCAACGCCGTCGCGGGGACGCTGCCGGGGACGCAGGTCAGCATCGGCTACGTCCGCGACGGGAAGACGCACACGGCGTCGGCGACGCTGAAGGCGCTCGATGGCAACGGGGGGACGAAGGCGACCCGATCGGCGGATGCGGGGGGCGGGAACGCGGGTCTGACCGTGACGCCGCTCGACGGCCGCCAGGCGTCGCGGCTCGGACTGCCGGCCGGCAGCCGCGGCGTGGTGGTCCAGGACGTGGATCCGTCGGGCCCGGCCGCCGACGCCGGCATCCGGCCGGGTGACGTCATCCAGCAGGTGAACCGCCAGGCCGTGAACACGCCGGGCGAACTGCGGGAGGCACTGAAGCGGTCGGGCAACAGGCCGTCGCTGCTGCTCGTGCAGCGCGACGGGACGCCGTTCTTCGTGACGGTGGGATAACGAGACGGGCTACGGGCTTCGGGCTACAGGCTACGGGGCCCACGCAGGTTGCTCGACGGCAATCTCCGTCGGACTCCGTAGCCCGGAGCCCTGTGGCCCGGAGCCGTCCAGATTGGCCATGTAGCCCGTAGCCCGGGAGCGTCAGTTCCGGATTCGGCGCAGGACGGTGTAGCATACGGGCGTTTTGGGCGATCCCTTTCCCGCCACCACCGGATCCGTTCGTCTCCTCGAGAATCAGCGGGCGACGCGCCTTCTGATCTTCACCCTCCTCTTCGGCCTGTTCGT
>JAGWRA010000196.1 GCA_028876655.1 Acidobacteriota bacterium | reverse complement strand
GGGCGCAGATCCGGTTGATCTACGCGGAGCGCACGCGGATCGATCGTCCCGACGTCCGGACGCTCCTGAGCGACCTGCGCGCGAACGCGACCCGGCTCGGTGACCCCTTCGTGACCGCCGCGCTGCACATCTTCGTGAGTGCTGTTGAAGGCGAACGCGGCGTCCTGGACGTGGCCGAACGGCACCTCCGGGTCGCTGACTCGATCCTGATGGTGCACTCCAATGCCTGGCTCCGCGCCGAGGCCGAGGTCGGCTGGACCAATCTCTACTGTTTGACCGATGATGTGAGAACGGCCGAGGAACATGCCACACGGTCTCTGCATTGGGCTCGTCGAAGTGGCGATGCTATTAACGAAACCGCTGCGCTAGGGAATACCGCCCACATCCTCCTGCTTAAAGGTGAAACCGCCGGCGTGGAAGAGAAGATTCAGCGGGCTCTCTCCATATGCGTGCGTGGGGGCTTTCTGGAGGTTGCCCTGCTGGATAGCCTTCTTCATCTGAAACTGATCAGCGGCGACCTCCCGGCGTGTGAGCATGTTTCGTCCCGGATTCACGCCATCGTATCTGGCTCGGTACGACAGTTTCCGTATCAGTACAGATGGTGCCAACCCACTTTGGCGAGGGCGGCCTTCCGACAGGGGCGAGTGCAAGAAGCGCAGGCGATCGCAGCGGTCGCTCTGCAAGCGGCAGAAGCGTCTCAAGATCACTCACTTAGCACGGTCCTCTACTCACTTCTGGCCGAGATGGCCATTGAGCTCGGTGACCCACAATGCGGAGCTCTAGTCGCACGAGCGCGCTCGGCGCCGCTTGGTTCCATTCTTGACTTCGCGGTTGCGGAGAGGGTGTCTGCCGCCGCTTGCTGTCAGAAGGGGCTGTCCATTGCTGCTGCCGAACACTACATGCGCAGCGCAAGAGCCTTTTTGAGTATCGATAACGTGAAGGCGCACGACGACGTTCGCCGAGAGGCCACACGACTGAGCTCGTCAAGCCTGACCACTCTTGATCACCCCGCGCAGATCAAATCTGCTGTTGAGCGCATCGCGACGGGTGTTGCGTCTTGGTGCCAAGTCCGTCGCAATCCCGAATTGCTGGGCAAAGAGGCGCGAGCGGTACTAGAATCCTCTAAGTGTGTGAAAGGAGCGGCGCTGGTTGGTGCTGGTCCTTGCGGTGTCGAACGTGTGCTCGAGTCGTTTGGTGCGGATGTTGACTCGATTCGCAGCGAGTCTCTTGACCGAGGACGAGGGTTTCGCGTGTGTCTGGGAGAAGCCGCTGGCGATAGGTTCGATCTGTGGGTTGCGCTGGCTGGCGATCTGCTCGCCGACGAAACTGCATTAGGACTGCGCAACATACTCCAGGCAATCGTGCATCTTGAGGTCGCTTCCCGCTCACAACGTCTTGGGGCGACACTATGGCCGGTCGAGAGCACGCGACCCGACGAAGACGTTGCAGACGGCGTATTCGCCAGCCCGAAGTCACGCGAACTCGCCGCGCTGGCCCGCCGCACCGCAACGACCGACGTCGCCGTCCTGATCACCGGGGACACCGGTACGGGCAAGGAACTGGTGGCGAGATTGATTCACCGCCATTCGGCCCGTGTCACGGCCCCCTTCGTGCCGTTCAACTGCGCTGCCGTACCCCACGACATGCTCGACGCCCAGTTGTTCGGCCACCGCCGGGGTGCCTTCACGGGCGCCACCGAATCGTTCCCCGGCGTGATCCGGGCGGCCGCCGGCGGCACGCTCTTCCTGGACGAGATCGGCGAGGTGCCGCTGAGCCTCCAGCCGAAGCTGCTGCGGTTTCTCGAGTCGGGCGAGGTGCATCCGATCGGCGAGCCCCGGCCGGTGTCCGTTGACGTGCGTGTGATCGCCGCGACCAACGCCGACCTCGAGGACCTGGTCGCCAGGAAGCAGTTCCGCGAGGACCTGTACTACCGGTTGAACGTGATCCAGATCGCCGTGCCGAGCCTCCGCGACCGGCGCGAAGAGATTCCGCTGCTGGCACGTCACTTCCTGGAACGGTACACACACGACATGGGCAAGCCGGAGGTCGACCTGTCCGAGGAAGCGATCGCCTGCCTGTCGCTGCGGCCCTGGCCCGGCAACATCCGCGAGCTGGCGAACGCCATCCGGCGCGCCGTCGCACTGGCGGCGCCGGGGACGCTCCTGACAGCCGACCATTTCCAGGCCCGGTCGGCGCCGTGGCCGGACCTGGTCGACGAGGCAACACCCGAACCGGAGGCGACCCTCACCATTCATCTGGACCAGCCGCTGGCGGCGGCGTTCGAACAGGTCGAGCGGGCCATCATCCGCCGGGCGCTTCACCAGGCAGACGGACAGGTGGATGCGGCCGCCCGCGCGCTCGGGCTCTCGAGGAAGGGGCTCTACTTGAAGCGTCGTCGACTGGGGATCGAGCCGTGAGCGGCGGTCTCAGGCCGGCGGCTTCAGGACCCGGGGCAGCCGCGGCGGCGGCTCGCGGTCGGGACGGCCACCGAGCTGCCGCATCCGCTGCAGCCGGACGGATCCCCTGATGTCCACGACCTGCTCCTGAATGTCGCGCAGCAGCCGGTTGGTTTCGGCCAGCTCGCGTGCGATCTCGGTCAGGATCCGTTCGTCCATGCGTGTGACTCAGTGCACGTGCCGGGGCGGCCAGTGTGTCGGGCCGTCCTCGCGGAGGCCGGCCAGCCGCAGGCTGGCCACCGATGCCAGGTCCGCCAGCGTCGAACCATCGACCGGCGCCGCTGCCGTGCCCATCGAAATCGACACGTCGAGCACTTCGCCTCCCGGCAGTCGGAGCAGGTCGGTGCCCAGTGTCTCGGTCACCCGTCCCGCCACGGCAGCCGCCAGGCCATCACCCGCCTCGTTCAGGATCGCCACGAACTCGCCGGGACCGTACCGGAACAGGAGGTCCGCCCCCCGGAGTATTCGGCGGATGATCCCGGCGACATGAGCGACCGCCAGGTCGCCGGCGCTCCGTCCGTGCGACTCGCTGATCCGCGGCAGGTTGTCGAGACGGATGAAGATCACGTTCACCGGCGGTCCCTGCACCGCGAGCGGCCCCTGCGTGGCCGAGAACTGTTCGAACCGCGCGAGGTTCGGGAGGCCGGTCACCGGATCCTTCAGCATGGTGTCCCGGGAGGCCTCGAACTCCGTCGCGCGCTGGAGCGTCTGCGAGATCTGGCGGGAGACGGCTTCGACGATCCGCCGATGATCCTCGGTGAAGCCGTCCTGGGTGGTGCCGTAGAGCGTCAGCACGCCCACGAGCCGGTCGCCTGCGAGCAGTGGCGTGCCCAGGCAGGCACGCAGCCGCGGTCTGGCCGACCGGGCCACGTCTCCGAGGTCCAGCACCGGATCGGAGTTCAGGATGCTGCGCCGGTTGGCCGCGACCCAGCCGCTCAGCCGCTCGCCCAGCGGTACCCGCAGGCCGCACACGCTGGCCTCGCCTTCACCGCTGGCATGTTCGGCCACCAGTTCGTCGCACTCCCGGTCGTACAGGTAGAAGACGCACAACGCCGCCGGCACCAGCCGCCGAAGATGCTTGGCGATGACGTCGGCGGCATCCGCCAGGGTCGTCTGGCCCGCCAGCGAGGTCGCCAGATCGTAGAGCGTCAGCATCTCGTCCGTGCCGGCTGCAATGTCTTCGAGCGATTCCTGCTGCGCCGCCGTCACGGCCGCCGACTCGCTGGACGTCCGCGCAATCTCCGCGAGGCCCTTGCGGTGGGTCGGCAGCTCGGACGACTCCGCCGCTCTCGGGGCGATCGCCGGATACACCTGGATGAACGTGTCGACGACCAGTGGGTCGTACATCGTGCCACGCCGGTCCTTCAGGATCTGGATGGCCTCGTCGTCTGGCAGACGGGGCCGGTACGGCCGGTCCGAGGTCAAGGCGTCGAAGCAGTCGACGACCGAGAGGATGCGCGCGCCGATCGGGATGTCGGTCCCGGAGAGCCCGGCCGGATAGCCGCTGCCGTCCCAGTTCTCGTGGTGGTGACGGACGATCGGGACGACCGGGAACGGGAATTCCACCGACGAGAGGATGTCTGCGCCGACCGTGGCGTGCAGTTTCATCTTCTCGAACTCTGCCGGCGTCAGCTTGCCGGGCTTGTTCAGGATGTACTCGGGAACCGCCAGCTTGCCGGTGTCGTGCAGCAGGGCGGCCGCCTCGATCGCCTTGATCAGCTGTTCGTCCTTGACGCCGAGCGCGTCGGCGAGACCCACCGCGCAGATCTGCACGCGCCGGATGTGGCCGTGCGTGATCTGGTCCTTGGCGTCAATGGCCATGGCCAGCGCCTCGACGGTCGAGAGATAGAGGCGATT
>JAGWRA010000195.1 GCA_028876655.1 Acidobacteriota bacterium | reverse complement strand
GATGCGCCGGGGCGGGCGCCGGCCGCGCTCCTCGCGCGGCGCGGGGGCGACCGAGCGGACGCGCTGGTGGCGGCTGAGGACCACCTCGGTCGCGTGCTGGAGGTCGTCGAGGTACATCGCCTCCATCTGCCCGGCGAACCCGCGATCCTCGACGGCGACGTCGAGCTCCCAGTTGCCGAGCCAGCTCACCGGATTCAGGTTCGTCGATCCGATGCGCGCCCAGCGGCCGTCGGCGACGGCCGTCTTCGCGTGGAGCATCGGGCCGTTCCACTCGAACACGCGGATGCCGGCCTCGAGCAGCGATCGGTAGCCCGAGCGCGACAGCGCGCGCAGCACCGGGATATCGGTGGCGCCGGGGACGAGGATGCGGACGTCGACGCCATCGGCGGCCGCCGCCCGCAGGGCCTGCACGTAGAGGGTGGTCGCCACGAAGTAGGCGTCGGTGAGCCAGAGCGTCTCGCGCGCTTCCCCGGCGACGACCTGGTCGAGCCGCAGCAGACCCGCCAGATTGGGGAAGCTCGCGACTACGCGCACCGTGACGTCACCGGCCGGCGCGATCGTGGCGGCGTCGGGGATCTCGGCGGCCGGCACCGGCGCGCCCGCCGTTCCCCAGGTCCCGGCAAACGCCCGCTCGACGTCGGCCACGGCCGGCCCCTCGAGCTGGAGGCCGGTGTCGCGCCACGGGGCGATGCCGCGGGCGGGATCCCCCGTCCAGGCGTCGCCGACGCACAGCCCGGTGACGAACGCCACGCGGCCGTCGATGGCCAGCATCTTCCGGTGATCGCGGCGCAGCCAGCCGAGCGGGCTGTCGAAGATCGGCGGGTTGAAGCACCGGACGTCGACGCCGGCCTTCCGCAGGTAGCGCCAGAACGCCCGGCCGGTGAATCCCCGCGCACCCCACCAGTCGTAGAGCAGCGACACCCGCACGCCGTCGCGCGCGCGCGCCGCCAGCGCCTCGGCGAACTGCCAGCCGGTGCGGTCGCTGTGGATGATGTAGCTCTCGAAGTGGATCCAGTGGCGGGCGGCGGCGATGGCGTCGAGCCAGGCCGGATAGTTCTCGCGGGCGTCCCGCAGCAGGCGGACACGGTTGCCGCCCACCGGATGCGAACCGGTGGCGCGCGTGAAGGCCTGGTTCAGCAGGCGATCGGGATCGAAGCGGTCGGCCGCGGCGGCGTCCATGCCCCACGGAGCATACCGCGTTGGCCCGCCGGCGGCGATGGTCCGGATCGACTGGAGCGGTTGAGGCGGAAAAAAGGGCGACGGCCCCCGGTCAGGAGGCCGTCGCAGGAGGAGGGTCTATTCGGCGATCGAGACGCGACGCAGCAGATTGAAGTCGTCGAGCATCCGCCCGGCGCCCAGCACGACCGACGACAGCGGGTCGTCGGCGACCTGCACGGGCAGGCCGGTCTCGTGGCGCAGGCGGGCGTCGAAGTGCCGCAGCAGGGCGCCGCCACCGGTCAGCGTGATGCCGCGGTCGTAGATGTCGGACGAGAGTTCGGGCGGCACGCGCTCGAGCGCGTCGAGCACCGCCTGGACGATGCCGCGCAGCGGCTCGCTCATGGCCTCGCGCACTTCCTCGTCGTCCATCCTGACGGTCTTCGGCTTCCCCTCAGCGAGGTGACGCCCCTTCACTTCCATCGACACCGGCTCGTCGAGCGGGAAGGCCGACCCGATTTCGATCTTGATCTGTTCGGCCGTCCGCTCGCCGATGAGCAGGTTGTGGCTCCGGCGCACGTGCTGGATGATCGCGTCGTCCAGCGCGTTGCCGGCCACCTTCACCGAGCGGCTGTAGACGATGCCGGCCAGCGAGATGACGGCGATGTCCGTCGTCCCGCCTCCGATGTCCACGACCATGTTGCCGGCCGCTTCCGTGATCGGCATGCCGGCGCCGATAGCCGCCGCCATGGCCTCCTCGACCAGGTGGACTTCGCTGGCCTTGGCCTTGTAGGCGCTGTCCTTGACGGCGCGGCGCTCGACCTGCGTGATGGCCGACGGCACGCCGATGACGACGCGCGGCCGCAGCCAGCCGCCGTGGCGCTGGGCCTTGCGCATGAAGTGCGTCAGCATCTTCTCGGCCGCGTCGAAGTCGGCGATGACACCGTCACGCATCGGCTTGATGGCCGTGATGTTGCCGGGCGTCCGGCCGAGCATTTCCTTGGCGTCGTTGCCCACCGCCTCGATCTTGCCGTTGATGGCGTTGAGGGCCAGGATCGACGGCTCGCTCAGGACGATCCCTTTGCCACAGGCGTACACACAGGTGTTCGCCGTGCCCAGATCGATGGCGAGGTCGTCGGAGAAGCGAGAGAGCATAGTCATGAACACGGCGGCCGCCTTGTCAGATGCGGGATCCACGCCCGCCCGGTCACCGGGCGGCACCCCAACCGCCACGGCGTAAGAGACCGGAAACGGAGGGACACAAGGCAAGCCGCGTGCCGCACGGCCGGAGTCGGACGGGCCGGACGCACGCGCCGTGCAAGGGATCAGAATGGCCCTGAAAATGGCCTGTTTTTGACGCCGCCGCCTCGGCTCCGCCGGACTCCGCCCGCCCGATCAGCGCCGAATCGCGCCTCTGGCCTGCCAATCAGTGTCAAAGTCCCGGCTCCCCGGTCGCCGGACCGTCAGGGTTTTGACCCCACCACGTCCCCCTCGGCCGCGACGGCATCGTAGGGGAGGTAGGTCGTGAGCCGGCGGCCGACCAGCTCCTGGATGACGACGGTCGGCTGCTCCTGCCGGACGACGTCGGGATCGAAGTCGTTCTGCCAGAGATAGACGGCCCGCTGGAAGTGTTCCGAGAGGAACGGAATCAGGGCGGACATGAACGAGTCGCGGAAGACCACCGCGCGCGGCAGGTCGGGATTGTCGACCACCGTCACCAGCCGCCCCTCCTCGAAGTCCGGATCGGGGTGCGCCGGCTCGACGATGCGCGCCCGGCGCCGCTTCAGGGGAACGAAGTCACGCCGCCGCTCGGAGATGACGTCGGAGAGACCGAGCATGTCGGCCAGGTCGAGACCGGGCGTGACGTGCACCTCCTCGCGGAACTCGTCGCGGGTCCAGGGGATGACCGCCGGGAACCATCGCAGCAGGCGGTCGGCGATCTGGCTGTAGGCGACGAACGCGCCGGCGTCGTTCCAGTGCGAGTCGGTCCGGTGGTAGACGCGATCGTGCGCCTTGGCGGCCAGCAGCGGGGCTCGCAGATCGACGATGTCCACGGTCGTGTGCTGCTCGAGGTAGGTCACGAGCTGATCGAGCCGCGAGGGATGCTGGAGCGGATGGATCCCCGGTGGCATGTACTCCGGATAGATCACGTGCTTGTCGGGCGCGACGACGAACAGGTAGCGGATGTGCCGCGCGGCCAGCCAGTCGTTGGTGTGCTGCAGCGTCTGCCGCCATTGTTCCAGGTCGGCCGGTGCGAACGGCCGCTCGGACAGGTAGTCCTGCAGCGCCCCGTCGTCGGCGTAGAAGAGCCAGCCGTCGCGCCCCTTCAGCACCGTCGGCGAAGGGGAGATGCCGAGCCATTGCCAGGCGAGATGGTTGTACCAGCGGATGACGTCGAGGCGGAAGGCGAAGTGGCCGTCGAAATAGGCGGTCCAGTCGGCCGACAGTTTCACGAGGGCGCGGGCGTTCCAGGCGACCGCCGGCCGTGACGAGGCGCGCCGGCTCTCGGCGCGGCTCGTGGCCGCGCCGGTCCCGGCGAGCTGGCCGAGGAGCGGCGTCGCAATCAGCGCGAGGAACGGGACCACGATCAGCAGATCGAGGATCGCGCGCCGGCGGCGGGGGCCCGCAGGCGGGGACGGCACGACGGAGGCGGGGGCGTCGGTCATCAGAAGCGGAAGTAGATGAACGGGTTGTAGGTGCCGGCGGCGACGAAGAGGACCGATGCGCCGAAGAGCACCAGCAGCACGACCGTGGTCACGAGGCCGTCCGACCAGGCGAGGAGGGCGGCCGGTCCGCCCGCCGCCGCGGCGAGGCGATCGAGCCGGCTCCGCAGGGCCGGCACGAGCGGGAGCGAGCCGATCAGGCCGGCGGCCAGGGCCAGCACCACCTGATGGTTCAGGAAGTAGGCCGCATCGTAGGGGGCCGGCGCGCCGGCGCCGAATCCGGCCATCGCCTTCAGGAAGCCGGCCGCGGCCGTGAAGGTGTCGGCGCGGAAGAAGACCCACCCGACCATCACGACCAGCAGCGCATAGCCCTGCGCGATCGCGCGGGGCAGGCGCGCCAGCCGCCGGGCGAGGCCGAGGCGCTCGATGACGAGGAACAGCCCGTGGTAGAGCCCCCAGGCGACGAACGTCCAGGCGGCGCCGTGCCACAGGCCGCACAGGAAGAAGACGACCACCAGGTTGCGATAGACCTTCCAGGGCTCGACGCGGCTGCCGCCGAGCGGGATGTAGAGGTAGTCGCGGAACCAGGCGGACAGCGTGATGTGCCAGCGGTGCCAGAACTCCTGGATCGACCGCGACACGTACGGGTAGTTGAAGTTCTCGGGGAAGCGGAACCCGAAGATCCGGCCGAGGCCGATCGCCATGTCGGAGTAGCCGGAGAAGTCGAAGTAGATCTGCAGCGTGTAGCAGACGACGCCCAGCCAGGCGTGCGCGGCGGTCAGCTGCGCGGTGGGCATGGCGAAGATCCGATCGGCGGGCACCGCGACGACGTTGGCGACGAGCGCCTTCTTGGCCAGCCCGACGATGAACCGGCGGATGCCGCAGGCGAGGTCGTCCCGCCGCACGGGCCGCGACGCCAGCTGATCCGCGATGTCGCGGTAGCGGATGATCGGCCCGGCGATGAGCTGCGGGAACAGCAGCAGGTAGAGGGCGGCGTGCGACGGGTGCTTCTGCGCGATCGCGTCGCGGCGGTACACGTCGACGACGTAGGAGATCGCGTGGAACGTGAAGAACGAGATGCCGATCGGCAGCAGCACGCGCGGGACGACGACCGGGTGCAGGCCGAGGACGAGCGCCAGCGTATTCACGTTGTCGGCGAAGAAGTTCGCGTACTTGAAGACGCCGAGCACGACGAGGTTCACGCCGATGGCCGCCGCCAGCAGCCGCCGCGCCTCCACCCGGCCGTGCCGCCGGTCGATCGCGATGGCGATCCGGTAGTTGAAGGCGATCGAGGCGAGCATCAGCACCGTGAACCAGCCGCCGCCGGTCTCGTAGAAGATGACGCTGGCCGCCAGCAGCACGCCGTTCCGGTGGCGCGACCCGGGCAGGAAGTAGAGGCCGAGCAGGATCGGCAGGAACAGGAACAGGAACGTCGGCTCGGTGAACAGCACGGGAGTGCGACGCCTACGGGCGCTCAGGCGCGAACACGGGGAAAGGCAGGCACGACAGGCACGGCAGCCGCTCGCGTGAGTGTAGCGCGAACCCCCGGCGCCGGAAAGGGGTGGGGCGCTTGGCGGCAGCGCCGCCCTGTGCGAGACTGTCGGGCCACGGGCGGCGGCCCGTCCGGGAGAGCCGGACCGACTGCGGCGAGGAGGCTGAGATGAGCGACAGGCGAGGACGGATCTGGCAGGGGATGGCGGCGGCGCTGGTCGCGGTGGCCGTGGCCGCGGTGCCGGCGGTGCGGCTGCGGGCGCAGGGACAGGACGCGGTCGTGAAGCTGCTGGCGGAGCTGACCGACGCGATTGCGCCGTCCGGGTTCGAGGGGCCGGTGCGTGACATCCTGCGCCGCGAGTGGCAGGGGGTGCTGGACGACGTCCACACCGACGGCATGGGCAACCTGTACGGCACGTTGCCCGGCCCGGCGGCCTCGCCGCGCGTGCTGATCATGGCGCACATGGACGAAGTCGGGTTCCTGGTGCGCTACATCGATCCGAACGGCTTCATCTTCTTCAACAACGTCGGGGGCTACCTCGACCAGAGCGTGCTGACGCAGCGGATGACGATCCTCACGCCGAAGGGGCCCGTCACCGGGTACACCGGCTTCAAGTCGGGGCACATCGTCTCGGCCGAGGAGCGGAACCGCCTGGTCCACCTGCAGGACATGTTCATCGACATCGGCGTGAAGAGCCGGGCCGAGGCCGAGGCGCTGGGCGTCCGCCCGGGCCTGCCGATCACCTACGGCACGAAGTTCACCGTCCTCAACGGCACGAACCGGTATCTCGCGAAGGCGTTCGACGACCGGGTCGGCCTCGCGGTGGCGACCGAGGCGCTTAGGCAGCTGAAGACCCTGCCGCACCCGAACACGGTGGAGATGGCGGCCACGGTGCAGGAGGAGAACGGCCTGCGCGGCGCGGCCGTCGTCAACGCCACGGCGCATCCCGACATCGTCATCAACCTGGAGATCGGCATCGCGGGCGACTTCCCGCTGCTGACCTCGCCGAAGCTGTCGCAGGAAGTGCTGGGCAAGGGGCCGGGCCTGTTCGTGTTCGACGCGAGCATGCTGCCGAACAACACGTACGTGAACTGGATTGCCGCGCTGGCGCAGGCGCACGGCATCCCGTTCCAGTACG
>JAGWRA010000194.1 GCA_028876655.1 Acidobacteriota bacterium | reverse complement strand
GTCCTGGTCGCCGAGGCCACGGCCCCGGCGCTGGCCAACGGGCTGCGGCGGGCCCTGGCGATCCGGTTCGATCCGGCGGCCATCCGGCGGCACGCCCAGCGATTCGGGCGCGAACGGTTCGCGGCCGAAATCGGCGCGTGTGTGGAGGAAACCCTGACGGCTCCGGCCGGGACGCACCCGTGGTAAGACGCTATAACCGCCTGCTCGTGGCCTTCCACGTCGTCACCGATTCCCTCCTGGGCATGACGGCGTTCATCGTCGCGTACGTGCTGCGGTTCCAGACGGCGCTGATCCCCGTCACCAAGGGGGTCCCGCCGTTCCGGCAGTACCTGAACATCCTGCCGTTCATCGCCATCCTGGTCCCGCTCGCCTTCCAGTTCCAGGGGCTCTACCGGCTGCGGCGCGGGCGGTCGCGGGTCGACGACTTCTTCAACGTCTTCGTCGGCAGCATCCTGGCCGTCGTCTTCGGCGTGGTCGCCACGCTGTACTTCCAGGCCTACTACGTCGCCGACGCCGTCAAGGACAAGGGGGCCTACGAGGTCTCGCAGGTCGTCTGGGGCCTGTTCCTGGTGCTGAACGTGGCGCTCACCTACGCCTCGCGCGAACTGGTGCGCGAAGCGCTCGAGCGCCGGTGGCGTGCCGGGGCCGGCCTGAAGCGGATCCTGATTGCCGGCGCCGGCGAGCTCGGCCGGATGGTGGCCGACAAGATCCTGGTGCACCGCGAGCTCGGCTACCAGATCGTCGGGTTCGTCGACGACCGGGCGGGCGGCGATCACCTGGGCTACCGCGGCCTGCCGCTGCTCGGCACGCTGAGCGAGTGCGCCGAGATCGTCGAGCGCGAGGGGATCGACCACCTCTACGTCGCCCTGCCGCCCGAAGAGCACCTGAAGATGATCGAGCTGCTCGAAGCGACCTCGCGGCAGTGCATCGACGTGAAAGTCGTCCCCGACCTGCTGCAGGTGATCGCGCTGCGCGCCCGACTCGAGGATCTCGACGGCGTCCCGGTCATCAACGTCAACGACGTGCCGCTGCAGGGCTTCAACGCCATCGTCAAGCGGCTGATCGACGTGGCGCTGTCGGCCGTCGCCCTGGTCGTGCTGGCCGTGCCGGGCCTCATCGTCGCGGCCCTGGTGAAGCTGACCTCGCCCGGGCCGATCTTCTACCGGCAGGAGCGGATGGGGCTGGACGGGAAGCCGTTCACGATCCAGAAATTCCGCTCGATGTACAACGACGCCGAGCGCGAGACGGGCCCGGTCTGGGCGCGCGCGGGCGACCCGCGCGTGACGCCGCTCGGCCGCTTCCTCCGCAAGTCGAACCTCGACGAGATTCCCCAGATCTGGAACGTGCTGGTCGGCGACATGTCGATCGTCGGGCCGCGCCCCGAGCGGCCGTTCTTCGTCGAGCAGTTCCGCCACCGGATTCCGCAGTACATGCTGCGCCACAAGGTGAAGGCGGGGCTCACCGGCTGGGCGCAGGTCAACGGCTGGCGGGGCGACACCTCGATCGAGAAGCGGATCGAGTACGACCTCTACTACATCGAGAACTGGTCCGTCCGCCTCGATCTCAAGATCATGTGGCTGACCTTCATCCGGGGCTTCTTCCACAAGCATGCGTACTGACGCCGGACGGCCCGCCGCCCCGGCGCCCGCGCCCGTCGGCCGCAAGGCCGTCTGGGGCCGAGCTCACTCATGAAACCACGCGTCGTCGTCACCGGAGCCGCCGGCTTCATCGGATCCCATCTCTGCGAGTTCCTCCTCGACCGCGATTTCTCGGTCGTCGGCATCGACAACCTGCTGACGGGCGACACCGCGAATATCGCACACCTGGTGAACCGCGACTTCCTGTTCATCAAACACGACGTCACCAACTACATCTACATCGAGGGGCCGGTCGACTACGTGCTGCACTGGGCCAGCCCGGCCAGCCCGATCGACTACCTCGAGCTGCCGATCCCGACCCTGAAGGTCGGCGCCCTCGGCACGCACAAGGCGCTCGGCCTGGCGAAGGCCAAGGGGGCGCGGTTCGTGCTGGCCTCGACGTCGGAGGTCTACGGGGATCCGCTGGAGCATCCGCAGAAGGAGACCTACTGGGGGAACGTGAACCCGATCGGGCCGCGCGGCGTGTACGACGAAGCCAAACGCTTCGCCGAGGCGATGACCGTCGCCTACCACCGGTATCACGGCCTCGACACGAAGATCGTCCGGATCTTCAACACCTACGGCCCGCGCATGCGCGTCAACGACGGCCGCGCCGTACCGACCTTCACCTCGCAGGCCCTGCGCGGCGAGGACATCACGATCTTCGGCGACGGCAGCCAGACCCGCAGCTTCACCTACATCTCGGACCTCGTCGACGGCATCTTCCGCCTGATGCAGTCGAACGTGAACGACCCGGTGAACATCGGCAACCCGCGCGAGATGACGATCCTGGAGATCGCTCAGACCATCGTGCGCATGACCGGCTCGAAGAGCCGCATCGTGTATCGCCCGCTGCCGACCGACGACCCGAAGGTCCGCCAGCCCGACATCACGCGCGCCCGCACGCTGCTCCACTGGGAACCGAAGGTGGCCCTGGAGGAAGGACTCGTGAAGACGATCGAGTACTTCCGGATGAAGATGGGGATTCCCGCGTCATAGACGGCGCGTCCCCCGCGAGCCGGTCCCATGCTGATCTTCACCGCGCTCGGCATGGCGCTCGTCGCCCTAGCGCACATGGCGCCATTCCCCTTCCTGCTCGAGATCCACCCGCCGGCGGAAGCCCGCTGGCACATGCCGGCGGCACCGCCAGGCGCGCCGCCCCGCATCTACCTGACGTTCGACGATGGCCCGAACCCGGCGACGACGCCGGACCTGCTGGACGTGCTGGCCCGGGACCACGTACGGGCGACCTTCTTCCTGATCGATGCCCACGTCACGCCCGAGACCGCGCCGATCGTCCGCCGGATGTTCGACGAGGGCCATGCCGTCGGCCTGCATTCGGACACGCGGGAGTGGATGCTGCTCCCGCCCGATGAAGTGGCGGCGCGACTGGCGCGCAACGCCGATCGGATCGCGCAGCTCACGGGCCACCGGCCCTGCCCGATTTTCCGGCCGCACGCCGGCTGGCGCGGCGGTGAGCTGTACCAGGGAGTCGCGAAGGCCGGCTATTCCCTGGTCGGCTGGAGCTGGATGATGTGGGACTGGAACTGGTTCCGGACGCGGACGCCTGAGAGCATCGTGCACCGGGCGCTGGGGCACGCGGGCGACGGTGCCATCCTGGTGATGCACGACGGTGACGAATCACACCCCCGGCGCGATCAGCGCCAGACCGTCGAGGCGACCGCCCGGCTCATCCCCGCCCTCGAGGCGCGCGGCTTCGCGTTCGGGACGCTGTGTGGTGCTACTTCCCCCCGCACGTCCGCTCCGTATCCGCCACCTGCGTGATCTTCCACGTGCCGCCGACCTTCAGCAGCATGAAGGCGTCGGTGCCGCAGTGATGGAGCACCCCGTTGAGGTGGAAGGTGTAGGGGCTCCACACCTGCGCCAGGTTGCCGTCGATCCGGACCTGCGGGCTGGAGAGACGTTCGTCCCAGACGTCGCCGGCCTTCGCGCCCGCGACGGCGGCCGCGAAGCGGGCGATCGGCATCGGCGCCACGGCGGGTACGCCGTTCCGGTCGCTGACCCGCACGAGCTGCGCCGACTCGTCGAAGGCCGACAGAATCAGCGCGCTGTTGCGGGTCCGCATGCCGTCGAACAGCTTATTGACCGTCGCCAGCACGGCAGCCCTCTCCGATCCCTGGGCTGACAGCACAGCCGTAACCGCCAGACTGACGACGAGAACCAGGGCGCACTCACGCAGCTTCATGGGGACTCACTCCGCATCGGAGGCCACACGACGCGCCTCCACCCGTTCCGGACGATCACCGTCAGATCCTCGAGTTCGTCAGCCGCTCACCGCGTCAACTTCCGGTACTTGATCCGGTGCGGCTGGTCCGCCGCGGCGCCGAGCCGGCGGTGCCGGTCGGCCTCGTAGTCCTGATAGTTCCCCTCGAACCAGACCACCTTGCTGTCGCCTTCGAAGGCCAGCATGTGCGTCGCGATCCGGTCGAGGAACCACCGGTCGTGGCTGATGACGACGGCGCAGCCGGCGAACTCCAGCAGCGCCTCTTCCAGCGCACGCAGCGTGTCGACGTCGAGGTCGTTGGTCGGCTCGTCGAGCAGCAGCAGGTTGCTCCCCTGCCGCAGCAGCTTCGCCAGGTGGACCCGGTTCCGCTCGCCACCCGACAGCTCTCCCACCTTGCGTTGCTGCGCCGTCCCCTTGAAGTTGAACCACGACACGTAGGCGCGTGACGCCACGGTCCGCTTGCCGACCGTCAGCTCGTCCTCGCCGCCCGAGATCTCCTGCCAGACGGTCTTCGCCGGATCCAGCGTGTCGCGGCTCTGGTCGACGTACCCGACCTGGACCGTCTCGCCGATCCGCAGCGTGCCGCCGTCGGGGGCCTCCTGCCCGGTGATCATCCGGAACAACGTGGTCTTGCCGGCGCCGTTGGGGCCGATGACGCCGACGATGCCGCCGCGCGGGAGCGTGAAGGTGAGGTCGTCGATCAGGAGGTTGTCGCCGTAGCCCTTCGACAGATTCCGCGCCTCGACCACGACGTCGCCCAGCCGCGGCCCGGGCGCAATGTAGATCTCCACGGCGTCGATCTTCTGGGTCGTCTCCTGGTTCAGCAGCTGCTCGTAGGCGTTCAGCCGCGCCTTGCCCTTCGCCTGTCGCGCGCGGGGGGACATCCGGATCCAGTCGAGCTCGCGCGCCAGCGTCCGCTGGCGGCGGCTCTCCTGCTTCTCCTCCAGTTCGAGCCGCTTCTGCTTCTGCTCCAGCCAGGAGGAGTAGTTCCCCTCCCAGGGGATGCCCGACCCGCGATCGAGCTCGAGGATCCAGCCGGCCACGTTGTCGAGGAAGTAGCGGTCGTGCGTGACGGCCACCACCGTGCCGGGATAGTCCTTCAGGAACCGCTCGAGCCAGGCCACCGACTCGGCGTCGAGATGGTTCGTCGGCTCGTCGAGCAGCAGCAGGTCGGGCGACCGCAGCAGCAGCCGGCACAGCGCCACGCGGCGCCGCTCGCCGCCCGACAGCGTCGTGACGTCGGCATCGGGCGGGGGCAGCCGCAGCGCATCCATCGCCAGTTCGAGGCGCGAGTCGAGGTCCCACGCGTTGGTCGCCTCGATCTGGTCCTGGATGCGGGCCTGCTCGGCCAGCACCTTGTCCATCTCGTCGGCCGAGAGTTCCTCGCCGAGGCGCATGTTCACCTCGTCGTACCGGTTCAGCAGCGCCCGCACCTCGGCCACGCCCTCTTCGACGTTGCCCAGCACGTCCTTCGCCGCGTCGAGCTGCGGCTCCTGCGGCAGGAACCCGACCGACAGCCCTTCGGCCGGGAACGCCTCGCCGCCGAAGTCGTGATCGAGCCCGGCCATGATCCGGAGCAGCGAGCTCTTGCCGGCGCCGTTCAGCCCGAGCACGCCGATCTTCGCGCCCGGGAGGAACGACAGCCAGATATCCTTCAGGACCTGCTTATCGGGCGGGTAGATCTTCCCCAGCCCCTTCATCGTGTAGACGAACTGCGGCATGAATCTCCTTACGCGACGGTCTCCGGGCTGCGGGCTACAGGCTACAGGCTACAGACTACGGGCTACAGGCCGGAGTTGGCGGGCTCCGGCGTTCCGAAGCCCGAAGCCGGTAGCCCGAAGCCGACGCTGATCGCGTCGAGCCGACCTAGAATAGTACACCGATGGCGGCGTCCCTGCGTCGGATCCTTCACGTCGACATGGATGCGTTCTACGCGTCGGTCGAGCAGCGCGACGATCCGTCGCTGCGCGGC
>JAGWRA010000193.1 GCA_028876655.1 Acidobacteriota bacterium | reverse complement strand
TGGATCGATCCATCGGCACCGACACGTACAAGCAAACCAGTCCGGAGGAGATGCTCGATCGGATCGACGCCTGGATGTACGGCGAACAACCGCGTCAACTGCGCGGCCTCTCGGTGTCTGGCGATGCCTTTCCGCTGGAGGTCAAGGAAGGGACGGTGAGCAATACCCATGGCTCATGGCCCATTGCTCATCGCCCGTTGATCATTACGACGCGCCGGGTGGGCCAACTCTCCGGCCCGGCCCGGTCGTGACCGCCTGCGGATCCGTGATCAGCGCCGCCTCGGCCACCTCGTTCAGGTACTCGTGCACGTTCTGCACGGCGCCGGCTCCCTCGCCCACCGCGGACGCCACGCGCTTCATCGACCCCAGGCGGACGTCGCCGACCGCGAACACGCCCGGCGCGCTCGTCTCGAAGCTCATCGGCTTCCGGCGCAGGGGCCACCCCTTCATGTCGACCTCGTGCCCGGTGACGAGGAAGCCGTGGGCGTCGCGCTGCACGACCCCGGTCAGCCAGTCGGTATACGGCGTGGCGCCGATCAGCGAGAAGAGCATCTTCGCCGGAATGTGATCGACGACGTTGCGCACCCGGTCCCGGATCGCCAGTCGCTCCAGCAACTCGCCGCCCTCACCGCCCACCACCTCGGCCTGCAGCCGCACGTCGATGTTCGGCGTCCGGCGGATCTGCTGCACCAGGTAGTCGGACATCCCCTTCTCCAGCGAGTCCGCCCGCACGACGAGCGTCACCTTGCGTGCGAAAGTGGCGATGTGCAAGGCGGCCTGGCCGGCCGAGTTCCCGCCGCCGGCCACGGCGACCTCGAGGTCGTGCACGAGGCGGGATTCGCCGAAGGTCGTATAGAAGAGGCTCCGGCCGACGAAGCGTTCGAGCGCCGGCACGTCGAGCCGGCGGTACTTCGCACCGGTGGCGACCACCACCGCGGTCGCCGTCACCTCGCGACCGTCCGACAGGGCCAGGATCTTCTGCGCGCCGTCCACACGGAGCCCGTGGACCTCGCGCGCGAACACGAACTTCGCGCCGAACAGCCAGGCCTGCTGATAGGCACGCTGGGTCAGTTCGGCGCCGCTGATCCCCCGGGGAAAGCCGGGGAAATTCCGGATCAACGAACTGGCCCCCGCCTGCCCGCCGATGACGTGCCCCTCGATCACCAGCGTCCGCAGCCCCTCCGATCCGGTGTAGACCGCAGCCGTCAGCCCGGCCGGTCCCGCACCGACCACCGCGACCTCGCAGGCGAGCTCGCGCGGGCTCTCTCCCACGGCGTCCATGATCTGGGCGTCGGTTGGATCGGCGAGGACCGCACCGTCGTGGAGGAAGACGAGCGGCAGCGCGGTCGCTTCGACGTTCTGCTCCTGAAGCAGGCGGTCCGCCGCGACCGATCCCGCCGGATGAAACCCGAACGGAATGCCGTTGCGGGTGAGCAATTCCCGGATCTCGTTCGAACGCGGGGCCTGCGCGTCTCCGACGAGGCGGATGAGCTCCATGCCCGGCCGATGGTCCCGCGTCCATTCCGCGAGGAACTCGCTGATCAACGGGTAGAGATGGACCTCGGCCGGCACCCAGGGCTTGTAGAGATAGTTGTCGAGCTCCCCCAGGGCGCACGCCTGCAGGATCGTCGGCGACGCATCGTGATCGCCCCAGCCGACCAGCAGCGCCCGCTTGGCCGTCGGCACGATGGCGCGCACCCGGCCCAGGAAGTCCCGGCCGGTCATCGCGGGCATCCGCTGGTCCGCGATCACCAGCGCGAGATCTTCATGGTCATCCGCGATCCGGCGGATGGCGTCGAGCGCCGCGCTGGGGGACAGATGGGGGACGATGCGATAGTCGCCCCCGAAGCGGCGGGTCAGGGCGTCCAGCATCGCGGCCAGCGCGTCGGGCTCGTCGTCGACGATCAGGATTGCGGGTCGTTCGGTCATGGGGAGCGTCTCTCGCTTCTGTACGGTGGGACCAACGTCGACGCAGCTCGATCCAGCTCAGCAGTATGGCATAGCTCCGCGAGCCTCCCGGCGCGAGACTTTCCAGACCTGAAACATCCGTCTTCGATCGTCCGGATGCACTATCACTGTCCGCCGGGTGCCGTTGGCCGTACGCGACAAGAGCCGACCCGTATCAGGTCGGCTCTTCGTGTCAGGACCGGAGACCGGAGACTGGAGCCTGCGTCTGGCCCCGGAGCCCTTGTTCTATGCGGCGTTCTGCCCCGCCCCGGCGGCCGGGAACGAGCGGCGCAGCGGCGTCTGGCGGCAGGCGAACAGGAACGACGCCGCCTCGGTGAAGCCGAGCCGGTCGTAGAGCCCTCGCGCCCGCGCGTTGTCGTCGCCGACGACGAGCGTCACCTGCGTGTGCCCGGCCGCCCGCGCGGCGCCGAACGAGGCCCGCATGAGCCGGCGGCCCAGGCCCGCACGCATCGCATCGGGATCGACCGCCACCTGGGCGACGTGTGCCGTCCCCGGCGCGAGGAGGGTCGTCACGACCAGCCCGACCGGCGCGCGCGTGTCCGCCCGCTCGGCAATGAAGCTCGCTTCGGGACGGAATTCGCCGCAGGCGGAGGTCCGGACCAGCTGCCCCAGGTAGTGCGCCCACTCTTCGAGCCGCTCGTGCGGGGCGAAGCAGCGGACGTTCGGCGCCTTGCGATAGGCGCGGGCCAGCAGCCGCACCATGGCCACCGCGTCGTGCGGCGTCCAGGTCCGCAGCCGGATCCCCTGCGCCTCCGCCTCCTCGTCCACCGGCGTGTCCTCGGCCGTCAGGGGCCGCCGGAGATACAGGTGGCGGAAGACCGGGATGCGCCGGCGGACGAACGCGGCCTGTTCGGCCGAGCCCCGCGGGAAGAAGAACCCCGACAGCTCGCGCGCCAGCGCCGCCTCCGGCGAGTCCAGCACCGCATCCAGCAGGCCCCGGACGACGGCCGCGCGATCGCCGACGAGCGCGCCGATCTGCAGGATGTCGCCGTGCAGCAGGAAGAACGCCCAGCCGACGGTCCGGCCCTGGCGATCGCGGGCGATCAACCCGGGCAGCCGGCCGGCCGCGCGGGCCGGCTCGACGATGTCCCACGAGGGCTGGAGGTTCCAGTCGAGCGAGGCGCGCCAGCGGGCGGTCTCGGCCTCGTAGAGCGGCCGGATCTCCTCGGCGGGCACGTCGCGCCAGTCGATGTAGGTCGTCATCACGACTCGTGCCCGGCCCGCCGGGTGTGCAGTTCCACCAGACGCCGGAGATGGCTGGCACCGGCCTGGCCGTTGGTGGAGCCGGCGGCGGCGACCCGATTGGCCTCGCAGATCTGGTCGTAGATCTCGCGCCGGTGCACGGCGACCTGCGGCGGCGCGGTCACGCCGAGTCGGACCCCGTCACGGCCGACGCGGAGGACGCGGACTTCGATCCCTTCACCAATCATGATTGTCTCGTTCCGCTTGCGCGTGAAGACCAGCATGGCCTACCCCAGCCTCAGCGGATGCCGAAGCGGATACAGCGTGTTGTGAGGCATCACCTGGTAGCCGATCATCCCGGCGGGATTGATCACGATCGGCGCCCGCAGGTTGATCGTCCCCGCCTGCTCGTCGGCCATGGTGACCAGCGCGAGCCAGAGCAGCGACGTGTGTGCGTCGGCCCGCAGGCGCTGCCGATCGGCGGTGCTCAGGTCGCACCGGTAGGTCGGGAGCACCAGCCGCGGGTCGACGGCCAGGAAGGAGGCTTCGGGCCCGTCGACCGCGTGCAGGCAGTACAGCAGGCCGCCGGCCGGGTCCGACATCACCACGAAGTGGCGGCACTGCTCGAAGCCCGGCAGGCCGTCGGGGAACAGCAGCACGTCCTGCGGATCGACGTCGAACCCGCCGAAGCTGGTCTCGACGCGGATCCGGCGCGCCCGCTCGCGATCGTCGAGGGTCGGTTCGATCATCCGATGTAGTCCAGCAGCGAGACCTTGTTGATCGTCGCTACCGCTCCCAGTGCGGCGCGGTTCGCCGTCTCAGCCGACGTCATGTCGGAGATGGCCTGGGCCATGTTGGCGTCCTGGGCCTTCGACAGCTGGGTGGTCGCCGCCTGCTGCGCCGACGTCAGGCGGCTCTGCTGCGCCTGCAGCGTCTGCAGGCTGATCCCCACGCCCGTCTGCGCGCTCACGACGCGGTTGAACGCCGCGTCCAGGTTGGTCATCCCGGTGTTGATGCCCGTCGTGTCGTTGGCCTGAATCGCGGTGATGAGGTTCGAGATGTCGGTGAAGACGTCGGTCGCCGCGCTCCCCTGCGCGATCTGCCCGCCGTCGAGCGACGTGGGGACGGTGATCTGCCGGTCGATGTTCACCGACACCGGCGACGCATCCCCCTGGTAGGCGGAGACGACGCCGGCCGTTTCGGTGAACGGCTGGGTCGTCGCCTTGGAGCCCGAGAAGATGTAGCTCCCCTGGTACTGCGTGTTGAAGTCGGAGACCAGGGCGTCGCGGATGCTCTGCAGCTGCATGACGGCCCCCTGCATCTGCGACGGCGTCACGGTCGACACGAGCACGCTCGCCGCCGACGACTTGGCGGCCGTCAACTGCGTGACCATGTCGGACAGGACCGAGTCGGTGACGCTCAGCTTCGAGGTCGCCGCGCTGGCCGTGTTGGAGTACTGCTGCAGGGCCCCGATCTCGGTCTGCTGCCCGATGGCGACCACCGTGGCCGCCGGGTCGTCGCTCGGGACCCGCACGCGCAGCCCGGAGGAGACCTCCAGCTGGGTGCCGGCCAGCCGCTGGGCCGTCGCGTTCACGTCGGCCATCGCGCTGTTCATCGTCATTCCGAAGGTCACGCGCATGATCACTTCACCATGTTGAGCAGCGTATCGACCGTCTGGTTCACCAGGCTGAACAGCTGCGCGCTCGCCTGATAGGCACGCTGGAACTGCATCATCGACATCGCTTCCTGATCGAGCGACACGCCCGACACGCTGGACTGCAGCGTCTGCAGCTGCTGCACGACGCTGGCGTGCGTCTGCTGCTCGTTCTGCGCGGTCTGCGTGTCCTGCCCGACCTGGTAGACCAGCGACGCCCACGCGTCGCTCATCGTGCTCGATCCGCCCCCGAGCACCTTCGCGTCCCGCAGGGCCGAGATCGCCGTCGCCGTCTGGTTGTCTCCGGCGCTGTTGGTCGACCCCGCCGCGACCTTCGACGGGTCGGCCACCACGGCCGGGTTGACGGCGATGGCGGCCGCCGCCCCGCTCGACGAGGCCAGCGGCGTGAAGAAGTTGGTCCCGGTGGTGCCGTTCAGGTCGTAGCCCGCCGCGTGCAGCGTGTTCACCTGCTGCACGACCGTGTAGGCCAGCGTGTCGAGCTGGCTGACGTAGCCCGGGATGTTCGTGTCGCGCGCCTGCAGCAGGCCGCCGATCTGTCCCCCGGTGATCGACGCCGTCACGTCCGTCCCGTCCGACGCCAGGATCGACGCGAAGCCGGTCCCCGCCATCGGCGACGTCGACACCCCGTAGGCGTTGGCGCCGATCACGAGCGCCTGCCCCGTCCCGAACGAGATGTCCACCCCGCCGTCCGACCGGTTGATCACGTTGACGCCGGTGAGGTCCGCCAGTTGCCCGACCAGCACCCGCTGCTGGTCCTGCAGCGTCTGCCCCCCGGCCGTCGTCGAGCCCCCCGCGTTCGCGATCTGCCCGTTCAGCTGCGCGATCTGCGAGGTCAGCGCGTTGATCTGGTCGACGCCGCTGCGCACGCCCGCGTCGGCGCTGCTCTGCGCCTGCGCCAGCTTCGCGCTCATCTGGTTGAACGCCTGCGCCAGCGCCTGCCCCTGCAGCACCGCCTGCTGCCGGTTGGTCGACGAGATCGGATCCTGCGCGAGGGTCGAGAAGGCGTCGAAGAACTGCGTGAGGTTGTTGTCGATCGACTGGCCCGGCGTCCCGATGGCCACCTGCACGACGCCCAGCTGGTTCGCCAGCGCGTTCTGCTGCTGCTGCAGCGGCTGTTCCTGCCACAGCTGCTGGTCCAGCATCGGGTCGTGGTCGGCCTTGACGCCGACGATGTCGACCCCGCCGCCCGCACTGAGCGGCCCCGCCGGTGCCGCCGCGGCCAGCTGTACCTCGCGGCGCGAATAGCCCGGCGTGTTGGCGTTGGAGATGTTCTGGCTGACGGTGTTCAGGCCGTAGGTCTGCGCGTCGAGCGAGCGCGCCGTCGTCGAGAGGATGTCGAGCAGGCCGGCCATTACGCCCGCACCTCCACGGTGACGGGCGCCACCGGCGCCTGCTCGCGGCCGTCGCGGGCGTATTCAGCCGTCAGGCCGCGCGCCACGCGCAGCCGCCGGGCCGCCTCGTTCAGGCTCTCCCCCAGCCGCAGGCAGCGGCGGAGCGCCAGGCGGACCTGCGCGGCCTCG
>JAGWRA010000192.1 GCA_028876655.1 Acidobacteriota bacterium | reverse complement strand
TCAGCAGCCGGCACCGCCATCTCCGGAGATCGGGACGGCCCGACCGGGGCAGCGACGTTTCACGGGCAACCCGGTCAGCCTCGACTTCCAGGGCGCCGACCTGCGCGCGGTCCTGCGGACGTTCGCGGAGATCAGCGGGCTGAACATCGTCATCGACCCGGCGGTGAAGGGGACCGTCGACGTCTCGCTGCACGACGTGCCGTGGGATCAGGCGCTCGACATCATCCTGCGGGCGAACAAGCTGGGCTACGTCATCGACGGGACCGTGGTGCGGATCGCGCCGCTGTCGGTGCTGGCCGACGAGGAGCAGCAGCGGCGGAAGCTGGCGCAGGAGCAGGCGTTGTCGGGGACGCTGCAGACGCGGACGATCGCGCTGAGCTACGCCAAGGCCGACGACCTGCAGGCCCTGCTGACCAAGAGCGGCATCATCACGGCGCGGGGGACGGTCCAGGTCGACGAGCGGACCAACACGCTCATCCTGACCGACCTGCCGGACGCCGTCGCGCACGCCATCGACCTCATCGACAAGCTGGACAAGCCGCAGCCGCAGGTCAACATCGAGGCGCGCATCGTCCAGACCAACAAGAGCTACGCCCGGCAGCTGGGCGTGCAGTGGGGCTTCAACAGCGCCATGGACGCGGCGCACGGCAACACGACGGCCATGCAGTTCCCCAACAGCATCAACGTCGGCGGCGCGACCGGGGCGACCCAGGGGGCCAACGGCACGTCGACCGCGGTGAACCTGGGCGTGCAGAACGCGACGAGCGCGGTCGGCCTCGCGCTGGGTTCGGTCACCGGCGCGTTCAACCTCGACGCGGCCCTGTCGGCGCTCGAGAACTCGGGCAACCTCCACATCCTGTCGACGCCGCAGGTGACGACGCAGAACAACATCGAGGCGGAGATCACGCAGGGCGTCCAGATTCCGATCCAGACCGTCGCCAACAACACGGTCACGGTCACCTTCAAGGATGCGGCGCTGACGCTCCGGGTCACGCCGCAGATCACCTCGGCGAACACGGTGATCATGCGGATCGCCCTCGAGAACGCGTCGCCCGACTTCAGCCGGGCGGTCAACGGGATTCCGCCGATCGACACGCAGCGGGCGAGCACGCAGGTGCTCGTCAACAACGGCCAGACGACGGTCATCGGCGGCATCGTCGTGTCGCAGCAGCAGCTCAACAACGACCGGACGCCGGGGCTGAGCCAGGTGCCGCTGCTCGGGTGGCTGTTCAAGCGCGATTCGACGAGCAACCAGGACAACGAGCTCCTGATCTTCATCACGCCGAAGATCATCCGGCAGTGAGGTGGTCCTTGACGCCAGGGATTTGGGATTGGGGATTGGGGATTCGGTGGTGGGAGCCGCGGTCATGATGAGGAACAGGCGAGTGACACGGGCCCTCGAGGCCATCGTCGTGGGGCTGGCCCTCGCGGCCTCCGCGGCGTGTGCCGGCGGGGCGCAGACGCAGGGGCGGTCGCCCGGGTATCTGGTGATCGACGCCCTGCTGGGGGCGTCGGGCGCCACGCCGACGAAGTTCGCCAACACGCTCGACTCGGACGTCGTCACCAACGTGAAGCAGACGGTGAACGGGCAGCAGGTCTCCGTGCCGACGGTGTACGAAGACCCGGGCGAGGTGCAGATCCACCTGAACCTCAAGGACCTCGGCACGTCGGCGAATCCGACGGCCCCGACGGCGGCCAACCAGATCACGATCACGCGCTACCACGTCGAGTACATGAGGTCCGACAACCCGAACCCAACGCAGGGCGTCGACGTGCCGTACGCCTTCGACGGCGCCGTCACGGCCACCATCACCGGCAGCAGTCCCGTGACCATCGGCTTCATCCTGGTGCGCGTCCAGGCCAAGCAGGAAGCGCCGCTCGTCAGTCTGATCGGCGACGGCGGCCAGGGCGCCATCTCGACGATCGCCAAAGTCACGTTCTACGGCCAGGACCAGGCCGGCAATCAGGTGAGCGTGTCGGGAACCATCAGCGTGAACTTCGCCGACTGGGCCGACCCGACGAGCTCGAGCTAGCCGTCGCTGGGATGACACCATGAAGACACGAACCTCCATTGCCGTGGCCCTCGCGGCGCTCGCGCTGGTGACCGGGGCCTGCACGACCAGCAACACGACCGCGCCGTCGCTGACGGGGCCGTCCACCTACGGGCTCGGCATGAGCCTGACGGCCGATCCCCAGACGCTCACGCAGAACGGGACGGCACAGTCGACGATCGGGATCCAGACGACCGACCAGAACGGCTCGCCCGCGCCGGCGAACCTGCGGATCGCGATCCAGGTCAACGGTGTCACCACCGACTACGGCACCCTGTCGGCGCACAGCATCACGACCGACAGCAGCGGTCAGGCCACGGTCGCCTATACCTCGCCGGCGGCGTCGACCGACCCGAGCTACAGCGGCAGCGACGTCGCCATCGTGGTGACCCCGAACGACACGCGGTATCCGAATTCGCCCTCGCGATCGGTGAAGATCCACCTCGTACCGGCGGGCGTGATCCTGCCGCCGGTCAGCTTCACGCCGGCCTTCACGATTACGCCGTCGACGCCGAGCCAGTACGACAGCGTGGCGTTCGATGCCAGCTCGACGACCAACCCGGACAACAACACGCTGAGCTACGCCTGGACGTTCGGCGACGGCTCGACCGGGACCGGCGTCACGGCCAACCACACGTATTCGTCGGCCGGGTCGTTCACGGTGACGCTCACGGTGACCAACGCGAACAACCAGTCGGCCAGCGTCACCAAGAGCCTCACGGTCGGAGCCTCGACGTCCACGCCGAAGCCGGACTTCGTCTTCTCACCCTCGTCGCCCACCAAGGGCCAGACGGTGTACTTCAACGCGTCGGCGTCGGCCGCCGGCACGGGCCACAGCCTGAAGACGTTCAACTGGGACTTCGGCGACGGCAACACCGGCACGGGCGTGGAACCGTCCCACACCTACAACGCGACCGGCACCTTCACGGTGACCCTGTCGGTGGCTGACGAGGTCGGGCAGCAGGCGACCGTCTCGAAGACGGTCACCGTGTCGGCCGTGGCGCCGACCGCCTCGTTCACCTTCTCGCCATCGTCCCCCGCGCACGGCACGGTGGTGTACTTCACGTCGACGTCGACCGCGGCGTCCGGGCACACCATCGCCAGCCTGTCGTGGCAGTTCGGCGACGGCGGCACGGCGACCAGCACGACGCCGAACCACACTTACACGGCCACCGGCACCTACACGGTGACGCTGACTGTGACGGACGACGCCGGCAACACCGCGACGACGACACAGAGCATCACCGTGTCGTAGGATACGGGGGTGTCGGGAACCGACAGCCCCCGCATCCTCGAACTCCGACGCCGGGTCCAGCAGGACCCGGCGTCGATCGCCTTCGCGCAGCTCGCCGAGGAGTACCGGCGCGCGGGCGACCTCCAGTCGGCCGTGCGGGTCAGCCGCGACGGGCTGCAGCGCCATCCCGCCTACGCCTCCGCCCGCGTGACCCTCGCGCGGGCCCTGGTCCAGCTGGGCGACCTCGACGGGGCGGAGGCCGAGTTCGAACAGGCCCGCCGCCTGGCCCCCGATAACCTGGCCGCCATCCGTGGCCTCGCCGATTTGCACCAGCGGCGGGGCCAGCTGGGCGACGCCCTCGCGGAGTACCGCGAGGCGCTCTCGCTGGCGACCAACGATCCCGAGCTCGAGACGAAAGTGGCCCGGCTGGCGGCCGAGGCCAGCGGGGGCGTGGACGCCGGGTCGGCGATCGGCGCTCCAGTCGACGATGCGGCCCGTGCGCGAGACCGGCGGCTGCTCGCACTGCTCGAGCGCTGGCTCGACCGTATCCTGGCGGATCGCGAGAGCCGCCAGGGGCAGTGAGCCGATCCAAGCGGCGACGGCGCCACTCGAGGGATCCGGAGCGTGAGCGACGGCTGCGCATGGGGGTGGGGCCCCATGCGGATTGAAGAAGGGTCGTCCGGAGACCGAAGACCGCGGGTGATACAATACCCACCGCCTCATGGCCTACGCTTCCGCCGACTTCCTGCACGCCCGGCACGGGCGCCTGCGGCAGGCTCTTCGTGACGCCGGACTGGACGGGCTGGTCGTCACCTGTCTGCCGAACATCTTCTACCTGACGAACTTCGGCGGCAGCGCCGCCATCCTGGTGATCACGGCCGACCGCCTGCGGTTCATCACCGATTTCCGCTACGTGACGGCGGTCGAGAGCGCCCGGGCGGCCGGCACCGGGCCGCCGGACCTCGAGCTGGTGCGGGTGGAGAGCGGGTACGACGAGACGCTGGTGGCCCTGCTGAAGGAGATGCCGGGATCCCGCGTCGGCTTCGAGGCGGCCCATCTGCCGGTCAGCCGGCACGGCTGGCTGCTGGGGGCGCTGGGAACCGGTGCCTGCACGCTGGTGCCGACCGAGGAGCTGGTCGAGACGCAGCGCGTGTGCAAGGATGCGCACGAGCGGGAAACGCTGCGCATCGCGGCGGCGATGCTGTCGGGGGCGACGCCCGATATTCTGGGGGAAGTGCGCGCGGGCCGCACCGAGCGGGACGTGGCGGCGGCCGTCGACTGGCGCATCCGGCAGGCCGGCTTCGCGCGGCCGGCCTTCGAGACGATTGTGGCGTCCGGACCGAATGGCGCCCTGCCGCACGCCCGTCCGGGCGACCGGACGCTGACGGCGGGCGACCTGGTGGTGCTGGACTTCGGCGGCGTCTACGACGGATACTGCGTGGACCTCACGCGCATGGCGAGCCTGGGGAGCCCCGGGCCGGAGGGCCGGCGCGTGTACGACGCCGTCGCCGAGGCGAACGCTGCCGGCGTGGCGGCGGTCGCTCCCGGCGTGTCGCGGTTCGCGATCGATGCCGCGGCCCGGGAGACGCTGGGGCGTCACGGCCTCGCGGAGTATTTCGGCCACGGGACCGGACACGGCCTGGGCATCGACGTGCACGAGCGGCCGCGCATCTCGAAGCGGCCGGCCGCCGCGGCGCCGCCGGGCGCCGACGCCGAGGCGGTGGACGAGCACATGGTCTTCACCATCGAGCCGGGAGCCTATCTGCCGGGGCGGCTGGGCGTCCGGATCGAAGACGACGTTCTGGTCACCGCGTCGGGCGTAGAAGTGCTGACGACGGTGTCCCGCGATCTGGCCCTCCGCTGAACGGAGCGGAGGGGCTTCGGAGACGAATGGACTTCGACGAGCTGCGACAGATTCTGGAACTGGTGCGCGAGCACGAACTGACGGAGTTCGAGCTCGAGCGCGGCGAGGTAAAGCTCCGCCTGAAGAAGAGCGGGCCGGTGATGATGGCGCCGATGGTGCCCGCGATGCCGGCGGCGCCTGCGATGCCGGCTCCGGCCCTGCCGGGCGCGCCGGCGGCGGCCCCGGTGGCGGCCG
>JAGWRA010000191.1 GCA_028876655.1 Acidobacteriota bacterium | reverse complement strand
CTGCACCGCGTCGCAGCTGGCCCTGGCGTGGGTGCTCGCACAGGGGAAGGACATCGTCGCGATTCCGGGGACGAAGCACCGCGGCTACCTGGAGGAGAACGTCGAGGCGATGTACGTGAAGCTGACGGCGGACGACCTGCGCGCGATCGACGAAGTGTCGCCGCACGGTGTGGCCGCGGGGCCGCGCTATGCGGAAGCCGCCATGCGGGCGGTGAATCGTTGAGCGCGGCGGGCTCGAGTCCGGGTCGCACGATTCTGATCGCCTGGCTGGTGGCCGGCACGCTCGACATCCTCGCCGCGGTCATCTACTACCCGCTGACGGCGCCGGTCACGCCCGTGAGGATCCTGCAGGGGATCGCGAGCGGCGTGATCGGCATGCGCGCCTTTTCGGGCGGCCCGGCCACCGCTGTGCTCGGCCTCGCCTGCCACTACCTCATCGCGCTCATCTGGACCGTGTTCTTCTTCGTGGTCTTTCCGCGGCTGAAGGTCCTCGCCCGGAACCTCATCGTCACCGGCCTCGGCTACGGCGTCTTCGTCGGCCTGGTGATGAACCTCGTCGTCGTCCCGCTCAGCCACACCCCGAAGGGACCGTTCAGCCTGCCGCACCTGATCGTCGCCATCGTGATCCTGCTGTTCACGATCGGCCTGCCGATTGCGGGGATCGTGGGACGGTACTATCGAGAGGCGCGGCTGAGCGCGTGAGCGTCGCGAGGCGCCGGAGCCCCGAGCCCCGAGTCCTACCGCCCCGCCATCTTCAGGATGTTCACGAGCACCGGTGACAGGCCGTCGATCACGCTCTGGACGCCGACGACGGTGACGAGCAGGCCCATGAGGCGGGTCATGACGTTCAGGCCGGTCTGGCCGAAGAGCGAGACGATCCGGTTCGAGCCGGCGAGCACGATCCAGGTGACGATCGTCACCGCCACCATCGCGGCGTAGACGGCGACCAGGTGGGCGCGCGTCTCGGCCTGCGAGACCAGCACCATCACGGTCGTAATGGTCCCGGGCCCCGTGATCATCGGCATGCCGAGCGGCGTGATGCCGACGTCCTCCTTCATCGACCCTTCCGACTCCTCTTCCTCGGTCGCCTTCACGCGCGAGCGCTTCGCCTGCAGCATGTCCAGGCCGATGCCGAAGAAGATCAATCCGCCGGCGATCCGGAACGCGTTGATGGTGATGCCGTAGACGGTGAAGATCCAGCGGCCGAGCAGCGCGAAGCCGACCATCACCAGAAACGCGGTCAGCACGCCGCGCTGCAGCGTCCGGCGCCGCTGGGCCGGCGTGTACTCCGAGGTCAGCGCCAGGAACATCGGCGTGGCGCTCAGGGGATTCACGATGGCCAGCAGCGACGTGAACGAGAGCAATGCGAAGCCGAGCTCGTCCGACAGGTGCATGGTGCCGGCCATTCTAGACCGAAGACCGTTCCAGGCGGCCGGCACGCGCGCAATCCCTCCCGCCTCCCGTGAAAACCGGGTATAGTTCCGCCACGCTATGGCTGAGACCCCTGACTCCGGCAGCCCCGCCCGGCGGACGACCCGGCTCCACAAGAGCCTGAGCACCGTCGAGTACTTCACCTTCGGCTTCGGCAGCATGATCGGCGTCGCCTGGCTCATCCTGATGGATGACTGGCTGGGGCGCGGCGGTCCGATCGGCGGCGCGCTGGGGTTCCTGATCGGCGGCATGCTGCTGCTGCCGATCGCCCATACCTACGCGCGGCTGGTCCGCCAGATCCAGGACGCGGGCGCCGAGATCGCCTACACCGAGGGGGTCTTCCCGCCGATCCTCAGCTTCGCCACCGGCTGGACGATGGTGCTCGCCTACGCGATCGTCTGCCCGTTCGAGGCGGTCGCCATCGGCAACCTGATGGCGCGCGTCTTCCCGGAGCTGAACAGCTATCAGTTGTGGGTGCTGGCCGGCTCGCCGATCTACCTGCCGCGTCTCGTCATCGGCCTGCTGCTGACGGCGCTCGTCGTCGGCATCAACTACCGCGGCATCCATCCGAGCGGCATTCTCCAGAACTGGACGACGTTCGGCCTGCTGGGGGCGTTCCTGATCTTCACCGTGCTCGGCTTCCTGCGCGGCAGCGCGGCGAACCTGCATCCGCTCTTCTCGCATCCCGGTACGGCGGGCATCTGGATGTCGATCCTGCTGACGATGCAGATCGTGCCGTACTACATGACGGGCTTCGAGTCGGTGGCGAAGGGGTCGGAAGAGGCCAAGGCCGGGTTCGATCCGCGCAACTTCGGCACCGCGATCTACATGGCGCTGATTGGCGGGTTCGTGTTCTATGCGGTCGTGATGATCGTCGTCCCCTGGGTCTACCATCCGTGGCAGAACATCGTCACCGGCCACATCGGGACGGAAGTGGCGTTCGAGCGGGCGTTCGGCGCGCACTGGATCGCGCAGGTCATCCTGATCGGCGCGTTCCTGTCGCTGGCCAAGGTGTTCAACGGCAATTTCGTCGCGTCGACCCGGCTGCTCTACGGCATGGGCAAGCGGAACCTCGTGCACCAGTCGCTGTCGCGCGTGCACAGCGAGCACGGGACGCCGATGACGGCGATCGTGCTGATGGGGATCATCACGGCCGGCGCCGCCTGCCTGGGCGACGCGATCCTGGTGCCGATCTCGGACGTCGGGTCGCTGGCGGTCGGGGTTGGCTGGATGTCGGCCTGCCTCGCTTACATCCTGCGGATGCGGCGGGCCGGCAACGCGGAGGGGTTCCAGCCGATCGCCTGGCTCGGCGTGCTGGTCAGCCTCGCGATCATCCTGATGAAGGTGCTGCCGCAGGTGCCGGGCAGCTTCTCGAAGTACGAGTGGCTGACCTTCGCGCTGTGGTCGGGGATGGGGCTGCTGTTCTGGATCGGCCGGCCGCGCCCGCACGGGGCCGAGCGGGTGGGGTAGGGGACCCTACCCGGCCGGCGGCTTGTCGCGCGCGCTGTCCTCGGTGACCTTCTCCAGATCCTGCAGCGCCTGCCGGACGAACATCTCCTCGGGGAGCGCCCCCAGGATCTCGGTCGTGTTGTTGACGACCGTCTTCGGCACGCCGGTGACACGGTACTGGCGGGCCAGGTCGGGAAACTCCGTCGCTTCGACGATCGTGGCGCGGACGTGCGGATTGGCGAGCGCCATGCGTTGAGCCAGGCTGACCGCCCGGGGACAGTGCGGTCAGGTGGGGGTGACGAACACCTGCAGGTCGACCGCCTGGTCGACGCCGGCCAGCAGCTCGAGGCTCTCGTCGGACAGCGCCGGCTCGCCGGCCCCTTCCGCCAGCCCCGACACCAGCATCACGGCATCGAGCAGCGACATGAACTCGTAGCCCGACGGCGCGCCGTAGAAGCGGAGCCCGCGGGCGTCCACCTCGTCGGATCCACCCGCGGCGACGACGATCGCCGGCACGCGGTCGATGCCCCAGGCCGCCGCCTTGTCCTTGTCGAGGACGAGGTTCACTTCCTCGAGCGTGAGTCTGGCGGAGAGCGAGACCAGCTCGTCCAGGATCTGCCGGGCGAGCAGGCAGGTCTCGCAGCCGAGGGTCTGCGTGAAGAACATCAGCCGGACGGGCGCGGGCATGGCGTCGAGCGCCTCGCGCAGCCGTTGGCGATCGGGTTCGGAGAGCAGAGCCATGCCCCGATTATGGCACGCTCGGGCGCGGATGGCGATCCGCCGCCGGCTCAGAACGACATCAGCTGCGTGAACTTCAGGATCAGCCCCCGGCCGGGCGTCAGCACCTCGGGCGTCGTGACGCGCTCCTCGTTGTAGACGAGGTAGAGGTTGCTGAGCGGGTGGTGGATGAAGTTGAAGCGGATGTTCATGTTCATCTGTCCCAGGTCCTGGAAGTACTGGATCAGCGAGCCGAGGAACATGTTCCGCGTGAACGAGTAGTTCGTGCTCAGCGTCCAGAGGTCGGTGACGAACTGCGTCTCGGGCAGATGGAGGTGCGCGGCCGTCCGCTGGAGGCTCAGGCTCGCCATGAAGTGATAGGACGCCCGCAGCGTCAGCCCCGCGCTCACGGTCCGCTGCGTCCCGCTCCACAGCCCGCCGGTCGTGACGGTGACGTTGAACGAGAGTGCGCGGCTCGGATCGGAGTTGAGCAGGGCCTGGTACTCGTCCCAGCCGTAGCGCCCCGCCGGGATCGCGGGCGAGCCGGGATGGATCGTGAACGGCGTGGCGAGGGCCTGGAACTGCGGGGTGAAGGCGACCTCGGTGTACCCGCCGTTGTTGAAGAAGAAGGTGTAGCCGGTGCGGAGGCTCCTAGCGACCATCCGGCCCGACAGATCCGTGTAGTAGCTCCAGGTGACGTGCGGGTGCATCTCCAGGATGCCGTGACGCTGCAGCGAGGCCAGGCGGGGCCGGATGCCGGCGTTGAGGAAGAACTTCCGATCGCTCGTGCGGCGGTAGTAGCCGAGGTCGTCGCGGAAGTGATCGCCGATCGCCATCACGCCCGTCTGGATGTCGTCGAAGTCGGTGTCGCGGGTGATCGACGTGCGCCAGGCGTACTGCCCGCGGGTCTGTCCGGGCGCCGCCGACCGGATGGCGTACGAGCTCCAGTCGAGGTTGCCGAAGAAGCGGAGGTTGGCGTCGACGCCGTACACGCGGTTGAAGTCCTGCGACGAGCCGCTCGCCTGCCGCATCATGAAGATGGCGCCGACGTCGGAATTCCGGAACAGGTCGCGGCGGACACGGAGCACCGTGTAGTTGTTGCCCGGCGTGCGGCCCGACCGGCCCGTCTGCGCGGTCATGAGGCCGATGCCGACGCCGTGGGTCCAGCCGGTGAGCCGCGCGCCGCCGAGGATCGGGATCGGCGCGCCGGTCGACGACAGGCCGATGCGGCGGCTGAAGAACAGCATCAGGTCCTCGTCGGGCGTCGGGGCCGTGATGCGGTTGTTCACGCCGGCGTCGCCCACGTAGAAGAGCCCCGCGTTCTCCAGGAAGAACGGCCGCTTCTCGGGGAAGAACTGGCTGAACTGCGTGAGGTTGACCTGCTGCTCGTCGGCCTCGACCTGGGCGAAGTCCGGCCGCACGGTCGCGTCGAGCGTGAGCGCCGGCGTGACGCCGTACTTGAGATCGAAACCGGCGTTGGCCGTGCCGTCGAAGGCCGTCCCGCCGACGGTACGGACGCTGCTGCCGAGGACGTACGGCGTGATCTTCAGGTCGCGCCCGGGGTCGGCCGTCGTGAGGCCGACGAGATCGCCGGCCAGCGAGACGCGCGTGAGGTCGTAGGCGCGCGGGATCGGCGCCCAGAAGTCGAGCTCGTTCAGCCGGCGGATCCGCCGGCCGAAGTTCACCCCCCAGACCTCGTGCCGCGCGCGATTGAAGCGCAGCGAGTGGAATGGGATCGCGATCTCCACCGTCCAGCCGTCGGCCACGCGCCGCGTCCGGACGTGCCACACGGCATCCCAGCTGGTGTTGATGTCGCGCCCCTCGTTGCTGAACTGCTCGTCCGACTTCGCGCCCCCCTCGTTGGTGATGAACGCGAACCCGTTGCGGCGGTCCGCGAACGTGTCGAGGATCACCTCGAAGTCGTCCTGATCGCCCGGCGTGAAGTCACGCTTCACGTCGTTGAGGACCATCCCCGCCGGATCCGTGTCGTGGCAGTAGGCGGCGATGTAGAGATTGCGCGCGTCGAAGGCGACCTGCACGTCCGTCCGTTCGCGGGCCGGCCGCCCTTCGTCCGGCTCGCTCTCCACGAAGTGCGAGGCCACCGGCGCCGTCCGCCAGACGGGGTCGTCGAGGACGCCGTCGATCACGACCGGCGTCGTGGCGCGCACCGCCCGGATCTCGAGGCGGCCGTCGCGCGCGCGCAGGACGGGCGGCGTCGGGCGCGTGCGGGAACCGGAGGCGGATGTGGAATGAACGGGAACGGCGGAAGCGGACGTGGCGGCGAGAACGACGGCGAGCGCGGCGGCCGGAACGCGCATGGGGTACCCCCTCTGTCGAGGTCCGAAGTCCCGGGACCGGGGGACTCGAAGCCGTCGCGCATGCACGACCGAGGGGGACGCTTCCGGCGGGCCCTGAATTTACGGTGATTATACGACTCCCGGCCGCGCAGATGTCACCGACCGTCTCTGCGCGAAACGGATGAGTTCCGCGCAGTCACGCGCGCGGCTACTTGAACAGATCGTCGAACGCCTTGCGAGCATCGTTGGGGGCGGTCGATCCGGTCTCGCGTTCGATCGTGGTGCGCGGGGCGAAGCGCGTGCAGGTGTTGCGGGCGTCCTTCGGCGTGATGCGCGCCGGAATCGTCTGCGCGCACTCGAAGCGGCGGCCGGTGTCGAACGAGACGCACTGGATGCAGGCATGGAGGTCGACGCCGCAGCGGTTGCAGCGGCCGTCGGCGGCGACCGGCAGCGGGAGGAGGTTGCCGCAGCGCGCGCAGCGGAAGACCTCGCGGAATCCCATCAGGTTCGGCGTGCGCGGCCCCTCCGGCCGTTCGCGCGCCGGTGTGGGCCCGGGTTTGGACGCCGCCGGCTCGCGCCGGTCGTCGTCCTGATAGCCCCGCTGGCGGTACTTGCGATCGCTCATGGTTGCGGTCCGGCGTGCGCAGGAAGATGCGCGCGGTGCGAATCATCGCCCGCCCTGTGGCGATTTTAGGGTACACTCCCCCCGGCATCCGCCGCCACCGTGAAACCGGCGCGCGGTTGTCGAGCTTGGCATTTGCGCCAGAAAGCGTAGAATGTGTCGGGCCGTTCGCGGACCGGCGTGGCCGACCCGGGAACGTCCTGCACTTAGGGCAGCTTGCCTAATGTCGGCCGGAGCGAAAGGATACTGGTTAAGACGCACGTCGAGACGATCCGGTTTCGGACCCGTGGCTTGACGCGCAAATTCATTTTCTGTTAGAGATACCGGTTGGCTCGCACAGACGTGCGACCCGGATTGCGGTGGCTTTCGGCTGAGCCTTCCGCGGATATCGGCAGAACCAGGCACTACGGGGAGGACGAGCGCCTCGGGTTCCGCGGAACCACCGTTGCCTCTGCTGTCCGGCGGCGTGTTCAGTCTCTCCCGGAACCCCCCGCCCACTTGTCCTGCCGGCTGGCCCTTGGCCGGTAGTTGTTCGATCGACCGCACCGATGCAGATCTTTCATCGCAGCGCCAATACCCTCTCCAAGCTGAGCATCTTCGGGGGCCTGCTCGTCGTGGGCCTGCTGCTGCTCTTCATGAACGCCTTCGAGAGCTCGGGGTGGGTGACGACCCAGAACGAAATCCAGACGCAGCCGATCCAGTTCAGTCACGCGCGGCACGTCGGCGGCAACGGCATCGACTGCCGGTACTGTCATACGTCGGTCGAGACGTCGGCGTTCGCCGGCATCCCGCCGACGAAGACCTGCATGAACTGCCATTCGCAGATCTTCAACCAGGCCTCGTATCTGGAGCCGGTGCGGGCGAGTTATCGGACGAACACGTCGCTGCGCTGGGTGCGGGTGCACGATCTGCCCGACTTCGTCTATTTCAACCACAGCATCCACGTGAACAAGGGGGTGGGCTGCTCGACCTGTCACGGCCGGGTCGACCAGATGCCCCTGGTGGTGCAGGTGCAGTCGCTGCAGATGCAGTGGTGTCTGAACTGCCATCGTCACCCGGAGCGGTACGTGCGTCCGCGGGCGGACGTGTTCCGGATGGATTACACGCCGCCGACCGATCAGCTCGCGCTGGGCCGGAAGCTCGTGGCCGAGTACCACATCAAGCCCGTGGCCGACCTGACGAGCTGCTCGACGTGCCACCGGTAGGGAGCGGCCGCCGGACCCGACGTCGTTCTTTGTGAGTTTCAGCGAATCGTCATGAGTGCAGACCACACCCTCGACCTGGCATCCATCCGCGAGCGCCTCGGGGCGTCGCGCGGCCGTGAGTACTGGCGCAGCCTCGAGGAGCTGACCGACAACAAGGGCTTTCAGGAGATCCTGCACCGCGAGTTCCCGAGCCGGGCGTCGGAATGGCTCGACCCGCTGGGCCGCCGGACGTTCCTCAAGCTGATGGGGGCGTCGCTGGCGCTGGCCGGCGTGACGGCCTGCACGAAGCAGCCCGAGGAACTGATCGTCCCCTACGTCACCCAGCCGCAGGAGATCGTCCTCGGCAAGCCGCTGTACTTCGCGACGGCGATGACGCTCGGCGGCGTCTCGACCGGCCTGCTCATCAAGAGCAACGAGGGGCGGCCGACCAAGGTCGAAGGCAACGTCCTGCACCCCGAGAGCCTGGGATCGACGAGCGTCTACGCGCAGGGTTCGGTCCTCTCGCTCTACGACCCCGACCGCGCGCAGTCGATCACCGAGCTCGGCCAGACCTCGACCTGGACGGCCTTCGTCGGGGCGATGCAGACGATCCTGGTCAACAAGAAGACCACGAAGGGGGCCGGGCTCCGGTTCCTGAGCGAGACGGTCGGCTCGCCGTCGCTCGCCGCGCAGTTCCGCGAGCTGCTCCAGGAGTACCCCGCGGCGAAGTGGCACCAGTACGAGCAGACCGGGCGCGAACCGGCGCGGGCGGCCGCCCGGATGGCGTTCGGGCGGGACGTCGACACGCAGTACCGGTTCGATCGGGCCGACGTGGTGCTGTCGCTCGACGCCGACTTCCTCGACTGCGGTCCGGGGACGCTGCGCTACGTCCGGGATTTCTCGGCCCGCCGGCGCGTCACCGGTCCCGACAGCACGATGAACCGGCTGTACGTGGCCGAGAGCAGCCTGACCAACACGGGCAGCATGGCCGATCACCGCTGGGCGCTGCGCCCGAGCCAGGTGGCGGTCTTCGCGGCCGCGGTGGCAGCCGCGCTCGGCGTGAAGGGCGTCACGGTGCCGGCCGGCCTCGATGCCGCGACGCAGGGGCACGTGGCGGCGGTCGTCAAGGATCTCCAGCAGCACACGGGCAAGTCGGTCGTCATCGCCGGGGCGCAGCAGCCGCCGGCCGTGCACGTGCTGGCGCATGCGATGAATGCGGCGCTCGGCAACGTCGGGACGACGGTGGTCTACACCGATCCGGTCGAGGCGAACCCGGTCGACCAGGTCGAGTCGCTGCGCGAGCTGGTGGCCGACATGCAGGCGGGCAAGGTCGACCTGCTCGTCATCGTCGGCGGCAACCCGGTCTACACGGCGCCGGCCGACGTGCCGTTCGCCGCGGCGATGGCCAGAGTGGCGCTGCGGGTGCACCTGGCCTCGCATTTCAACGAGACCTCCGCGCACTGCCAGTGGCACGTTCCCGAGACGCACTACCTCGAGGCCTGGAGCGACGGCCGCGCCTACGACGGGACGATCTCGGTGGCGCAGCCGCTCATCGCGCCGCTCTACGAGGGGAAGTCGGCGCACGATCTGCTCGCGGCCTTCTCGTCGGAGCCGAGCCGCACCGGGTACCAGGTGGTGCGGGAGTACTGGAAGCAGCAGTTCGCCTCCGGCGCGGTGAAGCCGGCGTCGCCCGCGGAAGCCGCCGCCGTGCAGCAGCTGGCCGGCACCGACGGCGAATCGGCGTTCAACCTGTTCTGGCGCAAGGCGCTCAACGACGGCGTGATGCCGAACACGGCGCTGCCGCCCGTCGACGTGACGCTGAGCGGCGCGATGCCGGCGATTCCCCCCGCGGCGTCGGGCGGGATGGAGATCGTCTTCCGCTTCGATCCGACGATCTACGACGGGCGCTATGCCAACAACGGCTGGCTGCAGGAACTGCCGAAGCCGATCACGCGGCTGACGTGGGACAACGCCGTGCTCATCAGCCCGGCGACGGCCGAGCGGCTGGGGATCGGGGCCCGCTACGCCTACCAGGGCGGCGAGCACGGCCAGCAGCTGGTCGACATGGCCGAGCTGACCTTCGAGGGGCGGACGCTGAAGGCGCCGGTGTCGATTACGCCGGGGATGCCCGACAACTGCGCGATGGTGACGCTCGGCTACGGGCGGACGCGCTGCGGCAAGGTCGGCGACGGCACGGGCGTGGACGCGAACCGGATCCGGACGGCGGCGGCGCTCTGGAGCGGCGCCGGGCTGCAGATGAAGAAGGTGGACGGCGAGTTCCACCTGGCGACCGTCGGCGCCCACTACAACATGGAAGGGCGCGGCTTCGTCCAGGTGTCGACGCTCGACGAGTTCCGCAAGCACCCGAACTTCGTCGAGGAGGCGGTCGAGACGCCGGCGGCGGACGACACGCTGTATCCGCCCGATCACCTCTACACCGGCTACGCCTGGGGCATGAGCATCGACCTGAACGCGTGCGTCGGGTGCAATGCGTGCGTCATCGCGTGCCAGGCGGAGAACAACATCCCGGTGGTCGGCAAGGACCAGGTGATGGCGGGCCGCGAGATGCACTGGATCCGCGTCGACCGCTACTTCGAGGGGCCGCTCGACAACCCGGTGGTCTACAGCCAGCCGGTGCCGTGCCAGCAGTGCGAGAACGCGCCGTGCGAGCTGGTCTGCCCGGTGGGGGCGACCGTGCACAGCTCGGAAGGGCTGAACGACATGGTCTACAACCGCTGCGTGGGGACGCGGTACTGCTCGAACAACTGTCCCTACAAGGTGCGGCGGTTCAACTTCCTGCTCTATCAGGACTGGAACACGGCGAGCCTGAAGTTCGTGCGCAACCCGGACGTGACGGTGCGGAGCCGGGGCGTCATGGAGAAGTGCACCTACTGCGTGCAGCGGATCCAGGAAGCGAAGATCGAGTCGGAGAAGCAGAACCGGAAGGTGAAGGACGGCGAGATCCTGACGGCCTGCCAGGCCGTCTGCCCGGCCGACGTCATCGTCTTCGGCGACATCAACGACCCGAACAGCCGGGTGTCGAAGCTGAAGGCGCAGACGCGCAACTACGGGCTGCTCGCCGACCTGAACACGCGGCCGCGCACGACGTACCTGGCGCTGCTGAAGAACCCGAACCCCGAGATTGCGCCGGCAACGGCGGTCAACAGCTAGACCGAGAGCGAACATCAACGTGGCTGAACGTCCAGATATTTCACCGGATCACGCGGCGGCCGTGGCGGTCGTGGAGCGTCCGCCGGTCATCGGGCCCGGACACGACTTCGAAACCGTCAGCAAGGCGATCAGCGAAATCGTGCTCACCCGCAAGACACCGCTCGGGTGGGTGTTCGGTTTCCTGATGGCGTTCACCTTCATGATGATCTTCCTCATGACGGCGACCTACCTGTTCCTGAAGGGGGTCGGCATCTGGGGAATCAACATTCCGGTCGCGTGGGGCTTCGCGATCGTGAACTTCGTCTGGTGGATCGGGATCGGGCACGCCGGGACGCTGATTTCGGCGATCCTGCTGCTGCTGCACCAGAAGTGGCGCATGTCGATCAGCCGCTTCGCAGAGGCGATGACGCTGTTCGCGGTGGCCTGCGCGGGCATGTTCCCGCTGCTCCACATGGGCCGGCCGTGGCTGTTCTACTGGATGTTCCCCTATCCGAACACGATGACCGTCTGGCCGCAGTTCCGCAGCCCGCTGGTCTGGGACGTGTTCGCGGTGTCCACCTACGCGACGGTGTCGCTGGTGTTCTGGTACGTCGGCCTCATCCCCGACGTCGCGACGCTGCGCGACCGGGCGAAGAGTCCCTTCGCGCGCAAGGCGTTCGGGATCCTCTCGCTCGGCTGGCGCGGCTCGGCGCGGCACTGGTTCCGCTACGAGACGGCGTCGCTGCTGCTGGCCGGCCTGGCCACGCCGCTGGTCGTCTCGGTCCACACGGTGGTCAGCTTCGACTTCGCCGTGGCGATCGTGCCGGGCTGGCACACGACGATCTTCCCCCCTTACTTCGTCGCCGGGGCCATCTACTCGGGCTTCGCGATGGTGCTGACGCTGGCCATCCCGCTGCGGGCCGCCTACCGCCTCGAGGACTTCGTCACGATGTGGCACCTCGACGTCATGGCGAAGGTCATGCTGACGACCGGGTTGATCCTCGCCTACGGGTACGGCTGCGAGGTCTTCTACGCGTGGTACAGCGCCGACACGTTCGAGCGCTACATGATGTGGAACCGGATGTTCGGCCCGTACGCGGTCGCCTACTGGGCGCTCATTGCGACGAACATTGTCATTCCCCAGCTGCTGTGGTTCAAGAAGGTGCGGACGAACGTGCCGCTGCTGTTCTTCGTCTCGCTCGTGGTGAACACGGGCATGTGGCTCGAGCGCTACGTCATCGTCATCACGAGCCTGCACCGCGACTTCCTGGTGTCGTCGTGGGGCCGCTACGCGCCGACGGTGTGGGACTGGGCCACCTTCACAGGGACGATCGGACTGTTCCTGACGCTGTTCTTCCTGTTCATCCGCTTCCTCCCGATGATCTCGATCGTCGAGATGCGGACGTTGCTGCCGCAGGCCGGGGTCAAGGGCAAGGAGGCGCACTGAGCGGGCGGCCGGATGCCGTCGCGGGAATGCGGTGCTGACTATGCACGGACAGGATACGAAGTCGTCGCTCTACGGCCTGATGGCCGAGTTCGAGGAAGCCGGGGCGCTGGTGGCCGCCGCGCACCGGGTGCGCGAGGCCGGCTACGAGCACGTGGACGCCTTCACGCCGGTGCCGATCGAGGAGCTGCACGAGGCCCTCGATCTCCACCGGAACGAGGTACCGCTCATCGCGCTCATCGGCGGCATCACCGGGTGCCTCGTCGGCTTCTTCCTCCAGTACTGGATCTCGGTGATCGCCTACCCGATCAACGTCGGCGGCCGTCCGTTCAACAGCTGGCCGTCGTTCATCCCGGTCACCTTCGAGCTGACGATCCTGTTCGCGGCGCTCACGTCGGCGTTCGGCATGCTGGCGCTCAACGGCCTGCCGATGCCCTACCACCCGGTGTTCAACGTGCCCGGCTTCGAGCGGGCGACGACCGACCGGTTCTTCCTGTGCATCGAGGCGAAGGACGAGCAGTTCGACCGCGACGGCACGCGGGCGTTCCTCGAGAGCCTGCACCCCCGAGAGGTGACCGACGTTGTCCCGTAAATTCTTGGCGCTCGGCGCCTGGTGTCTCGTTTTGGTGGCGGCGGCGGGCTGCCGGCAGGATATGCACAATCAGCCCAAGTACATCCCGCTGCGCGAGACCCACTTCTTCAAGAGCGGCCGGTCCGAGCGGCCGCTGGTGGCGGGGACGGTCGCGCGCGGACAGCTGCGCGAGGACGACCTGCTCTACACGGGCAAGGTGGACGGCCGCGAGGTGAACGAGTTCCCGTTCCCGGTGACCGAGGCGGTGGTCGAGCGGGGCCAGCAGCGGTTCAACATCTACTGCTCGCCGTGCCACGGCACGACCGGCCTGGGCGACGGCATGATCGTGCGTCGCGGCTACCGCCGGCCGCCGTCCTATTTCGAGGCGCGGCTGATGAACGCCCCGGTGGGGCACTTCTTCGACGTGATCACCAACGGGTTCGGCGCGATGCCCGACTACAAGGCGCAGGTCCCGGTGCGCGACCGGTGGGCGATCGCGGCCTACATCCGGGCGCTGCAGCTGAGCGAGCATGCGACGATGCAGGACGTGCCGCCGGCGGAACGGGACAAACTGAACGCGCAGCCCAGCGCGCCGGGGAGCAAGTAACCGGCCGGCGCTCCAGCGAGAGGCTCAGGAACGACGAACGTGCCCATGCCAACCGAGTATTCCGTCCCATCCGATGTGCAGCAGATCACGCGGCGCGCGCTGCCGATTGGCGTCGTCCTGCTGGCGGCCTGCGCGGTCGGGGGCTACTTCAACCCCGACCAGTTCTTCCACTCGTACCTGCTGGCGTACATCTTCGTCCTGAACATCACGCTCGGCTGTCTCGCGCTCGTCATGGTGCAGCACCTGTCGGGCGGCAACTGGGGCGTCATGACGCGCCGCCTCCTCGAGGCCGGCTCGCGGACGATCCCGCTGATGGCGGTGCTGTTCATCCCGGTGGCGCTCGGCATCCACTCGCTGTACGTCTGGAGCCACCCGGATGTCGTGGCCTCCGACATCAACGTGCGGGAGAAGGCGGCCTACCTGAACCAGACCGCGTTCATCGTGCGCGCGGTCGTGTACTTCATCTGCTGGTGGGCGGTCGCGCACTTCCTCAACAAGTGGTCGCTCGAACAGGATCGGACGGGCGATCCGGCCGTCGGCCGCAAGCTGCAGCGGCTGAGCGGCGGCGGACTGGTGCTCTACGGCATCACGATGACCTTCGCGGTGACCGACTGGCTGATGTCGCTCCAGCCCCACTGGTACTCGACGATCTTCGGCATGATCTTCATGGCCGGCCAGGGGCTGAGCGGCTTCTCGTTCGTCATCGCCGCGCTCTGGTGGCTGGCCAAGCGCGAGCCGCTCAAGAGCCTCCTGTCGTCCAGGCAGCTGATCGACCTCGGGAACCTGATGCTGGCGTTCGTGATCCTCTGGACGTACACGTCGTTCTCCCAGTTCCTGCTCATCTGGGTCGGCAACCTGCCCGAGGAGATCGTCTTCTACCTGCCGCGCTTCCGCCACGGCTGGCAAGCGGTTGGCATCCTGCTGGTGCTGTTCCACTTCGCCGTGCCGTTCCTCCTGCTGCTGCACCGGTCGATCAAGGGCAAGCTGGCGCGGATCGGCGCCCTGGCGATCGCGCTCGTGGCGTTCCGCTGGCTGGACATCTACTGGCTGGTCGCGCCGGCCGAGCACGTGAACCTGCACCTGTCCTGGATGGACATTGCGGCCCCGCTGGCGCTGGGGGGCATCTGGCTGGCGACCTGGGCGCGCACGCTGCAGGGGCGGCCGCTGCTCCCGCTGCGCGACCCGCAGCTGGCGCAGGCGCTGCAGTACGGCCATCACGCATCGCACTGAGACGCCCGGGAGACGCATCTAGGTCACCATGAGCAACGCACACGAGAGCACGTATCACGATCCGCACACGGCGCACGAGGCCGGCGACGTCAGTGCCAAAGGGGTGGTCTGGGCCGGCGTCGGCCTGGCCCTGCTGTGCATCATTTCCTGGATCGTGGTGGTGGGGGTCTTCCGGCTGTTCACGGGCGCGGGCTTCGCGTGGCTGCCGGGCACCGAGGCGGCCCTGCCCGACGTGGCGCCGATGGAGAAGATCTACACTGCCGAATCCGAGACGCCCCGCACCTATCCGCTGGCGCAGCCGCAGGAGCCGGTGGGCCCCGGCGTCCAGGCGAACCCGCCGGCGGATCTGGCGGCACTGCACGCCGAGGAGAACGCCATCCTCGACTCGTACGCCTGGGTGGACCGGGAGAACGGCGTCGTCCGGATCCCGATCGCGCGCGCGATGGAGCTGCTCGTGAAGCAGGGGCTGCCGGTGCGGCCGAACCCGCCGGCGGTCGAGGGCCCGATGTATCCCGAGGAGTCGAGCTCGGGACGGATGATGGAATCGCTCGTGCCGTAACGGCGGACCGCGCCCGCCGGTCGTGAACGTCCGGGACCGAGAAAGTGAAGACCCGTCATGAAAGCTGAACCGACCCGCCTCGCCGTCGTGTCGCTGGCCGTGCTGGCGCTGTTCACCGCGCTGCCGGGGTCGGCGCGGGCGCAGAACATGCGGTCGGCCAGCGCGTACAGCGGCACGGCCACGCTCGAGGCGGGGATGCCGGCGGCGGAGTCGACCGACGTCCTGAAGCAGATCGGCTTCGACCAGAAGCTGGACGCGCAGGTGCCGCTCGACCTGCCGTTCGTCGACTCCCACGGCCGCGCGGTGAAGCTGGGCGACTACTTCGGGCAGCGGCCGGTGGTGCTGGCGCTGGTCTACTACGACTGCCCGATGCTCTGCACGCAGGTGATGAACGGCGCGGTGGCGTCGCTGAAGTCGCTGTCGCTCCAGGCGGGCAAGGACTACGAGTTCGTCGTCGTGAGCTTCGACCCGCGCGAGGGGCCGGCCCAGGCGGCGGAGAAGCGGGCGATCTACGTGAAGGATTACGGCAGCCACGGCGACGCGGCGGACGGCTTCCACTTCCTGACCGGTCAGGAGCCCGCGATCAAGGCGCTGACGCAGGCGGTGGGGTTCCGCTACCTGTGGGATCCGCGGATCAAGCAGTTCGCCCATCCGACCGGCATCGTGGTGATCACGCCGACGGGCCACGTGGCGCGGTATCTGTTCGGCATCGAGTACTCACCGCGCGACCTGCGCTTTTCGCTGGTCGAAGCCTCGCACGACAAGATCGGGACGCCGGTCGATGACCTGCTGCTGTACTGCTATCATTACAACCCCGAAACGGGGAAGTACGGCCTGCTGACCATGCGGTTGCTGCGGATCGCCGGCACGTTGACGGTTCTCGCGATGGGTTCGTTCATTTTCATCATGTGGCGGATGGAGCGGCGCGGCACTCACCGGATCGATCCGGGGGCCGGGGTCGGATCCGCGGCATCCGGCAGGAAAGCATAAGTAGCGACGATGTTGTCCGGCATCCCATTGTTTCCTGAGGAAGCGTCCACGCTTGCGACCAAGGTGGATGCGCTGTACTTCTTCCTGGTGGCCGTCAGCGCCTTCTTCGTGGTGCTGATCGCGGGAACGATCCTGTACTTCGCGATCAAGTACCGCCGGCGCTCCGAGGACGAGCACGGCGCGTCGATCCACGGTGCCATTCTGCTGGAGACGGTCTGGACGATCATCCCGCTCGGCATCGCGCTGGTGATGTTCATCTGGAGCGCGGACATCTACTTCCAGGCGTACGAGCCACCGAAGAGCAACAGCGCGGTCAACGTCTACGTGCTGGCGAAGCAGTGGATGTGGAAGTTCCAGCACATGGACGGGCAGCGCGAGATCAACGAGCTCCACGTTCCGGTGAACACGGAAATCAAGTTGATCATGACGTCGCAGGACGTCATCCACAGCTTCTTCGTGCCGGACTTCCGCATCAAGATGGACGTGCTGCCGGGCCGGTACCGGACGCTGTGGTTCCAGGCGACCAAGCCGGGGACCTACCACCTGTTCTGCGCCGAGTACTGCGGCGCGGGCCACTCGCGGATGGTGGGCCAGGTGATCGTCATGAAGCCGGCCGACTACCAGGCGTGGATCGCGGGCGGCGTCGGCACCGACACGCTGGCGGCCGCCGGCCAGAAGGTCTTCACGAACCTGGCGTGCGTCACCTGTCACAGTCCGGATTCGGGCGCGCGCGGACCGATGCTGAGCGGCCTGTTCGACCAGAAGGTCCGGCTGCAGAACGGGCAGACCGTCGTGGCCGACGACGCGTACCTGCGCGAGTCGATCATGGACCCCGGCGCGCAGGTGGTGGCCGGCTACCAGCCGATCATGCCGACCTACCAGGGGCTCGTGAACGAGGAACAGCTGCTCGAGCTGATCGAGTACATCAAGACGTTGAAGCCCGCGCCGAGCGCTCCGACCGTGACGACACCGGAGCCCGACGGGCATGCGGCCGCGCCGAAGACGCCGGCCATGTCGTCCCCGGCCGGAGCGCCGGCGGCTCACAGATAGAAGAAGGCTATGACCACCGCAGTTCTGCCACGCGAGGACTACCTCAACACCGACTACAGCCTGCGTTCGTGGCTGCTGACGACCGATCACAAGCGGATCTGCATCCTGTACCTGGTCACGATCACGCTCTTCTTCGCGATCGGCGGGGCGTTCGCCGCGATGATCCGGCTGTCGCTGGCGACGCCGACCGGCTCGCTGGTCAGTGACGAGACCTACAACAAGCTGTTCACCATGCATGGCATCATCATGGTGTTCTTCTTCCTGGTCCCGTCGATCCCGGCCACGCTCGGCAACTTCTTCATCCCGATCATGATCGGGGCGAAGGACGTCGCGTTTCCGAAGCTGAACCTCGCGAGCTGGTACATCTTCACGATCGGCGGCTGCTTCACGCTGTGGGCGCTCATCACCGGCGGCGTGGACACCGGCTGGACCTTCTACACCCCGTTCAGCACCCTCTCGTCGAACACCAACGTCAGCCTGGCCGCCCTCGGCATCTTCATCGCCGGCTTCGCCTCGATCCTCACCGGCCTGAACTTCATGGTGACGATCCACCGCATGCGGGCGCCGGGGATGACGTGGTTCCGGATGCCGCTCTTCCTCTGGTCGATGTACGCGACGAGCCTGATCATGGTGCTCGGCACGCCGGTGCTGGCGATCACGCTGCTGCTGGTGGCCGCCGAACGCCTGCTGCACCTCGGCATCTTCGACCCGGCACGGGGCGGCGACCCCGTGCTGTTCCAGCACCTGTTCTGGTTCTACTCCCACCCGGCCGTCTACATCATGATCGTGCCGAGCATGGGGGTGGTCAGCGAGATCATCGCGGCCTTCTCGCGGAAGCGGGTCTTCGGGTACGAGTTCGTGGCCTTCTCCAGCCTGGCGATCGCCGTGTTCGGCTTCCTGGTCTGGGGGCACCACCTGTTCGTGGCCGGCCTCTCGGTCTATTCGGCGATGGTCTTCTCGCTGCTGAGCTACGTCGTCGCCATCCCGTCGGCCGTCAAGGTGTTCAACTGGACGGCGACCCTCTACAAGGGCTCGATCTCGTTCGCGACGCCGATGCTCTACGCCTTCGGCTTCATCTGGATGTTCACGATCGGCGGGCTGACGGGGCTCTTCCTGGCGTCGCTCGGCCTCGACATCCACCTGACCGACACCTACTTCGTCGTCGCCCACTTCCACTACATCATGGTCGGCGGCGCGATCATGGGCTACATGGGCGGCCTTCACTACTGGTGGCCGAAGATGACGGGCCGGATGTACCCGGAAGGCTGGGCCAAGATCGGCGCGCTGACGATCTTCCTCGGCTTCAATCTGACGTTCTTCCCGCAGTTCATCCTCGGCTACATGGGGATGCCGCGGCGCTATCACGTGTATCCGCCGGAGTTCCAGACGCTGAACGTTTTGTCGTCGGCCGGCGCGTCGATCCTGGGCATCGGCTACCTCATCCCGCTGGTCTACCTGCTCTGGTCGCTGAAGTACGGTCCCATCGCGGGTGACAACCCGTGGAACGCCAAGGGCCTGGAGTGGCAGACCACGTCACCGCCGCCGAAGCACAACTTCGAGGAGACGCCGGTGGTGACCGAGGAAGCGTACAACTACGGGGGACTGGAGGAGAGCCACGTTGGCTGACATCGCTTCGACCGAGGCTGTACACCCGGCCGGGCTACAGCACCATTTCGACAGCCTGGAGCAGCAGTCCGACGCGTCGACGCTCGGGATGTGGGTGTTCCTGGTCACCGAGGTCCTGTTCTTCGGCGGCCTGTTCACCGCGTACCTCGTCTACCGGTCGACCTATCCGGACGCCTTCGCCGTCGCGAGCAAGCACACCCTGATTGCGCTCGGGGCGCTGAACACCGCCATCCTGATCACCAGCAGCTTGACGATGGCGCTGGCCGTCTTCGCCTCGCAGGAGGGCAACGGAAAGGCGGTCATCCGGTTCCTCGTGATGACCTGGATCCTGGGGGCCAGCTTCCTCGTGGTGAAGGGGATCGAGTACACGACCGACTTCCACGATCACCTGGTGCCGGGCGCGCACTTCTTCATCGAGGGGACGAACATCGGGCACGCCCAGCTGTTCTTCTCGCTGTACTTCATCATGACGGGCCTGCACGCGATCCACATGATCGTGGGGCTGGGGATCCTGATCGTGATGATGTACATGGCGGGCAAGGGAAAGTTCACGAAGGAGTACCACATCCCGATGGAAGTGGCCGGCCTCTACTGGCACTTCGTCGACATCGTGTGGATCTTCCTGTTCCCGCTGCTGTACCTGATCGACCGACACAAGTAACGCGCTGACGCTGAGAGTCCTGAACGCATGTCCGAGCACATCGTACCCAAGAGCACGTACTACACGATCTTCGTCCTCCTGCTGGTGCTGACCTACACCACCGTGCAGGTGGCGTACTTCGACCTCGGCCCGTTCAACGTCGTGGCCGCGCTCGGAATCGCCTTCCTCAAGGCGTCGCTCGTCGTCCTGTTCTTCATGCACGCGAAGTGGGCGCCGAAGCTGCAGAAGCTGATCATGGCCGGCGCGCTGTTCTGGCTGGCGATCATGTTCTCGTTCACGATGATGGACTACCTCACCCGCTTCCTCGACGTCGCCCGCTGAGGCGGCGCAGGCGGAAGAGCCAGCCGACGAAGGGCCGGGCCGGTTGCCCGGCCCTTCGTGCGTACGCCCGCCTCGAGCCCACGCGCACCTGACGAAACTGTCGGCCCGATCCAGGCCCAAGACATATCCGTCCGACCCGCCGCACGATCCGACGCGATCTGACGATCGCGCGTGGATTCGCCACGTCCGGAACGGGTCCCGGCCGCAGCCCGCTTCCGACATCACTGTCCCTTCTGGCCGAGCAGTCGACAAATGCGGCGGTGGCCCGTGCGCGGCCCTGCACGCCCGAATGCCCCGCAATTCCCGCGCATTTCGCGCGATCCGGCGACAGACGCGCGCCGTCACGCGCGGGCACGCCGCTTGCTCAATCTCCCGCCGTCCTCTCGTCGGCTGTGATGCGGCGTCGCGTCTCCGGCTGACGCCGAACCGACTCATTCACGGCAGGCGGGACCTCATGCCTTCTCGGATCCGGTTACGACTTCACGGCAGCCGCGTGCTGCCGGCTCTCCTCCTCACCGCGGTGGCGCTGGGCGCGGCCGCCCCTGCAGCGCAGGCGCGCGAGACCGATACCGGCGCTGCTGTCGTCGGCGCGCAACGGTCGCCGGACGGCGTCTTCTCACTGAACGTCAGCGGTCTCTTCCAGAGCCGCTACACCTTCTTCGATCCGAAGGGCGACGTCATGCCGCTCGGCGGCACGCCGGGGGCGGTGAACAACTTCGACGTCTACCTCGGCCGGCTGGCAGTCTCGGGAACCGCCTTCGACACCAGGACGCGGTACTTCCTGCAGATGCAGGGCAGCACCGCCGGCAACGGCAACACCCTGTCGATGCTCGATTGGTTCGTGTCGCGGGAGGTCTCGAGCCACCTCACCATACAGGCGGGGCGGTTCTGGACGGCCTACACCTACGAGTACAACGACAACCCCGGGAATTACCTCTTCGCCGACCTGTCGACGGCCGAGTTCGCGTTCGTCCTGCCGCGCGCCGTCGGTGTCCAGGCGTCGGGGACCGCCGGCCGGTTCGGCTGGGCCGGCATGGTCTCGAACGGCATTGCCGCCCTTGACGCGGCCGGGCAGGAGAACTTCGGCAGCCGCGTCGCCTGGCTCGGACACGTCCAGGTGGACCTCCTGCAGCCGTATGGCGGCCTGGAGACCGACCCCGATCCGGCCGGCGTGAAGAGGCCGGAGCTGACGCTCTGGTTCTCCGTTGCGTCCAACCCGGTCGTGGCGGCCTCGCAGTTCGAGAACGTGGCGGCGGGCGATCGGACCACCAACGCGACGGGTACGGCCGGCTACCGCCAGGGCTTCCTCACGCTGCAGGGGACCGGCTACTTCCGACGGACGCACCCCGGGGACGGGGCGGCCGATTCGGACGCAAGCGGCTTCGCCGAACAGGCCGGCTACTACGTCCGACCGGGGCGGCTGGAGCTGGCCGAACGGGTGTCGGGCGTCCGCTGGGGTGCCGTGCGCAACCTGCCGGTCGTGACGACACCGGTGAACACGTGGTACGCCGGGCCGACGTTTCCCTACGAGACCGTGCTCGAGCGATCGGTGGGGGTCAACTTCTACATGCACGGGCATCACGCGAAGCTGCAGGTCTCCTACTCCTACCTGAGCGGGCTGACGTTCAGCGACGCGCGCTACGGCGCGAGCCGCGTCTGGGTGCAGGAACAGCTGCAGTTCTGAGCCGTCCCCGGAGGAGGGCTCCTTCGACGTTCACATCATCCGAGGAGAAGACATCATCATGATCCGTTCGTGCACCTCCGGCCGGCGCCTCGCACTGCCGGCGCTCGCCGCCCTCCTGTTCGCGTTCCTGATGCTCGTCATGGGCCGCACGACGGCTGCCGCTCCGGCCGCGGTCCCCATCAAGGTGGGCGTGCTCCACTCGCTGACCGGCACGATGGCCATCAGCGAGGTCAGCGTGAAGAACGCGACACTGCTGGCGATCGATCAGCTCAACGAGAAGGGGGGCGTCCTGGGACGGCCGATCCAGCCGGTGATCGAAGATGGCGCCTCCGATCCGGTGGTCTTCGCGCAGAAGGCGCAGAAGCTCATCCAGGAGGACCACGTCGTCACCGTCTTCGGCGGGTGGACGTCGGCGAGCCGCAAGGCGATGCTGCCCGTCTTCGAGCGCTTTCACTCCCTGCTCTGGTATCCCGTGCAGTTCGAGGGGAACGAGTGCTCGCCCGACATCATGTACTCCGGCGCGCAGCCGAACCAGCAGATCCTGCCGGCGCTGAAGTGGGCGCTCGAGATGGGCCAGAAGCGGATCTTCCTGCTCGGCTCGGACTACGTCTTTCCGCGGACGGCCAATCTCATCCTGAAGAAGCACATCGTCCACGATGGCGGCGTGGTCGCGGGCGAGGAGTACGTGCCGCTCGGGGGGACCGACTTCAGCGCCGTCATCGCGAAGATCAAGCTCGCGCATCCCGACGTGATCTTCAACACGCTGAACGGCGACAGCAACGTGTCGTTCTTCAAGCAGATGGCGGCAGCCGGCATGCCGCCGTCGAAGATGCCGGTGATGTCCTTCAGCATCGCCGAACAGGAGGCGCGCGCGATGGGGCCGGCGCTCGTGGCCGGCAGCTACGCCACGTGGAACTACTTCCAGAGCCTCCACGTCGGCACCAACCAGGCGTTCGTCGCGGCCTACAAGGCGAAGTACGGCAGCGACCAGGTCGTCGACGACCCGATGGTGCACGGGTACGTCGACGTGATGGAGTGGGCGGCCGCGGTGACGAAGGCCGGCAGCACGGATCCGCAGGCCGTGCGCGCCGCGGCGGTGGCGCTGCCGTGGGGCTGGGGCGCGATGGGGTCGATCAAGTTCGCGAACAACCAGAGCCTCTATCAGAAGGCGTACGTCGGCCAGCTGCAGCCGGATGGACAGTTCAAGGTGGTGTGGCAGTCGGGCGATCCGATCATGCCGCAGCCGTACGACCAGCTGACGTTTCCGGGCAAGAGCTGTGCGCACTGACGGCCTGAGCGCGGCGGCTCGCGCTGCGGGAGCCTGGCGATGACGGAACTCGGCCTGGTGGCCAGCCAGCTGTTCAACGGCATCAGCCTCGGTTCGATCCTGCTGCTGGCGGCGCTCGGGCTGGCGCTGAGCTTCGGGCTGATGAACGTCATCAACATGGCGCACGGCGAGCTGCTGATGATGGGCGGCTACCTGGCGTACCTCGCCTACCGGATGCCGGTCGGCCCGTGGCGCCTGCCCCTCGCGCTGCTCCTGGCGGCCGCTGGCGCCGCCCTGTTCGGCGCGCTCCTCGAGCTGACCGTCGTCCGGCGCCTGTACGGGCGGCCGCTCGATACGCTGCTCGCCACCTGGGGTGTCAGCCTGCTGATGCAGCAGGGAGCGCGCAGCCTGTTCGGCCCGGTGGGCGTCGAGGTGACGGCGCCGGACTGGCTGGCCGGCGCCATTCCGCTGCGTTCGATCGGGCTGCCTGGTGTGGAACTGCCGCTGGTCCGGCTGTTCATCATCGCCGTCGCGGGGGTCGTGCTCGCCGGCCTGGCGCTGGTGCTGACGCGTTCGCGCTGGGGCCGGCTGGTGCGCGCGGTCCAGGAGGATCGCGACATGGCCGAGGCACTCGGCATCAACTCGCGCCGGGTCGATCTCGTCATCTTCATGATCGGGACGGGCGTCGCCGGCCTCGCCGGCGCCGCCCTCGCGCTCATCGCCCCCGTCACCCCGACGGTCGGCCAGAGCTACATCGTCTACGCGTTCCTCGTCGTCATCGTCGGCGGGCTCGGCAGCCTCACCGGAACGGCCGCCGCCGCCCTGGCGGTCGGCCTGCTGTCGGCCTGGCTCCAGGTGTTCACCAGCGTCAGCCTGGCGGACGTCCTGCTGCTCGTCGTGGTCATGGCGTTCATCCAGGTCCGGCCGCGGGGCATCGTCACCCGACTGAGCCGGGCGCTCGAGGAGGCCTGAATGCCGCGCAGGGAATTCCTCGTCCACCTGCTCGTGCTGGGCGTCCTGGCGCTCGGACCGTGGTGGCTGTCTCCCTACAACCTGTCGCTGCTCGGCCGCTTCCTGGCGATGAGCATCCTCGCGCTCGGCCTCACCGTGGTCTGGGGCTGGGGCGGGTTCCTCAGCCTGGGCCAGGGGGTGTTCTTCGGCCTTGGCGGCTATGCGCTGGCGATGAACCTGAAGCTCGCCGGGCTGGCGCCGGGCGACCTGCCGGACTTCATGGTGTGGAGCGGCCTCGATCACCTGCCCTGGTGGTGGGCGCCGTTCCGCCATCCGGTCGTGGCGCTGGCGGCCGTGGTCCTCGTCCCGGCGGCCGTGGCGGGCCTCTTCGCCTGGCTGGTCTTTCACCGGCGCGTCCGCGGTGTCTATTTCGCGCTGCTCACGCAGGCGTTCGCACTCGCCCTCGCGACGCTGCTCATCAGCCAGCAGGCGTACACGGGCGGTTTCAACGGGCTGACCGACTACGGGCCGCTCTTCGGCGTGCACCTGACGGACGCGTCGGCCCAGACGACCCTTTACGCCGTCACGCTCGGCGCGCTGTGTGCCTGCTACGGCCTGGCCACCTGGCTGTCGCGGTCGCACTTCGGGCGGCTGCTGGTGGCCATCCGTGACGGCGAGAACCGGGTGCGCTGCCTCGGGTACGACACCGTGCCCTACAAGGTGGCGGCCTTCGCCCTGGCGGGCGCCTTCGCCGGGGTGGCCGGCGCGCTGTTCGCCGCGCAAGTCGGCGTGATCTCGCCGGCGATGGTCGGCGTCGTGCCGTCGATCGAGATGCTGATCTGGGTGGCCGTGGGCGGTCGCGAGAGCCTGGCCGGCGCGGTACTCGGCTGCCTGCTCGTGAATTTCGGCAAGGACTGGGTCAGCAGCGCCATGCCGAGCGTCTGGCTCTTCGTCATGGGCGGACTGTTCATCGTCGTGGTGACGGTGCTGCCGCAGGGGATTGGGGGACTGCTGGCACGGCGATCGGCTCCAGGTCCGGCTGCCGACGCGGCACCGATGACGCCGGAGCCGGCCGGACCATGACGAAGCCTGGACGCGGAGGCCGCGCGCGGAGCGGCAGGAGGCTCGCGTGACGAACGGACCGTTGCTGCAGGTCGAGCACCTGACTGTCTCCTTCGACGACTTCAAGGCGATCGACGACCTCAGCCTGACGCTGGAGCCCCAATCGGTCCGGGTGCTCATCGGGCCGAACGGGGCCGGCAAGTCGACGCTGCTCGACGCGATCATCGGGCGCGTGCGGCCGAGCGCGGGCCGGATCGTCTTGCGGGGGACGGACATCACCCGCATGCCCGCCCACCGGATCGTGCGGGCGGGCATCTGCCGGAAGTTCCAGACTCCCGGACTGCTCGACAGCCTGACCGTGTACGAGAACCTCGCACTGGCCGATGCGCGTGGCCGCGGCTGGCGGGCGGCGCTGCGCACCCGGCCCACACGGGATCAACAGGTGCGCACCGAGCAGATCCTGCAGTTGACCGGCCTGACGGCCGAGCGCCACCGGCCGGCCGGTCGCCTGGCGCACGGCCAGAAGCAGTGGCTGGAGATCGGCATGGTCGTCGCCTCGGATGCCGAGCTCCTGCTGCTCGACGAGCCGGCTGCCGGCATGAGCCACGGGGAGCGCGAGCAGACCGCCGACCTGGTGCAGCGGCTGACGACCCGCCACAGCGTGCTCGTCATCGACCACGACATGGCGTTCGTCGAACGGCTCCGCGCTCCGGTCAGCGTGCTGCACATGGGTCGGCTGCTGAAGGAAGGCACGCTGCAGGAGGTTCGACAGGACCCGCAGGTGCGCGCCGTCTATCTCGGGAGAGCCGATGAGCTCGAATGCGATTGCGCTTGAAGGGGTCAGTGCGGCCTACGGGCAGAGCCGCGTCGTCCATAGCATCAGCCTGGCCGTTGCACCGGGAGACGCGGCGACGATCCTCGGCCGCAACGGTGTGGGGAAGACGACGCTGCTGCGGACCATCGTGGGGCTGCATCCGGCCGCCAGCGGGCGGATCGTGCTCGACGGCGACGATGTCACCGAGGCGCGCGCCTTCACGCGCGCGCGCCGGGGCGTCGGCTACGTGCCGCAGGGCCGGGGCGTCTTCCAGCACCTGACCGTCGAGGAGAATCTGGAGCTCGGGCTCGCCGCACTGAGAGGCCGCCCGGGCGGCGGCGGCACGGTCCCTGGTCACGTCTTCGAGATCTTCCCCGTGCTGGACCGGTTACGCGGCCGGAAAGCCGGCCTGCTGAGCGGCGGGGAAGCACAACAGCTCTCCATCGGACGGGCGCTGGTTACCCGGCCCCGCCTGCTGATTCTCGACGAGCCGACCGAGGGGATTCAGCCGTCGGTCGTCCAGCAGATCGCGGACGCCCTCGCGGTGATCCGCCGCGAGCTGAAGGTGGCGGTCCTGCTGGTCGAGCAGTATCTCGCTTTCGCCTGGTCGGTTGGGGAGCGGTTCTACGTGATGCGCGGGGGCCGCATCGTGATGCAGGGTGAGACGGCGGCGCAGGCCCCGGAGTCGGTGGCGCACCTGCTGAACATCTGACGCGTGCCTGATGCCCGCGCCATCCGCGGCCGTCCCCAAGCCCGGGTTGCCACGCGGCTCGAGAGTTCGCCGGGCAGCCGCATACGGCTGCCCGGCGCCCGGATGTCAGAAGCCCAGCACCAGCGACACCCCGAACAGGTTCGCGTAGTAGTGGTACAGGCCGTTGTTCAGCGCCACCGTGGGCGGTATCGCACCGGTGTCGATCGAGCGGCCCGCCCGATCGCTCTGGTGCACGTACATGTAGGCGAAGTCGACGCGCAGGCTGCCGATCGGCACGCCGACGCCGGCTGCGACCTCGCGCCGCGGCGCCTCCGGCAGGATCGGCGTCACCGACTGGTCGGGTTCGGCGGCCGTGTGCGCGTCGAAGCCCGCGCGGAAGACGACGCGGTCCGGCAGCGTGTACTCGCCGCCGATCCGGACCCCGTGGGTGTCCTTCCAGTTGCCGTACAGCACGGTCGCCGGCGCCACCGCGTTGGTGATCACGAGCTGCTTGAACAGGCTCCAGTGGGTGAACTGGTAGTCGACGAAGAGCCGCAGTTCCTTCGAGGCCTGATACGCCCCCCCGAGCACGAGTTGATCGGGCAGCGGCAGCGACGTCGTGGCGGTCTGCGGCCCGAGCACCGCGCCGGCGCCGAACTCTGACGCCAGCAGGGCGTCGATCGGCGTCCCCGCCGGGACTCCCGGCAGCGGCACCGGCGTCCTCAGCCCGGTGGCGATCTGCCGCGTGGCCAGCTCGCCGTTGCTGACCGAGACCGTCTGGCGGAACAGGTACCGGCCGCCGAACGACCACTGCTTGTTCGCCTTGATCAGGAATCCGACGTGCGCGCCGGCATGGTTGCCACTGCCCGTCAGCGACAAGTCGGCGAAATCCGTCCCTTGAGGCACGCCGAGCGCTGCGAACGTCAGGCCGCCAGCTCCGGGGATCGGGAGCGAGGAGAGGTCGAGGCGCCGGTTCAGCTCGACGCTCATGTGGGTGATGTCGAGGCCCACACCGAACATCACCCGGTCGGTCGCCCGGAAGGCGAACGTCGGCTGGATGTAGAAGCTCTTGACCGAGCTCTTGTACCCCACGAACCGCCCCTCGGCAGTGGTCGGCCATTCGGAGGTGAGGCCGTAGGGGGCGAAGAGGCCGAGGCCGACGACGGCCCGGTGCCACGGCATGGCGGCGTAGATCGTCGGGGCGAAGTACGTGTTCGGGCTGAGGGTGCTCACACGGCTGGTGCTGTCGTTGGTGAACGTCCCCCGCGGCGCGATCGCGGTCCCCCCCAGGCTGGCCTCGGCCCGCCCGTCGAGAGCCAGGCCCGCCGGATTGTAGAAGATGGCGGAGCCGTCGCTGCACGGCGCCGCCACGCCGGCGCCGGCGCGCGCCATCATGCAGGCGCCCTGCTCGTACAACCCGTACCCCTGGGCGGCGGCCGGGGCCGCCACGAGGCCGCACAATCCTGCCGCCAGAACAGCCGGCACAGCCACGGACCGAAGGAACCGCAGACTCTTCATCTCTGCCCTCCACGAGTGAGCCGATGCCGGGGCACCGGTCGAGGGACCGACTGAAATAGACAGGTCCATCCAGCATAGCGTGTTCGAGGAGCGGGCGAAGCGGGGCCGTTACACAGGAACGGCGGAACGCGGCAGCGCATCGGCTCATTCGGGTCCGGCCGGCGGGCGGCCGATTAGGCGAAGGGGTCCGGCAGAATCGTGCGCCGGGCGACGTTTTTGTGGTTGAGCCGTCGTGGTCGCTCTGTTCTTTGGGGCAATGCCATAACAGGCTGATTCAATTCGTGTTATCGTGCGTTCTTCGGGCAGAATCAGGCATGGCAGGCCGCTTGCTGCACGTCTTCCCGGTGACTGGAGTCATGCGAGCACTCATCACTCGTCCCGCCCGTGCCCTCGTCGGAGACCAGGGCGGCTTCTCGATGGTGGAGATGCTGGCCGTCGTGGGTGTGCTGGTGGTCGTGACGGCCATGGTCGTGCCGGTCACGCAGCGGACGGTCGAGAGCGTCCGCTCCGGCGGCGATGCGCGGGGCATCGCGAACTACATCGCGCTGGCCAAGATGCGGGCGGCCTCCGACTTCACGCACGCGCGCGTGTTCGTCGACCTGAGCGACAACACGTACTACATGCAGACGTGGCAGAAGACCGGCACGCCGGGCTGGGTGACCGAAGGGGGCACGCAGACGCTGTCGTCGGGCGTCACCTTCGGCTTCGGCAGCCTGGCCGCCGCGCCGCCGAACACGCAGGGGACGATCGCGCAGGCGCCCATGTGCGAGGACGACACCGGCACGGCCATCGGCAACACCGCCTGCGTGGTGTTCAACTCGCGCGGCGTGCCGATCGACGACACCGGAACGCCCACCGGCGTCGACGCGATCTACCTCACCGACGGCACGGCCGTGTACGGCACGACGGTGTCTGCGACGGGGCTGACGCGCTTCTGGTGGAGTCCGGCCTCCGCGGCGACCTGGTCGAATCAGTGAGGATTCCGGTGAGCACAGACCTGCACGCGCCCTCGTCCGGCCGTCCGGCCCGCCGCTCGGAGGCCGGCATCAGCCTGCTCGAGACGATGATCGCCACCGGCATCCTGATCGTGGTCACGATCGGGTTGCTGCCGATGGGCATGTTCGCGACCTCGACGACCGAGAACCAGGGGCACCTGGCCGCCCGCGCGACACAGTACGGGCAGGACAAGATGGAGCAGTTGCTGGCGCTCGCCTGGGGCAACACGACGAGCGACACGACCGTCTTCCCGGCCACCGACTCGGGAGGCACGGGGCTGGCGGTCGGCGGCAGCAGCGATCCGACGGCACCGGTGGCGGGCTACGTCGACTACCTCGACGAGAGCGGCACGCTGCTCGCCGCCACGGGGACGACGCCGCCGTCCGGCTGGTTCTACGAGCGGGCCTGGCAGATCACCAGCCCGGCCACGAATTTGAAGCAGATCACGGTCACGGTGATCGTGGCGCACAGCGTCGGCAACGCGGGCGAGACGCCGCAGGCGACCGTGACGGCGCTCAAGACGTACCCGTTCTGAGGTGATGACGGTGCATCCGATGGGCCACGATCGGCGGGCAGCGTGCGCGGGCGACGCCGGCTTCTCGATGATCGAGCTGATGGTCGCGACGGCCGTGCTGCTGGTGATCTCGGGCAGCATGATGGTCGGCATCCAGAAGCTGACGCAGATGCAGAACGGCATCTCCAACCGCGCGGCGATGCACGGCGGCGTCCGCGGGGCGATCGAGCTGCTGCAGCAGGAGATCGGGCAGGCCGGTTCGGTGACGCTGCCGGCCTCGGTCACGCTCACGAGCAGCGTGCCGTCGGCGGGGACGTCCACTGTCACCGTCTCGTCGGTGGCCGGCATGTTCGCCGGCGAGCAGCTCGTCGTCGACACCGGTGCGAACCTGGAGACGGTGACGGCGACGACCGTGAACACCGCCTCGAACTCGATCACGGCCAGCTTCATCCGGGCGCACGCGTCCGGCGTGCCGGTGAACGCGGCCGGCGGATTCGCCAGCGGCATCGTACCGACCACGGCGACGAACGGATCGAGCGGGACGGTCCTGAAGCTCTACGGCGACGTCAACGACGACGGCAACATGGTGTACATCGAATACACCTGCGACACCGCCGCCGGCCTGCTGTACCGCAACGAGATGGCGTTCGACGCGGCCTCCAAGCCGGCGTTGACGGCGAGCGACATCCTGCTGACCAACGTGCTGCCGAACCCGAACGGCACCCCCTGTTTCTCGTACCAGCAGAAGACCGTCGGCACCGACACGTACGTGGTGGACGTGGCGGTGACGCTCACCGTGCAGACGCAGCGCAAGGATCCGATCACCAACCAGTACCAGACCGAGACCGCGGCGCTGCTGAACATCTCGCCGCGCAACGTGTTCGACGTGTGGGAGATGGCGAGCCTCGGCGACACGAGCCGGGTGCAGCCGATGCCGGCCACCGTGCAGAACCTGCTGCCGTAGCCGAAGGAGCCGGGACCGATGGATCCGACCGCACGATCGGGCGAACGGGGCATCGCGCTGATTCTGGCGCTGCTGATGACGCTGGTGCTGTCGGCGCTGGTGGCGTCGCTCGCGTTCGTCTCGCAGACCGAGACCTGGTCGAGCCAGAACTACCGGGAGATGACGCAGGCGCGCTACGCGGCCGAGTCGGGGATCAACAAGGCGGCGAACTTCCTGCTGAACGGCTATACGGCGCCGAGCACCACGGGGACCGACCTGATCGCCGCCTACGACGTCAGCGTGTCACCCGTCGTGGCGGTCCTGAACGACCAGGCCGTCGTGCTGTCCGCACGGAGCGACGTGACGGCCAACTACCCGGTCGCGTCGGTCAGCACTGCCTTCACCGGAAGTGCGCAGGGGACGCTGAGCGCCGGGCGCGACAGCGTGGGCTACGCGGCGTCGGCCCGGCTGCTGTCGATGGGGCAGGTGACGGTGGTCGGCGCGACCACGCCGGTGACCATCCAGACCTGGCGGCTCTCGTCGGTCGGGACGATCGTGAACCAGCCGAAGGCCCAGGTGCAGGTCGAGGCCACGCTGGAGCAGCAGGTCGTGCCGGCGTTCAATTACGCGGCCTTCTCCACCAACAACGGCTGTGCGTCGCTCGGCTTCTCCGGCGGCGGCGCGACCGACAGCTACGACTCGACGGCGATCACCTACTCGGGCGGCAAGGTGGTGACGCAGACCTACGGCGGCGACATCGGCTCGAACGGCAACCTGACGTCGAGCGGCAGCACCACCACGATCAACGGCAGCCTCTCGACGCCGCGTACGGGCGTCGGCAAGTGCGGTTCGACGATCACGGCCTGGACCAGCAACGGGAACTCCACCGTCACCGGCGGCACGATCGAACTGCCGCAGCCGGTGAACTACCGGACGCCGGACCTGCCGAACCCCCCGCCACCGACGACCAGCGTGTCGATCAACAGCGACACCGTGCTGCCGCCCGGCAGCTACGGCAACATCCACGTCACCTCCGGCGCGGAGCTCCACCTGAGCGCCGGGACCTACAGCCTCAACAGCATCGAGCTGAACGGCAATGCGACGCTGGTCATCGACTCCGGGCCGGTCGTGCTGAACGTCGACGGCAGCGGGCAGTCGACGCCAATCGACTTCAGCGGCGGCTCGGTGACCAACGCGACGATGGATCCGTCGCTGCTGCAGATCGACTATGCGGGAACGGGGACGGTGAAGCTGACGGGGAACGCGCAGACGGCCGCCGTCGTCTACGCGCCAAACGCCGCCATCAGGTTTACGGGCGGTACGGACTGGTACGGCGCCGTGATTGCCGGCACCCTCGACGATGCCGGCGGCACCGCCATCCACTACGACCGGCACCTGAAGAAGAGCACGCTGTTCACCGTCGGCGACTATATGCTCGATTCCTTCACCTGGAAGAAGTACTGAGCGCCTCCGGCTCGACCAGCGGCTCGACCGTGGGCCCCGGCTGGTACACGCACAGCGGATCGGAGGCGGTGATCGCCCCGGTCGCCGCGTAGGCGCGCGAACGCGACCCCCCGCAGATCTCCCGGAAGCGGCAGCGGCCGCACTTGCCGCCGAGCGCGTCGGGATCGCGCAGGCGCGTGAAGACGCCGTGCGTGCGATAGACCGTCGCCAGGCTGTCGGTCCGGACGTTGCCGCAGCGGACCGGCAGGAAGCCGCTCGGACAGATCTCCCCGACGTGATCGATGAAGACGAAGCCCTTGCCGTCGCCGACGCTGCGCGGCGCGCGCAGCGGCCGTCGCCCGGTGGCCGCCCCGCCTCGCCCCGTGCCTCCGCCCGCCTGGTCACGTTGCCAGATCACCCGTTGGAACTGCGGCGCCTCCGTCGTCTTGATGCCGAAGGGGACCGACTGCGAGAGGTCGTAGAGGCGGTGCAGCACCCCCTCGCACTCTTCGGGGCTGACCTGATCGAGGGCGGCGCCGCGCCCGGTCTTCACGAGGAAGAACGCCGCCCAGAGCGCCAGCGGCCACTCCGCCACGCGGGCCGCCATCGCATCGAGGTGCGGGAGCGTCATGCGGCTCACGGTCGTGTTGATCTGCAGCGGCAGGTCGAGCGCCAGGGCGCTGTCGATGATCTTCATCGTGTTGGCGTACGACCCGCGGACGCGCCGGAACGCATCGTGGGTCTCCGGGTCCGGTCCGTCCAGGCTCACCGCGATCCGTGACAGGCCGGCCGCCTTCAGCTCCGCCAGCCGCGCGTGGGTGGCGGCTGCGGTCCCGCTGGGCGTCAGCGCCACGGTCAGGCCGGCGTCGTGCGCGTAGCGGACGATGGCGGCGAGGTCGGGGCGCCGCATGGGGTCGCCGCCCGTCAGGACGAACAGCGGCCGGGCCGGCGCGAACGCCTGCAGCTGGTCGATCAGGGCGAACGCCTCGGGCGTGGTGAGCTCGCGGGGATCGCGGCGCGCGATGGCGTCGGCGCGGCAGTGGACGCAGGCGAGCGCGCAGGCGCGCGTCACCTCCCAGATCACCAGGAACGGGGCGCGGTCGAAGTCGACGGCCAATGGCTGAGTCACGGGGCCCTCCGGGGTCTGCGGCCGGACGGTCGTCCGAACCCGGCCTGCCTCGACTATCCACCGGATGCCGCCCTGACGGTATGACAGCCGTCAGGCCCCCGACCGCGCGTGCTGGCGACGAGTTTGCAGAGACTTCGGGGTCCGGGCGTATGACCGGGATCATGGCCCACGGCCAGCTCCCGCGGTATCCTGCGCCAGGAGGATCGGCCGCTGTCCGAGGACCGCCATGCGCCTGAATGCCTGTGAGCTCGAGATCGACCTGTTCTGCAGCGGGATGCGGGTGCCCGACGAGGTATCGCTGGCGGGGGTCCGGGGCGTGTCCCGGACGCGAGCGGGTCTGGGATCCGGTCTGGAAGTGGTGCTGCCGACGGGGTCCCGGATCAAGGACGAGATCTGGGTGAATGTCCCGGTCGTGGAGAATTTCGCGCACGACTCCCCGTACCGGCTGACTGGCGGCCCTGCCCAGGGGTACGAGATCGTCGACGAGCGGTTCGACCTGCACTACCCGGTCCGGCTGCCGCAGGAACCGGGTTGGTACGCGCGCCAGACCTCGCAGGGCGTCCCGATGAGCCGGGTCGGCGTGCTGCAGGGGACCTACCTCGGCATCTACGTCAGCATGGTCTGCGCGTTCTGGAACTACCGGCCGGCGCTCAACTGCCGCTTCTGCACGACAGGCCAGAACGTCGGCGACGCCGAGGAGGCTGACAAGAGCATTGCCGACGTGGTCGAGACCTGCCGGGCGGCGCGCGACGAGTCGGGCGTGACGTTCGTCCACCTGAACGGCGGGTTCCAGGGGACGAAGGGGATCGAGTTCACGCTGCCGTACGTCCGCGCGATCAAGGAAGAGGTCGGCCTGCTCGTCGGCGTGCAGCTGGCGCCCGAGCGCGACTTCTCGAGGTACGACGCGCTCATCGACGCCGGCATCGATCACATCTCCTTCTGCCTCGAGTTCTTCGACCCCGCGTGGTTCGGCCGGATCTGCCCCGGCAAGGCGCGGGTGCACGGCCAGCAGCTGTTCCTGGACGCGATGGCCTACTGCGCGAAGCGGATGCCGCGCGGGTCGGTGTCGGGTGAGATCATCGCCGGCATCGAACCGATCGAGCGGACGCTGCAGGGGATCGACGTCATTACCGACCTCGGTGCGTTCCCGACCGTGTGCATCTTCCGGCCGACGCAGGGGGCCGACATGGAGGCGTGGCCGTCGCCCTCCTACGAGGGGATGCGCCACGTGATGGAGTACGTCTACGACGCCTGCCGCCGGCACTGGCTGCCGATCGGCGCGGCGCCGAACATCGAAGTCAGCCTCGTCGTGAACCCCGACGATGCGGCGCTGCTGGCGCGGCGCGACTTCGGGTTCTACCGGTACGAGGCGTTCCGGAAGGTGGCGAAGACCGTCGCCCGCCCCATTTTCGCCCGACGGCTGCGGCCACGGCCGGCCGCCTGAGCCGACACCACCCATCGTGCGCTACTCGATCACAGGTCTGGTCGTCGCGACGGTGCTCTGCACCGGCTGCGCTCCATCGGGCTCGACCCGTACGGGGACGGGAACGGCTGCCGGCGGCTTGCGCACCGCCGCCATGCCCGCGCTCGCCGGCCAGCGGGAAACGTGTGCCGGATCCCGGCAGAAGACGTTCGACCTGACCGTCACCGAAACCGCGACGTTCGACCTGGGCCTGGGGCTCAGCTTCCGGGCCTGGACGTACAACGGGCGGCTGCCGGGCCCGACGTTGGAGGTGTGCGAGGGCGACACGGTCACCGTCCGCGTCCACAATCACGGTGAGACGTCGCACGGGTTCGACACCCATGCCTTCCGGATGGACGCCCGCCGCTTCGGGCCGACGGCGCCGGGGACCACGCTCACGGTGAGCGGTGTGGCCGACACCCCGGGAGTCTACCTGTATCACTGCTCGGCCGGTCCGGTGACCGACTTCCACATCAAGAGCGGCCTGCATGGGGCGATGATCGTGTACCCGCGCGACCGGCCGTTGCGGCCGGCCCGCGAGCTGGTGGTCGTCGAGGACGCGGTGTACGGCACGCCGGACGCGCACGGCTTCATTCCGGGGACCGATTCGACCAGGAGCCAGCACAACGACGAGACGTTCTCGATGTTCAACGGCCGTCTCGGCAACGCGCCGGTTCAGGTGGCCCCCGGAGACCTCATCCGCATCTACTTCGTCAACGTCGGCCCGCACGTCGCGTCGGCACACGTCATCGGCGACATCTTCGATCGGGTCTCGCTCGGGACGACCTGGGTGCACGACATCCAGACCTGGGGTGTGCCGGCCGGGTCAGGGGCGATCCTCGAGTTCCGGATTCCCGGTCCCGGTGTCTATCCATTCGTGGATCACGACAAGCTGGCGTACCTGCCGTTCGGCCTGAGCCTGCCGTTCGAGGCCGCGGCGCCGGGGAGATGACCGCTCCGCTCGCCCGCTTTTGACACACCCGCCGCTGCCGGTCAGAATGCGGTCCGCGGGCACGGTCCGGCCGGCGGGCGAGCCCGCCCGACGATCGACCACGACCGGGGCGGCGCGCACCGCGGCCTGGCGGCCTGTGGGGGCCGGACCGGCGATTTTCGCGGGGCGGCGGCTTCGGGCTCACACAGGGGTCCCGATCTGCCGACCTATCAAATATAGTTAGTGCGCCTGCCCGTGCGGCCGTCCGGGGCCTCCCGGCGGCACCCAGCGCCAGATGGCAGTCACCCGTCGCCGGCCGGGTCCAGTCCGCATCCGGACCAGGGCCTCGGGCGGCGGGTGTGATCGTCGACCCGGCAGGGGCGGCGGCGGGCGTGGCTGACGGGCCGGCGGGAGACCGTCGGGCAGCGGCGGATCCAGGGAGCGTTCGATGGCATTCAGAGTCGCGGTACTGAAGGAGACACGGGACGGCGAACGGCGCGTGGCGATGGTGCCGGCCGTCGTCGACAAGCTGGTGAAGCTGGGGGGCGAGGTCCAGCTGCAGGCCGGGGCCGGCGACGGGGTGAGCCTGCCGGACACGGCCTATCGGAACGTGACCGTCACTGGCGACGTGCGGGATCTGGTGGCGGGGGCCGACGTGGTGCTGGCGGTGCAGCCGCCGCCGCTCGAGGTCGTCGGGGCGATGAAGGAGGGGGCGGTGCTCCTCTCGTTCGTCCACGCCAACCGCGAGCCGGCGCTGGTGAAGGCGCTCCGCGACCGGCGGATCACCTGCTTCGCCATGGAGCTGGTGCCGCGGATTACGCGCGCGCAGGCGATGGACGCGCTGTCGAGCCAGGCGGCGCTCGCGGGCTACTATGCGGTGCTGCTGGCCGGCACGAAGCTGCCGCGCATCCTGCCGCGCATGACGACGGCGACGGGCGCGCTGCGGCCGGCGACCGTGCTGGTGATGGGGCTCGGCGTGGCGGGGCTGCAGTCGATCGCCACGGCCCGGCGCCTCGGCGCGGTGGTCGAGGGCTACGACGTGCGTCCCGAGACGCGCGAGGAAGCCGCCTCGCTCGGCGCGAAGTTCGTCGATACCGGCGTCGACGCCCGCGGCGAAGGGGGCTACGCGCGCGAGCTGACGGCCGAGGAGAAGCAGACGGTGGCGGCGGCGCTGACGCGCCACATCCAGCAGGCCGACGTGGTGATCACGACGGCCGCCGTGCCGGGCCGGCCGGCGCCGAAGCTGATCAGCCGGGCGCAGGTCGACGGCATGAAGAACGGCGCGGTGATCGTGGACCTCGCGGCGGAGGGGGGCGGCAACTG
>JAGWRA010000190.1 GCA_028876655.1 Acidobacteriota bacterium | reverse complement strand
GATGTGGTTTCCTCGCAGCCGCCTCATGCTAAACAACGTCGCATCAGAAATCCTGTACCCCGTGTAGAGCATGAGCCAGATCAGGTCCTTGACGTCTTCTCCGGTCCAGATGCCTGTTCCCGTCTCGTTCTTCCACTCGACTTTCACGTCGTCGCAGGCCGCCAAGATGCGCTGAATCTCATCATCGCTGAATGGGGCTTTGTTCGCCGCCTTGCTCGACCCGACTGGCGCTTTGATATCAGCCGTCACCGGCGACTCGGGAATCCATTTGCGATTGACGCAAAAGCGGAAGAACCCACGTAGTGTCGTTAGGCGCTTCCCTTTGGTCCGCGCGCCGAGCTTCCAAGTCGCCCAGAACCGATCGATATCATCCGGGGTGACCTGATCGAGGAACACGTATCCTTTGTTCTCCGCGTAGGCCGTGATCTGCTTCGTGAAAGTTCGGTATTTCCGAAGGGTGGCGGATGCCAGGCCGGCCGCTTCGCGGCTGCTGAGAAAGGTCAGGCAGGCTTGCACGACCGAGACACGGGTGTTTTCACGAGGCGGTTCGCGAGGTACCGGTGCGACCGGCGGATCGCCCCAGGAGCCACGAGTCTCGTAGATGTCGGCGGCTCGGCGAGCCTTGTCCCAATCGCTCGTCTCAAGACACCGACGAGAGAACTTCCCAGCTAGAGTCCCGGACGCGAAAATCAGGCAGGCGCACTTCTTCCAGCCCCGTTTTCGTTCCTCGAACTCGCCGGAGCGGGAGTCGAAGGGAAGGCCGGCTTCGCAGGCTTGTCGGTGCCGCCGGTAGAGATTTAGCGCCACGCCCCATTGTAGCGCAATTGCCCGCTATTGCCCGATAAACTTGGCAAATCGCCGTAAGTTATTGACGCTATTATGGCGGAGAGGGTGGGATTCGAACCCACGTGCCGGTTACCCGACAAGACGCTTTCGAGGCGCCCCCGTTACGACCACTTCGGTACCTCTCCGCATCGGTCTCGGTGGGCTAACCCTCCAATTATACACGGCCCCGCCGCTCCTTGAAGAACGCCTGGAGGAGCGCCCGGCACTCGCCCTCCCGCACCCCGCCCACCACCTCGAACCGGTGGTTCAGCCCCGGGATCTCCAGCGCCCGCACGGCCGACACCAGCGCCCCGGTCTTCGGCTCGGGCGCTCCGTAGACGACGGTCCCGATCCGCGCGTGGACCAGCGCCCCGACGCACATCAGGCAGGGCTCCACGGTGACGCAGAGCGTCGCCCCCGTCAGCCGGTAGTTCCCCACCGCCTGGGCGGCCGCCCGCAGGACGACGATCTCGGCGTGCGCCGTCGGGTCGTGCGCCGCAATCGGATGGTTGAAGCCCCGCGCCACGATGGTCCCGTCCATCGTCAGGACGGCGCCCACCGGCACCTCGCCCAGCGCCTCGGCGCGACGCGCCTCGTCCAGGGCGGCCTGCATCAGCTCCTCGTAGCTCGGGTCCATACGCGCTACTATACCGGCGAACCCCGCCCGACCGCGGAACCCCATGGCCGCCGACGCCCCTGCCCCGTTCGGCCCCCGCCTGCGACTGGCGACGCCGGCCGACGCCGATGCGATCGCCCGCGTGCACGTGGCCGCATGGCAGGATACGTACACCGGCATCCTGCCCGCCTCGTTCCTCGCCCGCCTCTCGATCCATGAAGACGCCAGCCGCTGGCAGAGGCTCGTCGCCGACCGCCAGAGCGGCCTCTTCGTCCACGTCGCCGCAGGCGCGGACGGCATCATCGGCTTCGCCGTCGGCGGGCCGAACCGCCGCGGCCACCGGCGGTACACTGGCGAGCTGCAGGCGATCTACCTGCGCCGAGCGAGTCAGCGGCAGGGGATCGGGTCGGCGCTCGCCCGCGCCGTCGCAGCCGGGCTGGCCGAACGCAGACTCTCTTCGATGATCGTCTGGGTGCTCGCGAAGAACGCTGGCGCGCGACAGTTCTACGAAGCGCTCGGTGGACGGGCCGCAGGACGCCGGCAGCTGGAGATCGCGGGGATCCGCCTCGAGGCGGTGGCGTACGGCTGGAAGGACACGAGTGGATTGAGGGCGGACGCCTAGCCGCAACGGCGTGGACGGTGTTTCCAGGGGCCGCCATTCCGGTGCAGTCGCGACGTCAGGCCGCCCCTACGCGACCCTTGGATCACGGCACGCGGGTGGCGCCGGACGCGAGGTCGTGCCTCACCCGATCATGTCGTCGGCGGTCTGCGCTCGCGCTCCGCGAGCACCTCTTCCGCCCGGCCGATCTGCATCGGGAGCCACGCCAGCAGGAAACCGGCCGTCGCGCCGAGGCCGCCGCCGGTCGTATCGGCGTACCAGTCGGTCACTTCCGAATCGCGCCCGGGGACGAACGACTGGTGCCACTCGTCACTGGCGCCATAGAGACTCGTCAGCAGCACCGTGAGCAGCACGGCCGTCCGCCACGTCAGCCCCTCACCCTTGAAGGCGCGCAGGAGCAGCACGCCCAGCCCGGCGTATTCGGTCGCGTGCAGCAGTTTGTCCCAGACGTGCAGCGTGAGGATCGGCAGCGGGTTCGCCTGCGACGACAGATAGAAGATGAAGCCCATGTACACGGCCGGCGGAAGCCAGAGCCAGAGACGGCGCATGGGGAGATGCTAACACTCTCGGGACTCGGGGCTCGAGTAGTCAGGCGCTGAACATCTTCTTCAGCAACCCGATCTGCCCGCCGTGATACGTCGCGTGGAAGGCGATGCCGTGGATGAGCGAATCCACCGTGTACTCCTTCCCCGGCACGATCTCCTGCAGCCGCGCGTCCGGAAGGGCGGCGATCGCCTCGCGCAGCCGCCGGTTTCCCGCGTCCAGCCGCTCGAGCAGCTCGCGCCACGCCGCCTCACCCGCGGCGACCTGCGGGAAGTCCTGCGCCGCCGGCGGATGCGGAACCACCTGCCCGCCGAGCCGCCGCCGGCAGATGTCCTCCCACACCACGACGTGCCCCACCAGTTCCTGGATCGAGTGCGCGTCGCCCGCCGGCCGCGCGGCGGCCATCGCGGCGTCGACCCCCTCGAGCAGCTCGCGCAGGCTCTGCCCGTGCCAGGCCGGCCCCTCGTACACCTGCCGCAACTGCTCCGCCGCCGCTGCTCCCTCGGTCATCGCTGCCTCCAATCCGTGCAATCGCCTCATTGTACAGACAGGGATGGGGTCCGCAGGAAGGCGCGCCGGCACTGCCAGCGCGCGCGGCGCGGCGCCAGGCTAGAGGCCCAGCTTCTCTTTCAGCCGCAGCGCGTCGGCTGCGGCGTACCCCTGCTCGTCGTTGTCGAAGTAGCAGTACACCTCGCGCCCGCCGCGACGCCAGTCCGCAATCTGCTCCGCCCAGGCGCTCAGCGTCGCTTCCTGATACCGTCCCTCGTACGCGCCGCCCGGTCCGTGCAGCCGGACGTACATGAAGTCGGCCGTCACCGGCACCTCCGGCCGGCGTCCGGCGAACTCGTAGGCACAGCACGCCGCGTGGTGCGCCAGCAGCAGATCGGTCACCGCCGGCGCAATCCACGTCTCGTCGCGGAACTCGAACGCATATCGGTGTCCTTCCGGCAACCGCGCGAGGAAGGTCCGCAGCCGCTCCAGGTCCTGGTGCCAGTGCGGCGGCAGCTGGAAGAGGATCGGACCGAGCCGGTCGCCGAGCAGCTCCACCACGCGGAAGAACCGGACGATGCTGCGGCGCGACACGTCGAGCTTCTTCAGGTGCGTCAGGTACCGGCTCGCCTTGCAGGCGAAGACGAAGCCCTCCGGCGCCTCTTCGCGCCAGCGCCGCACGGTCGGCGCCGCCGGCAGCTGGTAGAACGTGTTGTTGATTTCAACCGTATCGAACGAGCGGACGTACCACGCGAGCATCTGCGACGGCCTGGTCTCCTCGGGATAGAACGGCCCCACCCAGTGGGCGTAATGCCAGCCCGACGTCCCGACCCGGACCCGACCCAGGCCCCGCATCTCCATCGCTGAAATCTCCGCACTCCTCCGCCCGTTGTTCCGCGGCCGCCGACAGCGCTGCGGCCCAACCCGCTGAATCCGGGCTGCAGCTCGCCATGGGCTGGAGCGGTCGCGAAACGGAGTGCCAGAGACATGCCACGGGGGAGAGCGTCAGCGCGCCCCGGCTTTCGCCTCGGCGACGAGCTTCCGGATCTCGGCGACGCCGTCGCGGATCTTGATCTGATCGAACAGGCGGCCGAGCGCGGGCGACGAGCGCCGCGGGTCGCCCTCGATGCCGCTCGGGCCCAGGTGCACGTCGCCGCCCGTGCGATTCACCGGGTCGCCCATGGCGAGCTTGTCGGCGCGCACGTGACCGGGGCCGGTGGCCCACAGTTCGGACGTGTCGGCCACGCCGCCGTGGTTGCTCGGCGGGAAGTGATGCGCCTCGAGGTACTGCTCCACTTCGGCATCGGCCTTCGCGTACTCGTCGCCCGAGAAGAACACGCGCACCCCCTGCGGGCGGTACTTCGCGTCGAGCTCGGGGGCGAGCTTCTGCAACGGCTCCTGGTTGCCGCCGTGATCGCCCATCAGGATGATGTACTTGAAGCCGCTGCGGACCAGGCTGGCCACGACCTCGGCATTCACCGCCGAGAAGGTCGCCGGGCTCAGGTCGATCGTGCCGGGGAACTTGTCGAGCTCCTCGCCGGTCGGCGCAAACGGCATCACGGGTGCGACGAGCGCGTTGCCGAGTTCGCGCGCGATCCGCTCGCCGATGTACTGCGCCTTGTAGACGTGCTTGCCGAGGACGACCGCCGCGCCGGTCTCTTCGATGCTGCCGTTGAACACCAGCACCGTCGTCTTGCCGGCGGCGATGGCGTCGCGCACCTCGAAGGTCGTCATGTCGATCATCATCACGCGGTCGCGGGCCGGCTTCTTCGCGGCGGAGGCCGCGCCTGCCGGACCCGCCGTCGCCGCCATCAGCGCCGCGCACGCCACTGCCCGTCCCAGCTTCACCATCGTCGTGTCTCCAGTGAGGCGGGCGCGCCAGGGCGGCGCGCCGCGGGGGCCACTCTAGGGCCCCCGGGCAGGGACGTCAATCAGCGGCGACGGGCGACAGGCTGCGGGCTACTGCTGCGGCTTCTTCTGTTCCTCGATCTGCTTCGGGGCGGTGGCGAAGATCTCCGGCACGCCCAGCTTGTCCTTCGTGATCGTCCCGCCGACGCAGACGTTCTGGCCGTGATAGTGCTCCTCGGGCGGCCAGGGGAACAGCCCGCGGTCCTTGTCCCAGATCACCACGGTGAAGGCCGGCGGCGTGCTCGGATAGCCCTGACCGAACAGCAGGAACGTCGGCATCCCGATGCTGGTCCGATCGTAGCGTGTCGCCACCACGTCGCCGCACACCCACATCGTCTCGCCGATGTGGCGGGCGGCGTCCATGACGTTGATCTTCTTTTCGGCCTGCTTCTGGAGATCCTGCTGAGCCGACACCACACCGGTCGTCAGAATGGTGGCGACGGCGAGCACACACAGCATCGGCAGGCGGCGAGTCCGGATCCACTGGAGATGAGGCGACATGCGATCCTCCTCTCGATTCTGCAGCAAGTGACGTGCCCGCTGCCAGCAGCCGGAACGCCCGAGGCGCGGTCGGGCCACTCCGCCCGCGCGCGAACAAATGCAGCGTCCCTGCGGACTTTTCGCCCGATCTTTGGATCCCTGCCGGATGAGGTTCATCGCAGGGCCATTTCCGGGTAGGATCTCGCTCCCGGCCCCTGGCACGCCCCGTGCTGCATTGAGCAGCGCACGAGCTGTCCTTCGTGCGGCCCACGACAGGTGCTTCATGTTTGCCCGAACCCTCGAACACAACGACCACGTCCGCCGCTATGCCATCCGTCACGAAGAGAACGGTGGCTGGCAGATCACGACCGAGCAGGACGGCCGCGTCCGCCGTCATGCCTCCTACACGGACTGGCATCGCGTCGAGCAGGCCCGGCTGATGATCGACATCGAGATCGCCTCCCTCGAAGAAGCCGGCTGGCGCGAGCGCAACTGACGCCTGCCGCTCACGCCGGCGCCACGCGGGCGATCACGAACGTCACATCGTCCTCGAAGGTCTCCCGCCCGCGCCAGCGCGCGAGCGCGTCGAGCGCCGCATCCGCGAGCGGCCCGGCCTCCGGCTCGCCCGCACTCGTCAGCCACGCCTTTACACGGTCATCGTCGAAGAACTCGTCCTCGGGATTACGCGCCTCCGTCACGCCATCCGTGTAGAACAGGATGCGGTCGCCCGCCAGCAGTTCGAGTTCCGTGTTCGTGTACGACGCATCGGGCACCACGCCGAGCATCAGGCCGTGCGCGGACAGCTCCTCGACGCCACGATCCGCGCGTCCGACCAGAAGCGGCGGATGGCCCGCATTCGCCGCGGTCATCGTGCGACGCCCGGTATCGATCACGGCGTAGACCGCCGTCACGAATCCCCGTTCCAGCTGGCCGGCGAGCGCCGCGTTCATGGCCGTCAGGACGCGCGCCGGATCGTGTGCGTGACGGGCCTGCGTGGTGAAGGCCAGCTTCACCATCGACGCCACCAGCGCCGCCGGAATGCCGTGCCCCGAGACGTCGGCCACCAGGATGCCCACGCGGCCGTCTCCCAGTTCGACGAAGTCGTAGAGATCCCCGGCCACCGCCGTCATCGGCAGGTAGCGGACGGCGACGTCGAGCCCCCTGACGCGCGGCGGCGTCCGCGGCAGCAGCGACATCTGGATCTGCCGCGCCGTCTCCAGCTCTCGCTGGACGGTCAGCAGCTCCGTCTCGCTGCGAAACACGGTGCCGACCACGCCGTAGGCGAGGGCCGTGACGAAGATCAGCACGCCCACCGGCTCGAGATCGACCGCCGGCATGATCGGCCGTCCCAGGTTCTCGTTCAGGACGAACAGCACCAGCGTGAGCACGCCGAAGGCGACGATCGGCGTCTTGAACATCGGGCCCAGCCGCCGCCGGTACGCCCGGACGTTCAGGGCCGCCACGACGACGCCGAGGAGGACCAGCACGCGGTTCGGTCCCATCGCGGCGTTCGGGTACGTGAACAGGTCGATGACAATCGCCGCCACGCCGTACGCCCCCTGCACCTGCCAGAGGCGCCGGATCGACTGCTTCCAGCCCGGGCCGATCAGGGCCTCGAGGAACAGCACGGTCGGGACGTTGATGACGTAGGTGACGATGGCGACGACGTCGTCCCAGGTGCGGGCGGAGCCGCCGAGCGCCAGGGTGATGGCCGGCTGCTCCGCCACGAGGCGGATCCCGTACAGCACGCACCAGAGCCCGAACAGCAGCAGCAGGCGATCGGCCGAACGCCGGCGGATGCCCCAGGCCGCCATGGAGGCCAGCCCCAGGGCGAGCAGCGTACACGCGATGGCCGTCCCGATGAGCTCGGTGACCGACATGGCGGCGAGTATATACGGGCCCGGGTCCGTGCACGCGGACGAGCTGGTTGATATGATGGCTCTGGCAGTTCGTCGCCGATGGGCCACGAGACACGTTCACACGCCGGCGCGCTCCACCCGCTCGCGCACCTGATCGACGAGTTGGCCGAACTGCTGCCCGCGCAGGGGCCCATCAGCGTCTTCATCCATCACAACACGCTGCACACCTTCGAACACCTGCCGTTCGAAGAGGCCGTCGAGCGCGCCGGCGCCAGGCTGGGCTGCGAGCCGTTCCTCGCCGAGGCGCGGTATCGCGACAAGCTGGCATCCGGCCGCATCCTCGCCGCCGATGTCGAGCGCGTCCTCCACGAGCAGCTGGGCGCGAGAGGCGCCGAGGACGTGGCGGGCATCGCGCCACGCTTCACGCTCTGGCGGGCCGCCATCCTGCACGGGATTCCCGACGCGACGGGCCAGGAGCTCGCCTGGATCCTGGACGAGACCACCGCACTCTCCCGCTTCCGGACCGACGTGCCGGCGGGCGCTCGGGCGGCGGCCGCGG
>JAGWRA010000189.1 GCA_028876655.1 Acidobacteriota bacterium | reverse complement strand
GTCCGCGGCCTGGCGGCCCCGCCGGCGGCCCGCCCGCGCGACGTGAAGGCGGCCCGACGCGCCGCCCGCCGGCCGCGCCCGTCCGCCCGTCCGCATCCGCTTTCCCGTGAGGTGCCGAAATGACCGACGACCAGCCCGCGCCGCGCGCCGAAGCGCGCATCACGCTGCGGCTCAACGGCGAGCCGACGCGCGTGACGTTCGCGGCCTACAAGACCCTGCTCGAGGTGCTGCGGGAGGATCTCGGGCTGCCCGGCACGAAACACGGCTGCGAGCTGGGCGAATGCGGCGCCTGCGCCGTCCTCATCGACGGCCAGCCGGTGCTCTCCTGCCTGGTCCTCGGCGTGGAGTGCGACGGCCGGGCGGTGACCACCGTCGAGGGGCTCACGCGCGACGGCCGCCTGGACGCGCTGCAGGAGGCGTTCGCCGACCTCGGCGGCGCCCAGTGCGGCTACTGCACACCCGGCATCCTGCTGACGGCCCGGGCGCTGCTCGACCGGGTCGGCACGCCGACGCGCGAGCAGATCCGCGAGGCGCTGTCGGGCAACCTGTGCCGCTGCACGGGCTACCAGCAGATCTTCGAAGCGGTGGAAGCGGCGATCCAGGGCGCACCTGAAAGCGGCAACGTCGTGAATAGAAGGATCCGGATCGTGAGCGACGGCAAGCGTGGGGGTGACCGCCTTCGCGCCGACGGCGCTTCGGCGAGCGCGGCCGAAGCCCGACGAGACCCAGACCGGGCGGAGGCCCGGGCCCCGGGCGCACTGAAGAATGTAGAGGCCCGTCATGAGTAAGCAGCACAACGCCGTCATCGGCGTCCCGCGCCGGCGCGTCGACGGGCGCGCGAAGGTCACCGGGCAGACGCGCTTCGCCGACGATCTGGTCCTGCCGCGCATGCTCTACTGCAAGCTGCTGCGGTCGAGCGTCCCGCACGCGCGCATCGCGCGGCTCGACGTCTCGCGCGCCAGGGCCTGCCCCGGCGTCCACCTGGTGCTCACCGGCGCCGACCTGCCGATCCCCTACGGCATCCTGCCGGTCAGCCAGGACGAGCACCCGCTCTGCATCGACCGGGTCCGCTTCGTCGGCGATCCCGTCGCCGCGGTCGTCGCGCGCGACGACCTGGCGGCGACCGAGGCGCTCGATCTCATCGACGTCGAGTACGAGCCGCTCCGGACGATCGCCGACCCGCTGGAGAGCCTCGCTTATCCCGAGCCGCGCATCCACGACTACGGCGACGAGGGGAACGTCCACAAGAAGGTGTCGCTGGCGTTCGGCGACGTCGAGGCGGCGCTCGCGGGCGCGGACCGGGTCTTCGAGGACGTCTTCTTCTTCCAGGGGAACACCCATCTGCCGATCGAGCAGCACGCGTCGCTGGCGACGAAGGATCCCGACGGCAAGCTGGTGATCTGGTCGAGCACGCAGACGCCCCACTATCTCCATCGCGCGCTGGCGAAGGCGCTCGACCTGCCGCCGGCGCACATCCGCGTGGTGGCCGCCCCCAACGGCGGGGGCTTCGGCGGCAAGAGCGATCCGTTCAACCACGAAGTCGTCGTCGCCAAGGCCGCGCTGATGCTCGACCGGCCCGTGAAGATCTGCCTCACGCGCGAGGAGGTCTTCTACTGCCATCGCGGCCGCCATCCCGTGCTCATGAAGTTCCGCACCGGCGTGAAGCACGACGGCACGCTCACGGGCGTCCACCTGCAGACGCTGCTCGACGGCGGGGCCTACGGCTCGTACGGCGTCGCCAGCACGTTCTACACGGGCGCACTGCAGACGGTCACGTACCACATCCCGGCCTACCACTTCCAGGGCTGCCGGACGTTCACCAACAAGCCGCCGTGCGGCCCCAAGCGGGGGCACGGCACCCCACAGAGCCGGTTCGGGCAGGAAGTGCAGCTCGACAAGATCGCCGAGGCGCTGCACCTCGATCCCGCCGACCTGCGCCTGCGCATCGTCGAGCAGCCCGACACGCTGACGGCCAACTACCTGCGCGTCGGCACCATCGGCCTCGCCGAGTGCATCCGCCGCGTCGTCGCGGCGTCGGACTGGACGAACAAGCATCGCAAGCTCGGCCGCGGCCGCGGCGTCGGCCTCGCCTGCTCGTCGTACCTGTCGGGTGCCGGCCTGCCGATCTACTGGAACGACATGCCCCATTCGGGCGTGCAGCTGAAGCTCGACCGCAGCGGCGGCGTCACCGCCTTCTGCGGGGCGACGGAGATCGGCCAGGGATCGGACGATGTGCTGGTGGCGTGCGTGGCGGAGGTGCTCGGCGTCGAGCCATTCGACATCCGGGCGGTCACGGGCGACACCGACCTGACGCCCGTCGACCTCGGCTCGTACTCGAGCCGCGTCACGCTGATGATGGGCAACGCCGCGATCCAGGCGGCCGAGCGGGCGCGCGACCTGCTCGCCCAGGCGGTCAGCCGCAAGCTCGACGTGCCGGTGACCCGCCTCGTCTTCGCTGGCCGGCGGGTGTTCGACGCCGAGGCCCCCGACAAGGGGATGACGTTCCAGGAGGCGGTCTGCGCCGCCGAGGCCGCGTTCGGCACCATCGGCACCGTCGGGTCCTACACCCCGCCGACGTCGGCGGCGAAGTTCAAGGGTGGCGGCGTCGGGCCGTCCCCCACCTACTCGTACACGGCCGCGGTCGTGGAGGTCGAGGTCGACGAGACGACCGGGTGGGTGACCGTGCCGCGCGTCTGGATCGGGCACGACATCGGACGGGCCCTGAACCCGACGCTCGTGCGCGGCCAGGTCGAGGGGAGCGTCTACATGGGGCTGGGCGAAGCCCTCATGGAGGAACAGGCGTTTCGCCGGCTGCCGGCGCGTCTGTCGGGGGCGCTGGTGCACAAGTTCCCCTCGATCCTCGAGTACAAGAGCCTCACGAGCCTCGACATGCCCGAGGTGTTCACCGAGCTCATCGAGCACCCGGACCCGGCCGGGCCGTTCGGCGCGAAGGAAGTCGGCCAGGGGCCGCTGCTGCCGATCATGCCGGCGCTCGCCAACGCCGTCTACGACGCGGTCGGCGTCCGGATCGACGAGGTGCCGGTGACGCCGGACAAGATCCTGAAGGCGCTCGAAGCCGTGCGCGAGGGAAAGCCGGGGCGGTACGGTCCGGCGTCGTTTCCGGACATCGCGTGGCCCGAGCCGCTGCGCGTGCCGCCGCCCTGGGAGGGCGGCGACGGGCGCGCCGTGAACGACACGTCGCGGCGGAAGAAGCCGGCGGCGGCCGGAGCGGACAAGGAGACGGTGGTCCGATCATGATGCGTCTGCCCGAGTTCCAGTATCGTGCCGCGCGCACGCTCGAGGAGGCGGCCGCCCTGCTGGCCGCCGCGCCCGGCGAGACGATGCTCGTCGCCGGCGGCACCGACGTGCTGCCGAACATGAAGCGGCGGCAGCAGGTGCCGAAGACGCTGGTCGGCCTGCGCGGCGTCACCGAGATCCAGCGCGTGACCCCGGCCGACGGCGGCCTCGTGCTCGGCGGCGGCCTCACGCTGACGGCGCTCGTGCACCACGCCGACCTCCGCGCGCGTTATGCGGGCCTCTGGCAGGCCGCGGCCCAGATCGCCACGCCGCACCTGCGCAACATGGGAACGCTCGGCGGCAACCTGTGCCTCGACACGCGCTGCACCTATTACGACCAGAGCTACGAGTGGCGCAAGGCGATCGACTTCTGCATGAAGAAGGATGGCCAGGTCTGCTGGGTGGCCCCCTCCAGTCCGCGGTGCCTCGCCGTCTCGTCGACCGACACGGCACCGGCCCTGATGGCCCTGGGTGCCCGCGTCCGCCTGGTGTCGGCCGCCGGGGCGCGCACCGTCGAGCTCGACGCGCTCTACCGGAACGACGGCATCGACTACCTGACGCGCCGGCCCGACGAGGTGCTGGCGGACGTCACGCTCCCCCCGGCCGACGGCTGGCGGAGCACGTACTGGAAGCTGCGCCGGCGCGGCTCGTTCGACTTCCCGGTGCTGTCGGTGGCCGCTGCCGCCCGCTTCGACGGCGACCTGGTCGCCGAGGCCCGCCTCGTGCTCGGCGCCGTCGCCTCGCGCCCGATGCCGGCGCCCGCGGCGGCGGCGGTGCTCGTCGGCCGCCGGCTCGACGACGAGGCGATTGCCGAGGCGGCGGACCTGGCGTTCGGTGTCGCCAAGCCGATGGACAACACCGACTTCACGCTGGTGTGGCGCAAGCGCGTCTCCCGCGCCTTCGTCACCTACGCGCTGCGGGAACTGCGCGGCGACGACATGCGCGACTGCCGGGTGCGGATCGCCCGGCAGGGGCTCGATCAGGTCGCCTGAGCGCGGCGGCCGCCCTTCAGCGCCCGGCCGCGCGCGGCCGGGCGCCCGGTGCCCTCCCCATGCCTGTGTCCGACTCGCTCCTCGATCGCACCGACGGCGCCCGCACCGACGAGCACGTCTTCCTGGAAGGACCGCAGACGCGCAAGCGCGAGCTGTGGACGGTGCTCCGGGTCCTGCGGGAGTTCATTGCCGGCTTCCGGACGCTGCACTTCGTCGGCCCGTGCGCGACGGTGTTCGGATCGGCCCGCTTTCACGAGGATCACCCTTACTACGCGCTGGCCCGCGAGATGGGCCGGCTGCTGAGCCGCGCCGGCTTCACGGTGATGACGGGCGGCGGCCCGGGCGTCATGGAGGCGGCCAACCGCGGCGCGCGCGACGCCAGCGGCCCCTCGATCGGCTGCAACATCGTCCTGCCGCACGAACAGGCCCCGAACCCGTACCTCGACCACTGCGTGTCGTTCCGATACTTCTTCGTCCGGAAGGTCATGCTGGTGAAGTACTCCTACGCCTTCGTCGTGATGCCCGGCGGCATCGGGACGATGGACGAACTGTTCGAGTCGCTGACGCTCATCCAGACCGGCAAGATCCGTCACTTCCCCGTGGTCCTGATGGGCCGCGCGTACTGGGAGCCGCTGCTCGGGCAGCTCAGGGACATGGCCGACGCCGGCACCATCGCAGCCGACGACCTGCGGCTGTTCCTCGTGACCGACTCGCCGGAAGAGGCGATGGCCTACATCGAGAAGGAGGCGGTGGAGCGGTTCGGCCTCCGCCGCCGGCGCGTCATCCGGAGTTCGCGCCTCCTTGGCGAGCGGACCGTGCAGTGCCGCGCGGCCTCGTGAGTCCGCACGACGAGGCCCGGCTGGCCGCGTGGGCGGTATACTGAGGACAGCAGATTGTCAGGCGCTCAGGCAGGCACGTCGCATATTGCCCGTGACCGCGATCCATCCCCATGTCCGACCCGACGCAGCGTCCCGGCGAGCAGGTGCTCGAGCGCAGCAAGCCCGAGGCGAAGGAACCGGCGCTGTACAAGGTCGTGCTCCACAATGACGACTACACGACGATGGAGTTCGTCATCCGGATCCTGGAAGACGTGTTCCTGAAGCAGCCGGCCGAGGCCTATCGGATCATGATGCAGGTGCACGTCGAGGGGCGGGGGCTCTGCGGCGTCTACCCGTACGAGATCGCGGAGACCAAGGTCGAGACGGTGCACGAGCTCGCCCGGGCGCACGGGTTCCCCCTGCGCGCCAGCACCGAGCCGGAATAGCGCGGGTCATCATGTTCAGCGAGTCGATCGAGATCATCCTGCACGTGGCCTACCGGGAAGCGACGACGCGGCGGCACACGCACGTCACGCTCGAGCACCTGCTGTACGCGCTGGCGCACTCGATGGAGGGCGAGAAGATCCTGACGGCCTGCGGCGCCGACCTCCCCGCCCTCCGGCAGTCGCTCGACGGCTACCTCCAGCACTCCATCGAGGAGTTCCCGCGCGGCATCCACCGCGACCCGCAGGAGACACTGGCCTTCCGCCGGGTCCTGCAGACGGCGGTGCTGCACGTCCAGAGCGCGGGACGCCAGGAAGTGCGGGCGGGCGACGTGCTGGCGGCCATCCTCCAGCAGCCGAAGTCGCCGGCGGCCCAGCTGCTCGAATCGCAGGGGGTGACGCGGCTCGACATCCTCAACTACATCTCGCACGGCATCACCAAGGTGCCGATCGCGCCCGAGCCCGAGGGGTCGCCGGCCGATCCCGATCAGGCCCGCGAGGGCGAGGGACGCGCGCCGTCGCCGGGCCAGCAGCCGCTCACCGCCTTCACCGCCAACCTGACCGAGCGGGCGCGGCAGGGCAAGCTCGACCCGCTGATCGGCCGGACGGCGGAACTGCAGCGGACGCTGGAGGTGCTCTGCCGCCGGCGGAAGAACAACCCCGTGTTCGTGGGCGACGCCGGCGTCGGCAAGACGGCGCTCGCCGAGGGGCTCGCGCTGCGCCTGCTCGAACCCGACGTCCCCGCGCCGCTCGAGGGGGCGGAGATCTTCTCGCTCGACTCGGCGGCCCTGCTCGCCGGCACCCGGTTCCGCGGCGACTTCGAGGAGCGCTTCAAGGCGGTCATCAACGCGCTGCAGCAGCGGCCGCTCGCCATCCTGTTCATCGACGAGATCCACGCGGCGGTCGGCGCGGGGGCGACGGTGGGCGGGACGATGGACCTGGCGACCCTCATCAAGCCGGTGCTGACCGCGGGCGAGCTGCGCGTCATCGGATCGACGACGTTCGAGGAGTTCAAGCACATCGAGAAGGACCGCGCGCTCGCCCGCCGCCTCCAGAAGATCGTCATCGAGGAACCGACGCAGAGCGAGGCGGTGCAGATCCTGAAGGGCTTGCGTTCGCGCTACGAGGCACACCACCAGGTCGCCTACAGCGACGCGGCGATCGAGACGGCCGTCCGGCTGGCCGCCCGGCACCTGCGCGACGTCCGGCTGCCCGACAGCGCCATCGACATCATGGACGAGGCGGGAGCCATGTTCCGGCTCCAGCCACCCGCGGACACCGCGGAAGGGGCGGAGCCGCCGGCGCCCCGCACGGTCGAGCCGGCCGACATCGAGCGGGTCGTGGCGCGCATGGCGCACATCCCGACGCAGCAGGCGTCGGCCGACGACCGCCAGCGGCTGCAGACGCTCGAGGAGGCCCTGGGCCGCGTCGTCTTCGGCCAGCCCGAGGCCGTGCACGCCGTGGCCACGGCGATCAAGCGCTCGCGCGCCGGCCTCGGCCAGCCCGACCGCCCGTCGGGCGCGTTCCTGTTCACCGGCCCGACCGGCGTCGGCAAGACCGAGCTGGCAAAGCAGCTGGCGCTGCACCTCGGCAACGAGTTCATCCGCTTCGACATGAGCGAGTACATGGAGAAGCACGCCGTCGCGCGGCTGATCGGCGCCCCGCCCGGCTACGTCGGCTTCGAACAGGGCGGGCTGCTCGTCGATGCCGTCCGCACGCATCCCTACAGCGTCGTGCTGCTGGACGAAATCGAGAAGGCGCACCCCGACGTCTTCAACATCCTGCTGCAGGTGATGGACCACGCCACGCTGACCGACAACACCGGCCGCAAGGCCGACTTCCATCACGTCGTGCTGATCATGACGTCGAACGCGGGCTCGCGCGAGATGAGTGCGGGGACGATCGGGTTCGCGGAGGACCGGACCGGCTCGGCCCGGTCGCGGTCGAAGCAGGCCCTCGAGCGGATCTTCAGCCCGGAGTTCCGCAACCGGCTCGACGCCATCGTCACCTTCGGCAGCCTCACGCCGGAGGTGATGGAGACGATCGTCGAGAAGTTCATCCTGCAGCTGGAGGCCCAGCTGGCCGAGCGGCGGGTGGCCATCACCCTGGAGCCCGAGGCGCGGGCGTGGCTGGCGAAGAAGGGCTACGACCCCGTGTACGGCGCCCGGCCGCTCGGACGCGTCATCCAGACGACCGTCCGGGACCCGCTGACCGACCAGATCCTGTTCGGCGCCCTCGAGCACGGCGGCACGGCCCGCATCGGCCTCGATGCCACCACCGACACCCTGACGTTCACGTACGACGGGGGTGGGGGCACGACCGCGACGTAGGACGTCGGACGTGGGACGTCCCTACTTCCCCCCCACCTGGATCCCCGCCGACACCCAGCGGCCCGGCATGTCCACGCCGTGGATCTCCTGGTAGCGGCTGTCCAGCAGGTTCGTCCCGTCCACGAAGACCATCGCCTGGCCGACGCGCTTCGAGAGACGCGTGTCGACCACCCAGTAGTGGCGGCCGTCGGCACGACGCGTCCAGGCGACGCGCTGGCCCAGCCCGAAGCCGACCGGCAGCGGCACGCTGGCGACGCCGCTGAAGGCGTGCCGCGCGTAGTCCAGGACGTACTCCGACTGGTAGTCGACGGCCCCCGCGTTCTCGGTGAGGTAGTCGTACTGCAGCTGCACGAGGGCGCCGGCCGCCAGGAAGCGGCGGACGCTCAGCTGCAGCCCTTCCGTCGAGACGTCACGGAGATTCGCCGCCGTCCACTTCTCCACCGCCGAGCGCCGGATGAAATCGATGATGTTGCGGTCCTGCCGGCCGAAGAGGGTGGCCGACGCGAGCCACCGCGCGTCCGGCATCCAGTCGAACCCGGCTTCCCCGCCCCAGGCCCGCTCCGGCTGCAGCGTCGGCGTCCCCTGACTGCTCGGATCGGAGTAGTACAGCTCGGTGAAGGTCGGGATCCGGAAGGCGTGCCCCGCCGAGGCGCGCAGCTTCACCGTGCGGCTCACCCACGTGCTCACCGACAGCGACGGGCTCCACGACGTCCCGAAGTTCGAGTAGTGGTCCACCCGGAGCCCCGGATAGACGACCGTGCGCGTGCCGAGCCGCTGCTGCAGCTCGGCGAACAGGCTCGCCTGGCCGTAGCGGTGGTCCCCCAGGTTGTTCGAGTGGATCCAGTCGCCGCCGCCCGCCGCGCCGACGGTGAGCCGCGTCGCCGGCCCCCACGTCCGCGCGGCCTTCACCTGCGCCTGCACCTCGTGCGTCCGGTGGACGTTCAGCGGAAAACCGGGAATCGAGTCGTCGTACAGGAACCGGTCCCCGTGCGTCCGGTAGGAGGTCTGCGCGGTCACGCGCCAGGTGCGGCCGGCGTAGAGCTGCTGGTCCAGTGAGACGAGCGTCTGGTTCGTCCACTCGCGCGAGGGCGCCGGGCCGTAGAAGCCGTAGGCGCCGAACGCCTTCCGCAGGTGGGACACGAAGAGGTAGGTGTGCCGGCCGACGGCCGTGCCGGCGCTGGCCGACAGCGTCTGGAAGTCGCGATCGGGCTCGAAGCCGGACGCGCGCGTGCCGGAGAAGGAGACCGTCTCGTGGACGTCGCCACGATCGGCGTGCACCACGGCGTTACCGGCCGCCAGGCCGTAGGCCCCCGCCGTGAACTGCACCTGGTCGGGCGCCCCCTGGTGCCGGGTGATGATGTTCACGGTACCACCGAAGGCATCGGCCCCGTACAGGGACGATCCGGGCCCGAAGAGGATCTCGACGCGATCGATGTCGTCGAGCGGCACGGGGATGTCGCCGTTGTGGTGGCCCGACTGGGCGTCGTTGATCGGCAGGCCGTCGACCAGCACCAGCGTCTGGCCGAACGCCGCGCCGCGCAGCGAGAAGTCGTCCTGCACGCCGAGCGGCCCGCGCGCCCGCACGTCGACGCCGGCCGCGTAGCGGAGCACCTCGTTGACCGACTGCACCGGCAGGCGGGCGATCTCGTCGTGCGTCAGCACGACGACCGACCGGGCGAGATTCTGGAAGGGAACGGGCGAGGCCGTGGCCGTCACGACCACCGTCTCCTGCACGGGAGGCGCGCCGGTCTGGCGGGACGACTGCGCGGCCGCCGGGGCCGCGCTCAGCAGCACGAGCGCCAGCACGAGTACACGCGACATCGGGGACCGGGATCGGGTGAGGCGCCGTGAAGGCGCAAGGGTACTACGGCCAGGGGCACGGCCCCACCGCCGGCGGAGCGCCCGCCGGGCGGCGGCCGCACGGGACGGCCGGATCAGTTGACGGCGGCGGACCGGACCGTCTGGGACGGCTGGGGTTCGCGGGTGGCCGCGACCTGGACCTGCTGCCGGATCTGCTGCTGGAGCCACGCGACCGGCTGCGGCTGGATCGCCAGAAACGCCCGCCACTCCGCGTCGCTCAACGGCACACAAATGACTCGTTCCATGCTCATATGCGAGAACCTCCGTGCGACAAGAGTACCCGGCGGGCTTCCGTGCTCAAAATAGAATGTTCTGATGGAACCCATTACGGTTACTTATGTATCGGCCGGCCGTTCTCGGGGCGGGCCTGGCGGGCCGGCCGGGGCCGGCCGGGGGCCGGCGACAGCCGCAGCTGCCCGCGAATCGCCTCGAAGCTCCGCAGCGCCTCCTGCACCATCCGCGGAACCCGGTTGCTCCGGGGATAGACCCAGCCGGTCTGCCGGATGAGCTGCTCGTCCTGGATGCGGGTGCAGTAGAACTGGTGGCTCTGCACCTCGCGGGCGATCGCCAGGTACGGCAGGATGCTGATGCCGAGCCCCGCGCGGACCATCGCCTTGATGATCTCGACGTTCTCGGTGTCCATCACGATCTTCGGCTCGATCTTCGCCCGCAGGAAGAAGGCGTCGATCACCCGGCGGGTGTTCGACCCCGCTTCGAAGAGGACGAACGGCTGCCCGGAGAGGTCCTCGGGCCCGAGCCGGCGCTGGCGCGCGAAGGGGTGGTTCGGCGCCGTCACGAGCAGGAGCTCTTCCTTGAGGGCGGGGATCGTCACCAGGTCGGGCTCCTCGATCGGCAGCGTCAGCAGGCCGCAGTCGGCGGTGCCGGCCCGCAGTTCGCGGATCGACTTCTCGGTGAGCCCCGCCGAGACCCGGACCTCGGCCCGGGGGTGCATGCGGCGGAAGTGCTTGAGCACCGGCGGAAAGACGTAGATGCAGACGGTCATGCCGCCGGCCAGCCGCAGCGTGCCGCGCAGTTCCCTCGTCCGATCGGTGATCGCGCCGACCGTGTCGCCGATGTCCTCGAAGATCCGGTGGCTGAGCTGCAGCAGTGCCTCGCCGGCCGGGGTCATCCGGACCTGACGGCCCACGCGCAGGAACAGCGGTTCGTTCAGCTCCTCCTCGAGCAGCAGAATCTGCCGGCTGATGGCCGACTGGGACACGTGCAGCTTGCGGCCCGAGCCGGTGAACGACCCGGTCTCGGCGATCGCGCGCAGGATTTCGAGCTGTCGCAGGTCCATGCTCCGGCCGTCCCCGTCGTCAGTGCGTCTGCGCCTTCCGGAACGACACGCCCCGGGCCTCGGGCCCGAACCCGATGACGAACGCGCCGACCACCAGCACCAGCGTGGCGAGCATCCACATGGCCACCGAGTACGTCAGGTGCTGGCCGAGCACCGCCTCGATGAAGGTGATGCTCGACGCAATCAGGACGCCGAGCTGGTAGGCGAAGCCCGGGAAGAAGCCGCGCAGCGACCCGGGCGACAGCTCGTTGATGTGGGCCGGGATGACGCCCCACGCCCCCTGCACCATGAACTGCATCAGGAACGCGCCGACGACGATGAGCGGCGTCGAGGGGGCGAAGACCCAGAGCGGCGCCAGCACGATCGCGCCGATGACGGCCGTCACCATCGCCTTGCGGCGGCCGCCGCGATCGGAGAACAGCCCGAACGTCAGGCCCCCGAGGATGGCGCCGACCATCGAGATGATCGTGATGGTCGCCGTCGCCTCCTTGCTGAAGTGGCGCTGCTGCTGGAGGAAGGTGGGATACATGTCCTGGGTGCCGTGCGAGATCATGTTCATCATCGCCATCAGCGCCACCAGGTAGAGGAACAGCTTCCAGTGCTTCCTGATCTCGCGGCCGTACGTCTTCCAGTCGCCGCTCTTGTGCTCGTGCCAGGCCTCGGGCTCCTCGACCTTGAAGACCACCCAGAGCGACAGCAGGGCGGGCAGGCCGCCGATGAAGAACAGCACGCGCCAGCTGTAGTACGGCGCCACGGTGAAGTAGGCGACGGCGGCGAGCAGGTAGCCGAGGGCGTAGCCCTCCTGCAGCAGGCCGGAGAGGACGCCGCGCCACTTCACGGGCACGGTCTCCATGACGAGCGACGCGCCGACGCCCCACTCGCCGCCCATCCCGATGCCGAACAGGAACCGCAGCGCCAGGAAGGTCGCGTAGTTCGGCGCGAGTCCCGACGCCACCTCGACGACCGAGTAGAAGATGATGACGCCGACCATCGGCAGGCGGCGGCCGTACCGGTCGGAGATGATGCCGAAGATGAAGGCCCCGAGGGGACGCGTGGCGAGGCTCGCCGTGAGGGCGAACGCCATGGCCGGCACCGAGACGTGCAGGTCCTGGGCCACCGAACCGAGCACCATCACCAGGATGAAGAAGTCGAAGGCGTCGAGGGTCCAGCCGAGGAAGCCGGCCAGCACGGCGTTGCGCTGGTTCGCGCGTTCCCTGGCCAGCGCGGTCGCGGTCGTCGTCATGAAGTCTCCCGGGGGACCGGACACCCGTCGATGGGGCGTCCGCAGGTCGCGCGCGGGCGGCAGACCCGCGCGTGCGAAGGATAGGGGGCCGGGGAGAGTCAGCGCAAGAAAAAAGCGACCGGCGTGCTATCGTACCCGTCATGCGTGACGCGCCCCTTCGCCAGCACGGCGGCCCGGCCTCGACCGTGGACACCGCCTGTCCCCTCGACTGCCCCGACGGCTGCAGCCTCAGCGCCACCGTGCAGCGCGGCCGCGTGATCGCCGTCGACGGCTCGCGGCGCAACCCCGTCACCGGCGGCTTCATCTGCGCCAAGGTCCGCCGCTTCGCCGAGCGGGTCTACAGCCCCGACCGGCTGCTCTATCCCGCGGTGCGCAAGGGCGCCAAGGGCCAGGGGCTGTTCAGCCGGGTGACCTGGGACGAAGCGCTCGACCTGGTCGCCCGCCGCATGCAGGAGATCCGCGATCGCTGGGGCGGCGCGGCCATCCTGCCCTTCTCGTACGGCGGCTCGAACGGCCTCGTCTCGCAGGACACCGCCGATGCCGAGCTGTGGCGGCGCTTCGGCACCTCGCGGCTGGCCCGCACGGTCTGCGCGGCCCCCACCGGCGCCGCCAACCAGGCGCTGTACGGCAAGATGCCGTCGGTCGCCTACGAGGACTTCGTCCACGCCCGGCTGATCGTGCTCTGGGGCGTGAACCCGTCGGTCTCGGGCATCCATCTCGTCCCGTACGTCCGCGAGGCGCAGCGCCGCGGCGCCCGCCTCGTCGTCATCGATCCGCGCGTCACGCCGCTCGCGCGGCTCGCCGACCTGCACCTGCCGGTCCGGCCGGGCACGGACGTGGCGGTGGCGCTGGCCGTCCACCGGCACCTGTTCGCCCACGGCCACGCCGATCGCGCGTTCCTCGACGCTCACACGCGCGGGAGCGAGCGGCTCCAGGAGCGCGCCGAACCGTGGACGCCGGCGCGGGCCGCCGACACCGCGGGCGTCGAGGCGGAACGGATCGAGACGCTCGCCCGCTGGTACGCCGAGAGCTCGCCGGCGCTCATCCGCTGCGGCTGGGGGCTGGAGCGGAACCGCAACGGGGGCAACGCGGCGCTCGCCGTCCTGGCGCTGCCGGCCGTGGGCGGCAAGTTCGGCGTGCGGGGCGGCGGGTACGCGATGAGCAACTCCCCCGCCTGGGGCATCCGGCAGACCTGGATCGAGGCCGAGGAGCCGCCGACGCGGCTCGTGAACATGAACCAGCTCGGCCGCGCCCTCACGGCGTTCGACGATCCGCCGGTGCAGATGCTGTTCGTCTACAACTGCAACCCGGCCGTCACGATGCCGAACCAGAACCTGGTGCTGAAGGGACTGGAGCGCGACGACCTGTTCACCGTCGTCTTCGAGCAGGTGATGACCGACACGGCGCTGTACGCGGACGTGGTCCTGCCGGCCACGACCTTTCTCGAACACTACGACCTGGCGCGCGCGTACGGCCCGATCAGCCTCCAGATCGTCCACCCCGTGGTCGAGGCGAGCGGCGAGGCCCGGCCCAATGCCGAGGTCTTCGGCGAGTTGGCCCAGCGGCTGGAGCTCGTCGACGCGGACGCGCCCGCCGAGGACACCGACGTGCTGTTCAAGGTGCTCGACGCGCTGCCGGGCGACGCCGGGGCCGCCCTCCGGCGCGACGAACGGCCGGTCCCGCCCTTCGGATCCACTCCCGTGCAGTTCGTCGACGTCTTTCCCCGGACGGCCGACGGCCGCGTCGACCTGTTTCCCGAGGCCCTCGAGGCGAGTGCCCCGGCCGGGCTGTACCGCTACCAGCCCGAGGCGAGCCAGACCCGCTACCCGCTCGCGCTGATCTCGCCGGCGAGCGATCGGACGATCAGCTCCACGCTCGGTGAACTGCCCCGGCCCGACGTCCGCCTGCTGATGCACCCCGACGATGCCCGGGCGCGCGGGCTGGAGGAGGGGGACCTGGTGCGGGTCTTCAACGATCTCGGCGAAGTCCGCTGCCGGCTCGGGCTCGCACCGGCGCTGCGGCCCGGCGTCGTCAGCCTGCCCAAGGGGATCTGGTGCCGGAACACCGCCAACGGCCGGACGGCCACGGCGCTCGCGCCCGATACCCTGACCGACCTCGGCGGCGGGGCCTGCTTCAACGACGCCCGCGTGGAAGTGGGATCGGTGGCGCAGGGGTAGATCAGTAACTGAAGAAGAACACCAGATCGATCCCGTTGCGCTGGGTGAGGGCGAGCGTGGCGGGACTGGTGACGAGCGTCCCCTGCGAGATCGTGCTCTGCAGCCGCATGAAGTCGGTCAGCAGGTAGTCGATCGTGAACTGCGTCGCGCTCTCGCGGCCGATCGACTGACTGACCTTCAGGAACAGGCGGGTGCCGATCTGCTGCCCGACGGTCAGGGCGGCCGTGGCGCCGGTCGACGGCGAGGGCTGGATCTCGAACAGATCGAGGTTGAGCGCCCGGCCGATCGACTCGGCGATCGACGAGGTGAGCGCGCCGGCGGCGATGGCGCTGGCGCGCGAGACCAGCGACGCCTGCTGCTGCTCGCCCAGCTGGTTCAGGGGCTGATTGAAGACGATCAGGGCGAGGATGTCGGCCTCGTCGAGCGGCGGCGAGCTGCTGAGAGCGAGGCGCGGCGCACGCAGCGTCCCCTGCACGCTCACCTGCGTCTGGACGCCGGCAATCGTCCGGCTGGCCTGAATGTTCAGCGCGGGGTCGACCGGCTGCTGCCCCTGGAACTGAATCTGCCCGCCCCGCTGGATGTCGAACCGCCGCCCCTGGAACTGGTACGACCCCCGCACCGTCGTCATCGTCCCCGCGAAGAGGAGCGGACCGGCCGGCGCCTTGCGCACCCGGACGGTGCCGCCGAACAGCACGCTGAGCGACACGACGCCGATCGGCGACCGCGTCCGCGTCAGGTCGGCCCCGGTCACCTGCAGGTCGTCGGGAATCCGCAGCGTCACGTCGACCGCCAGCGGACCGAACAGCGTCGGCTGCGGCGCGGGCGGGCCCTCGCGGGGCGCCTCCCCCGCCTCCCCGGCCGGCAGCAGCGGCGCGGCCGTGGTCGACCCGCGTGCGACCAGATCGAGCAGCCGATCGGCGTCGACCGCCGCGGCGTTCAGCGTGACCGTTCCCTCGAGCCGGGGATGCAGCAGGTCGCCCGTCAGCTGCAGGTCGCTGGTGGCAGCGACGGTCGCCAGCGGGCTGTCGACCAGCTCGAACCGATCGGCGCGCAACTCGACGCGGATCCCGCTCACCCGCCCGCCGGTGATGGCGAGGTCGCCCGCAATGCGCAGCGGATGCTGCCGGGGATCGAGGACCGTGAGCTGTTCGACGTGCACCCGGTCGCCGGCCAGCGCGATGGTCGTGTCGAGATGGGTATAGGTGACGCCGGAGGCCGCGACGGTGAGCCGGCCGTTGCGGATGTCGACGTGCCCGTCGGCGAGCGGTTCCGCCATCGAGCCGTGCAGGCGCACGTCCGCCTGCACCGTGCCGCTCACCTGCTGCACGACGCGCGTGAAACCCGCCGGCAGCGCCAGCGGAATCGGACTGCTCTGCACGGTAACGTCGATGGGTGCCCGCGACGTGAGATCGCCGGCGACCACGGCGGCCGGCACGCTGCCGGCCAGCGAGAGCCATGCCCTGTCGGGCTGCTCCAGCCTCGCGTCGAGACGCACCCGGCCCGCCGCGTAGCGCGCGGTCCCGGTCAGCCGCATCTGCTGCAGGGTGCGGAAGCCGCCGCCGGTCACCGAGTAGCGGACGTCCGCCACCGGCGCGCGCAGCGTCCCGGTGAGGTCGGCGGCCGCATCGAGCGATCCGGTCAGGCCGGGCGCGCGGGGCAGCAGCGTGTCGAGCGACGCCAGGTCGAAGTCCGTGAGCCGCAGGTGCAGCGCCTGCCCCGGGGCCCCGATCGTGCCGTCGACGGTCAGGCGATGGGAGTCGCGCGCCAGGGCGAGGCCGGTCACCGCGAGCGCCTCCCCGTCGTAGGTGACCGTGGCGGCCGCGCCGGCGGGCATCGTCCACGCGAGCGCGCCGCTGTACAGGCCGAGGCTCGTCAGGCGGACGCGCTGCGCCGTGCCGGCACCGTGGGCGATGGTCCAGTCGCCCGAAGCCTCCACGCGGGAGCCCATCGTCTCGAGCGACGTCTTCAGCTGGACGGCGTCGTCGCGGTAGTGCGCATCGACGGCGGCGACCTGGGCCACGTCGTGGCCGCCCTCGGCGATCGCCTGCAGCGTGGCGTGTGCCGTCACCTCCAGCGTCGCCAGGTCGAGATTCGCGAGCGTCGCCTGCAGACTGGACGTGGCACTCAACGCCTGCAGCCCGGCCCACGCCGCCGGCCCGGCGGTCACCTGTCCGCTGGCCACCAGCCGGCCGGCCAGACCGGTCACCGAGCCGTCGATCGACGCCTGGCCGTCGACGGGCCAGCCGGTCAGCCGGGCGAGGCCGGCGAGGTCGGTCGCGTGGACGTGGACCGCGAGCGAAGAGGGCGGGCCCGTCTCCGCCAGATTCAGCCGGCCGCTCGCCCGGGCGTGGCCCAGCGGTCCGTCGATCGACAACTGCCGGATCTCGGCCTGCCGCGCCGCGTACGTGAGGTCGGCCGTGCCGTGCGCGATCTCGACGCGATCGATCGTACTGCGGTCGAGCGTCAGGGCACCGTTCCAGGTGAATGTGTCCACCGTCAGCGGCGCGCCGAGCTCGGTGAAGGCAGCGGTCGCGTCGACCTGCCCGGAAATCCGGCCGCGCAGGGCCGCCGTGTCGAAGGCAGGGGTGAGATCGAGGCCGTCGAACCCGCCCCGCGTGCGAACGGTGAGCCGCCGTCCGGCCAGGTGCGCTTCGACCTCGGCCGCGGGCACGGTCCCCTCGAACACGTGGGACGACCGGAGGTGACCGGAGGCGTCCAGCACCAGCGTGTCGAGCGTCGTGCCGGTCACCTGCAGGTCGAAGGTCCCCCCGAGGTCGCTACGGTAGCGGTCGGACGTCAGCGTCTCGATGCCGAACGTCCGGCCGACGCGCTGGAGATCCAGGTGCGCGACCGTACCGCGCGCGGCGTACTGCAGGTGCTCGCCGGCCAGCGAAAAGCTGCCGGTATCCCCGCCGGCAATCGCGGCCCCGATGGCCGTCGAGTCGCGCAGCGCGAACCGCCCCTCGAGCCGCGGCCAGTTCCCCGTAAGGGTGTAGTCGAAGTTCAACCGGCTGTCGAGCTTCGTGAGGCCGAGATGCGCGGGCAGCGTCGACAGATCGACGTCGGCCGCCGTCCCCTGCAGGTTGAAGCCGACTCCCTGCCCCCGCGAGGGCCAGGCCAGCCGTCCCGCGGCCGCCACGCGCCCGCCGTAGGCCTCGCCGCCCGCCTTCAGCGTCACACCGGTCCGATCGACGGTACCGCTCGCCGCGATGGCGGCCCCCTGATAGCCCGCGACCGTGGCATCGAGCCCCTCGAAGCGATACGCGGCCGTCAGGGCGCCACCGCCGAGATGCGCGTCGACGATGACGTCGCCCGTGATGTTGCTCTGCACGGCCGGTTTCTTGATGAGCGGCGCGAGATTCAGGCGGGTCAGTTGCACGTCCCCCGTCAGGTGGCGCGCCGGGCGGCTGAGATCGGCCGTGAGCCGTGCCGACACGTCGCCGGCGCCCGACTGGAAGCCGACGCGCAGGCCGATGGCCGACGCCGGGCCCCGGGCCGACAGGTCCACGCTGGGACGCAGGCGGATGTCCCGCACGGCGGGGACGAGGCCGGCGATCTCCGGAAGGTCCACCGGCGCGGCGGAGACCCGCAGGTTCCAGTCGGCCGGCCGATCGCCGCGCGGAAGATCGCCGTCGACGCGGAAGTGACTCGTCGCCAGCCTGACGTCCAGCGCGCCGAACACGAAACGTGCCGGTTGAATGGAGAACCGCCCGCTCGCGGCCGGAATGGCGAAGCCGGGCCGGACGGCCCGCCCGCTGAACCGGTGGATGTCGAACGCGACGTCACCGGGCCGGACGAGCAGCCCGACGTCGGTGTCCATCCGATCGATCCGGTGAGGCCAGTGGATGGCGCCGGGTGGATCGCTGGCCCCCTCGATGTCGAGCCGTCCCCCGGTCACGACGATCCGTGCGATGCCGAAGGTCGGCCCGCTGCCCGGCGGCCCCGGCGGGCGCGGCTTCACGAGGTGGCCGAGGTTCCATCCGGCGGCCGTGTGCCGCAGGTAGACCTCCGGCCGGTCCACGTCCACCTCGTCCACGATGCGGCCGGCGGAGATCAGCGAGGCGATCCGGTAGTGCACCGTGAGCGTCGGGATGATGATGGCGGGCTGCCCGTCCAGCACGATCGACACGTCGTGCAGGACGATCCCGGTGATCAGGTTGCCGGAGACGCGGCCGATGGCGAGCCGGCCGTTCAGGAACCGGTCCCCGAAGCCGACGATCGTGCTCCGGAGCTGCCCGCGGAACCACGACGTCTGCAGCCCGATCAGGGCGACGAGGCACACCAGCCCGACGATGGTCAGCGCGACCTTGACCGTCCGGTGCAGGATCCGCCCCGTGCGCCGCAGCGCCGACGTCGGGCGTGGAGTCGGTTCGTCGTCCATCATGCTGCGGGCGTCCGCACGCCAGTCGATCGGCCCCGGTCAGAACGCCTGTCCGATGCTGAAGTGGATGCGCCAGCGCCTGGTCTGCGGCTGGCCGCTCACGATGAGCCCCGGGATCGGGTTCAGCTGGTACCCGAAGTCGAAGCGGATCGGCCCGACGGGCGTCTCGTACCGCAGGCCGGCCCCGACGGCGTAGCGCAGGTCGGCCAGCTGGAACGTGTCGGGCTGCCTCCACACGTTGCCGAGATCGAGGAACATCACGCCGCCGAGCCTGCCGACGATCGGCGTCCGCAGCTCGGTACTCCCCATGAGCATGCTGTCGCCGCCAATCGGCAGGCCGGACTCGCTGAGCGGGCTCACCTCGTAGCGGCCCCAGCCGCGGATGCTCGTGGCGCCGCCCAGGAAATAGCGCTTGGAGAAGGGAATGTTCGTGTTGCGGCCGCCCTGCGGCTCGACGTCCCCCGCCTGCGCCCGGGTGGCGAGGACGACGCCGTGCCCCAGCCCGAGGTAGTGGCGCAGGTCGGCCGACACGAGCGTGTAGTTGAAGGCGCCGGGCAGCCAGCGGCCCGCCTGCTCCACGTGGAGGTTGATGACGTAGCCGTGTGTGGCGTTCAGCAGGTTGCCGGCGGTGTTGCGGGTGAAGTCGGCGGCGAGCGCCACCCGCGTCCCGGCCTGCTCGCCGGTCACCGGGTTCAGGCCGAGGGCGATCAGGTCGTTGCGCAGCAGGGGATCGTTCAGCGCGTCGCTGGCGATGCGGCTCGTGTCGCGCTCGGCCTCGAGCGAGACCTGCCAGACCGTCGGCGAGCCGGCGTCGTGGACGACGGTCGCGCTGCCGCCGCTCGCCACCAGCAGGTAGGCCGGCGCGTTCGTGTACCAGCGCTGCCCCTCGAGCTTCAGCTGGTAGTGGGGCGTGGCGAGGGACGGCTGCGTGAAGTCGGCGCGCACGCCGCGGTCGATCGACGACCACCGGCCGTGCACGCTCGCCGACCGGGCGCCGCCGAGGAAGTTCACCTGCCGCCACTGCACGTCGCCGCGCAGCTTCTCCTCGGTCCCGTACCCGATGCCGAACTCGACGTGATGGTGCTTCCCTTCGGTGACCGTGATCCGGATCGGCACCTCGGCGGACGGAGGCGTCGTCAGCGACGCATGCACGTCGACGAACTGGAACAGGCCGAGGCCGTAGAGCTTGCGCTGCGTGGCCTGCAGCCGGGCGCGGCTGTAGCGCTCGCCGGGCCGGAACAGCAGCTCGCGCCGGACGATCTCGTCGGTGACGCTCCTGTTCCCCACGATCGTGACGGCCCCGAAGTGGCCGAGCAGGCCGGGTTCCGCCTGGAATCCGATCGCGACGTCCATCGGCCCGACCCGGGCCACCTGCGTCTGCACCTGGGCGTACGGGTAGCCGGCATCCTCGAGCGCGTGCACGGCCATCGCGTGCGCCGCCACCAGATCGTCGCGCGCGAGCGGCGCACCGGCGGTCAGCGGCACGTCCCCCTCGAGCGCCAGCCGGCGTGCCGCGGGGACCGCGTCGAACCCCGTGAAGGTGACGGTGCTGATCCGCACCGCCGCGCCCTTGTCGACGACGACGGTCAGGTTCACCGCCTCGCGTTCGTCCGTGTACGCGATCTTCGAGGTGACCGTGACGTTCGGGTACCCGTGGTCGATGAAGTAGGCCCGGACGCGCTGGACGTCCGACTCGAACGCCGCCCGATCGAAGGGGTACTTCTTGCCCCAGGGCAGCAGGGAATCCTGCCGGGTCTCCATGAGATCGCGCAGGCGGCTCTCTTCGGCGCCGGTGACGCCGGCGAAGCGGAGCGAACGGACGGTGATCGCGGGCGCGGCCGCCGTGGCCGTGGTGGCCAGCAACAGGAGGAGGCCGGCGAGGACCGTCCGGTGCAGGCGGACGTTCATCTCCCCCATTGTCAATCACATCGCGTGCCGGAATCCACGCGGCGCCCGGACGAAAAAAAAGGCCGGCGGACCTCAGTCCGCCGGCCTCCCGTGAGCCGGTGCCGTTCCGGAGCGCGCGCGGCTAGTGCACCAGCCGGACGACGAGCGCGGCCCGCCGGTTCAGGCGGCGCGTCTCCTCACGGGCGTTCGAGTACTTCGGGTTCTCCTCGCCGAAGCTGATCGTCCCCAGCCGGCTGGCGTCGATGCCACGCGAGACGAGGTAGTTCTGCACCGCCTTCGCGCGGCGGTCGCCGAGGGCCAGGTTGTACTCCGGCGTCCCGATGTTGTCGGTGTACCCCTGAATCTGCAGGTGCAGCGTCGGATCCTCCTGCATCGCCTTGACGACTTCGTCGAGGATGCGCAGGCCGGCCTGCCGCAGGCTGTACTGGTCGAAGCCGAAGTCCACGTCCTCGAACGTGTAGACCTTCACCGGCGGCTTCGTGACCTGGATCGTCACCGTGTCGGAGGCCGTCCCGCCCTTGCCGTCGTTCACCGTCACGGTGATCGGCACGGGACCCGCGTCCATCGGCGCCGTCCACTTCGTCGTCGAGGCGGTCGCGTCGGCGAGCGTGCCGGCCGGCGCGGTCCACTGGTAGGTCAGCGTGTCGCCATCGGGATCGTGCCCCACGGCCGTCACCGTCGCCGTCTGCCCCACGTTCACGGTGCAGGGATCGCACGTCGCCTGCACGGTCGGCGGCTGGTTGGCCGGCGGCGGAGGTGGCGGGGGCGGCGGGGGGACCGGCGGCACGTAGACGCCGACGCCGGGGTGGAAGCCGATCCGGAACTGGTAGTCGACGAAGTCCCTGGCCACGCCGAGGGTCTCGTCAGTCGTGTAGCTCGCCCGATCGGCCGTCGGGAAGTTCCAGTTGATGCCGCCGCCGACGAAGAACCCGTTCTTCGCCTGCCAGACCAGCCCCACGGTGGTCGTGGTCATCTTGTCGACCGTGGCCGACAGCGGCGACAGGCTGCCATCGGAGGCGACGAGCGGCGCCGACAGCGTGACCGTGCTGTTGAACGGCAGGTCGCCGTGCGCCTCGGCAATCACCCGGAAGGGCGTCCGGCTCGGATAGCCGAGGCCCACACCCCACTGCGCGAACTTCGTGTACGAGGAGAAGCCGGCCGGCGTCCCCGTGAGATCCACGCCACCAAAGGCCGACAGCTCGACCTTCTCGGCGACCTCCTTGCTGAGGATCGCGTCGAGCAGCACGTCCGTCTTGCCCGTGCTGAGGCCCACCGTCTTGTCGCCCGTCGGCAGCTTGACGATGCCGCGCAGCGCGAAGGCGACCGGGTTCTGCCGCTCCTGAGACAGCAGGTTGACCTTCGCCCCGACGTACACGTCGCCCAGATGGTTCCCCGTGAACCCGGTGGTGACGAAGGGATACCGCGCGACGATGCCGCCGACCGTCCCCGGCCCGAACAGCGGCCGGATGTCGCGATCGATCCGCGAGTCGGCCACGACCGAGCCGAACAGCTCGACCCGGCCGCCCAGGCCGACGCCGAACGTGCCGGCGATGTCCGACACGTTGGTGAAGCCGGGCACGGCGTTGAAACCGGCCCGGTAACCACTGACCGACCACGCCCCCTTCGACAGGACCTCCGCCGTCGGCACGAACCACAGGCCCGTGTCGCCGTAGAACGTCGTCGTCGCCGGACGGGTGGCAGAACTCGCCGATGACGAAGAGGCGCCCGACGCCTGGGTGGCCACGGCCGTCTTGGCCGGGGGTGCTGTCCGGGCGGCGGCCGGCGCCACCGCTCCCAAGGCCAGCCCCAGCGAAACCAGGGCCGCCGTTACGCTTCTTGCCATGAACACGCCTCCACGTCGAACGATAGGAACCCGCCGCCTACTCGTGGCGTCCGGTCATCGGCTGTGCCGCACCGGCCACGCCCGCCGGCGCCATCGGCAGCCGTCCGCGCCCGCCGCGGCTCACCTGCCCGCCCTTCCGTCCCGCCTGCCGCGCCTCGTCGGACGTCCACTCGTGCGCCGTCCCCTTCTCGTGGGCCGCCCGGCCGCCCTTACTCGCGATCTCGCGCTGCTTCTCGGGCGACATCGAGGCGAATCCGCGCCGTTCCTTCCGCTTTTCCATGTTCACTGTCGGGCCCTCCGTAGAACTGGCAGGCGCCGCGCCAGGCGACACCGGCTCCCAGGGGACGCGGAACCCGGCCGGTGCCGCACTCGCGGCTGCCGGTGCTCCGACCTCGTCGAACCAGAACCAATCCCCCGTGCATGGCAGTCGGAGGCTTCAAACGGCATGCCAGCTCCCAGCCGCGACGGCAAAGTTGAAGTCTTTTTATATCAATGAGTTACAGGAATGAGTCCCGGACGGGTTCTATCTCTGCAGCAGATCGCTACAGAAGTGCTCGCTGGAGTGAATCGTTTAACTGCGCTGCGGACGGACCGCGAGGCGCGCCGGATCAGCCGCGAGGCGGTGCGGAGGGGATGCCGGCCGTGCGCGTCGGTTTGAAGTACTCGCACCGTTCGCAGTTGCGCACGTCGAAGTGATAGCCGACGACGGGAAACAACATGGGATGGACGCAGTAGAGGAGCTCGCCGTCTGCGATCGTGTGCGAGCCGAGGTCGGGGGGGATGTGCGTCGTGCGGCGACTGTACCAGCAGCAGCGATGGCGTGCTTCAGGCTCGAGATCCGGCGGTACCGTCACGCCGGCCATCATACGCGACCCCGGATCGACCGGCAAGACGGCGGCGGGCCGCCGCCATCACTTCGTCTGCTGCGGCACGTAGCCGGGGGGCAGCGCGGCGCCTTCGCCGAAGAAGAACTCCTCCATGTACTTCGCCACCAGTTCCTGCGCTTCCTTCTGCCAGGGCATGAGGCGGTACTCGTTCAGGATCATCTTCATCCGGCCTTCCCACAGCTTCCAGGCCTCGACCGAGACATTCTCGTAGACCCGCTGCCCCAGTTCGCCTGGCCACGGCGGCCGTGTGAGACCGGGCATCTTCTTGCGGAACTTGACGCAGAACACCTCGCGGCCGGTCGGCGGCGTCGGCACGGTCGGTTCGTCACAGGAACTCATGCAAGGCCTCCGGAGCGCCCCGGTGCAGGCCGGGGCCCGGCGAAAATGTTACCGGATCTGGCGCGACGGAGCCAGCGGCATCAGCGGACGACCGGCAGGACCGGGTCGATCCGGACTCGCAAGCGCCCGTGCGCCTCGCGCAGCCGTGCCTCCACGGCGGCGGTCGTCCCGCCGCGCGCGAAGATGAAGCCCAGGTAACTGGCGCCCTCGGGCAGCGGCACCAGGGACTGGTCGGGACGTGCCGACAGCACGACGGCCTCGATCCCGTCGACGGCCGCCGCCTCGTCTGCCCCGTCCACGCCGCGATACAGCCCGGCACGCGGAATCGGGATCATCATCACGCCGGCCGCGGCCGCTTCGCGGCGCCAGCCGTCGGTCGGCTGGCCGATGGCGTGGCGCACCAGCAGATCCTCCAGCGAGCACGGCCCGGACAGGCCGGGCGCCTCGAAGCGGAGGGCCCGCGCGCACAGCCCGCCGATCGGCCGCGCCGCCACCTCGAGGACGAAGATGCCGCCGGCACCGACGCGACACTCGGCGTGGATCGGCCCGTGGTACAGGCCGATGGCGCGGGCGGCCGCCGCGACGGCGGACTCGATGGCGTCGGTCACCGCGGCCATCACGCGCGGCGGCGTCACGTAGATCGTCTCCTCGAAGAACGGGCCGTCGAGCGGATCGGGCTTCTCGAAGATCGCCAGCACGCGAAGCCGCCCACGGTCGAGGAGCGCCTCGACCGCGTACTCCTGCCCCGGAATGAACCCCTCGATCTGCACGAAGTCGAGGGCCGGGTCGTGCAGGGCCCGGACGTCCGTCGACCGGAGCAACCGCCCGAGACGCTCGAACGCCTGCTCGAACGTGGCGGGATCGTCGGCACGGATCACGCCCCGGCTGCCCGACAGGGCCAGCGGCTTGACGACGCACGGGTACGGCACCGTGCCGGCGAGCGACACGGGATCGGTATCGAGGGGCACCGTGCGGAACCACGGCACCGGCAGGCCCGCGCCGGCCAGCGCCTCGCGCGTCAGCCGCTTGTCACGGCTGACCGCGGCGGCCGCGGGCGGATGGCCGGGCCATCCGAGCGCCGCGGCCAGGCGGGCGGCAATCACGACCGGCCGATCGCCGACGACCAGGATCCCGTCGATCGGCTCCCGGGCGGCCGCGTCGACCAGCGCCGCCACCGCCTCGTCTTCCCGGTGGAAGCGGATCGGCACCGCGGCATCGCGCCAGGGGTCGTCCAGCCGATCGCACCGGTCGGTCCCGAACGCCAGCGCCACTCCCTGCCGCCCCGCCGCCTCCCCGAACGCGCGGGTCTGGTAGCCGGTCGTGGTGGCGAGGAGGAGGAGGCGGGGGGCCCGATGGGGCATGTTGGTGTGGTGAAGAGACGTGCCACGTACGACGTGCGAGGTACGACGAGCGGGATGTAACTACGTACAGAAGTACGACGTACGGCTCGCACCGCCATCGGAGTTCGTCATACGATTCGCACGTCGTCCGGTGGTACGCCGTACGTTTCGCACGTCGTACCTCGCACGTGGCACGTCGTACGTATCAATCATCAGATCAGAGCCACCTGCTCTTCATTCGGCTCCGCTCAACAGTACCAGGGCTCGTTGAGGTACGGGACCGTGGCGCGGGCGCGGGCTTCCCGGCGCGGCGCGGGCGGCCGGCTGCCAGCGCAGGCATGGGCGAGCTGCCGGACCGCCTCGAACACCTCGCGGCGCGGCGCGCCCGGCCGGGTGCCGACCAGCGTCATCACCGTCTGCTGCAGCGCGTCGACCGCCGGGTCCACGTGCCGCCACGGGTACGACAGCGCCGCGGCATCGAACGGCCCGACCTGCTCGCGGATCTCGGGCAACTCGAGCAGCCGCGACCCCTGCGTGACGATCAGCCGGATGGCGAGCTGAATCGGCGCGACGTGCTCGACGAGATCGAGCGCCGCGATCGTCTCCAGCAGATCGCAATACCCGTCGCGCGTGATCCACGGGTTGAAGGCGACGAAGGTCGGGCCGAGCGCGAGCCCGATCGCCCGGCAGTGTTCGACGGCGCGGACGAAGTCGTCGCGTGTGTGTCCCTTCTCGAGCCGGGACAGGATGCGATCGTCGACTGCCTCGACCGCCGTCGTGACGAACAGGCAGCCCGTCTCGTGCAGACGCGGCAGCACCGCCGCATGGCGCCGCAGGTGCTCGACCTTCGTGGTGATGTCGTAGGTGACGCCGGGATGCTCACGCGCCAGCGCCTCCACGATCCGCACGGCGTGGCGCGGACCGTTCAGAAAGTCGGGATCGCCGAAGGTGATGTGGCGCGCGCCGGCCGCCACCTGCGCCCGGACGTCGGCCAGCACCACCTCGGGCTGGACGATACGGAAGGTGCCGCCGTAGATCGGCACGATCGGGCAGTGCCGGCAGGTATGACGGCAGCCGCGGCTGGCCTCCGTATAGCCCGCGACCCGCTTCGTCCCATCGTCCATCTGCACGGTGGCGTACCGATCGAGCGGCGGCAGGCCGCGGCGATCGGGCTGCACGAAGTGCAGGCGGGGCACGCCGACGCCTCGCTCCGGATTCACCTGTCCGTCGCTCGGTGTGGCCTCCGGCGACGTGGGCGTGATGTCCGCCAGGCGCCGGGCGAGCGCGAGCAGGTCGGCTTCGAACTCGGGGCCGAGAATCGTGTCGATGCCGCGGGCGCGGAGGAACGAGGCGTTCAGGGGCGCGTAGAGGCCGTAGGCACAGCGGTGCGCCCGGGGCTGCACGCGGCCGACGCGTTCGATCACCGGCGCCGCCAGCCGGGTCGCCGTGTGCATCGGCAGGTACCAGGCGACGAGGTCCGCCTCGCGGATCGCCTCGTCGAGCAGCCGGTCGCGCGACAGGTCCACGCACCGGACCGCGAGCCCCGCCCGCTCCAGCCACGCCGCCGGCGATGCCAGCCCGAACGGCTGCCGGCCCATCTCGTAGGTGGAGAGGAGGAGGGTGTGCACGGGGAAAGTCTGTCACGTGCAATGTGCCACGCGCAACGTGCCACGTGCCACGTGCGAACCTGTCCGTGCGACGTCGCACCCGGCCCCCGGCACGTCGCACGTGACAGGCCTCCCCGTGCTAGACTCCCCCGCATGCCGACAGCTTCGCGCGCGCCGGCGGCCTCCCGCCGCCATCCGCCGGGCCTCTACGTCCTGTTCTTCACCGAACTGTGGGAGCGGTACAGCTTCTACTCGATGATGGCGATCCTCGCGCTGTACATGAACGAGAAGCTCCACTTCTCGGTGGCCCACGTCGGCCAGGTGTACGGCAGCTACATCGCGGGCGTCTACTTCCTGCCGCTGGTCGGCGGCTTCCTCGCCGATCGCGTGCTCGGCTTCTACCGCGCGGTCGTCATCGGCGGCGCGCTCATGATGCTCGGCCACCTCGTGCTGGGTGTCGAGTCGCTCCCGTTCTTCTACGCCGGCCTGACCCTCCTGGCCTGCGGCAGCGGGCTGCTCAAGCCCAACGTCTCGACGATCGTCGGCAACCTGTATCGCGACAACCCGGGGCTGCGCGACGCCGGCTTCAACATCTTCTACATGGGGATCAACATCGGCGCGTTCATCTCGCCCCTGACCGTGTCCTGGTTCCGGATCCACTACGGCTGGAGCGTGGCGTTCGCGTCGGCGGCCGGGGCGATGCTGATCTCGCTGGCCGTCTTCATCGGCTTCCGCCGCTACCTCGGCGACGCGGCCGGGAAGGTCGCGGAGACCTCGCGCGAGGCGCGGGCGGTCTCGCCCGCCGAGGCCCGCGCCCGCGTGATCACGCTGCTGATGGTCTTCGTCATCTCGGCCGTCTTCTGGCTGGCCTTCTACCAGAACGGCTTCACGCTGACCTTCTGGGCCCGCGACAACACGCTGACCAGCATCGCGCCCGAGAAGTTCCAGGCGATCGAGCCGCTGGGCGTCATCCTCCTGTCGCCGCTGTTCGTCTGGGCCTGGATGTGGCTGCAGCGGCGGAACGCCGAACCCTCGACGCCCGTCAAGATGCTCATCGGCGTCCTGTTCGTGGCCGGCGCCTTCGGCATGATGGCCTGGGCCGGCCTCATCGGCGGCGACACCGGCCGCGTGTCGGTTCAGTGGCTCGTCTGGGCCTACATCGTCATCGCCATGGGCGAGATCGCGCTCAGTCCGATGGGACTCTCGCTGGTCAACCGCGTCGCGCCGCCCCGCAGCCGCGGCCTGCTGATGGGCGGCTGGTTCGTCAGCCTGTCGATCGGCGGGTACCTGTCGGGCTCGATCGGGGCCTACTGGACCCGGATGCCGCACAGCCGGTTCTTCCTGCTCGTCGTCGGCATCCTGGCGGTCACCGGCGTGCTGCTCGTGCTGATGACGCCGTCCATCAAGCGGACCATCGCGCGCGTGGACGCCGAGGAGCGCGCGGCGCTGGCCGAGTCCTGATCCGCCGCCGGAGCCGTGCCCGCCATGCCCCTCGAGCACTACCGCGCGAAGCGCGACTTCACGAAATCGCCGGAGCCGGCTGGCAGTCCGCGGCGCCGCCGCCCGTCGAAGGGCCTCTTCTTCTGCGTCCAGAAGCATCTGGCCAGCCATCTGCACTACGACTTCCGGCTCGAGCACGACGGCGTGCTGCTGTCCTGGGCCGTCCCGAAGGGGCCGTCCATCGATCCGGCCGTGAAGCGGTTCGCCGCCCAGGTGGAGGATCACCCGATCGAGTACGGCGACTTCGAAGAGGTGATTCCCGAAGGGTACGGCGCCGGCATCGTCATGCTGTGGGACCGCGGCACGTGGGAGCCGGAAGTCGACGATGTGGATGCGGCGCTGCGGAAGGGGGACCTGAAGTTCCGGCTGAACGGCTACAAGCTGAAGGGCTCGTGGGTGCTGGTACGGACGCGCTTCGGGGGGAGCAACGGCTGGCTGCTGATCAAGCACCGTGACGCGTGGGCCGGACCGATCGACATCGCCACCTTCGCCCCGCTCAGCGTCAAGAGCGGCGGCGACTTCGAGGACATCGTCGGCGCCGAGGCCCCGGCCATCTGGGAATCGAAGCGCCCGGCCCGGGGCGGCGTGGCCGGCAAGCTGCTCGCCGAGGTGCTGGAGCGCGCGGCGCGGAAGAAAGCCGGCCGCGCGGCGAACGCCGCCCGGAAGACGGCCGCGAAGAAGACGACGACGCGGAAGCGGGTGGCAAAGAAGAAGAGATGAGGCGCCCTCCCGGGCGTCGCAACGGGCAACGGGCAATGCGCAACGGGTGTTGCGCACGCGGCACGGACAAGCCGCACCTTGCACCCTGCACGCGGCACATTGCACGTGACAGGTGTCAGTCCAGCAGCCGCCGCGACAGCACGCTCCACGCCGCGTAGGCCAGGCGGCGGCGGTCGTGACGGGCGATTTCGTGGCGCCAGAACTCCCCTTCCACCACCTCGCAGTACTTCGGCAGGTCGCCGACGTCCAGCGGCTGCTTGTGTTCGGCGGCATAGCGGGCGAGGGTCTCCGGTGACGGGACCTGCGTGTTGGCGATCACGACGTCGACCCGGCGGGCGATCGCTTCCTCCACGCGCGCCACGGCGTGCGCCGCGGTGAAGCCACGCATCCCGCGCCCTTCGGTCAGCAGATTCGCGACGAGAATCACCGGCCCGCGCACCGCCCCGAGCGCCTCCGGCACCCCCTTGACGAGCAGGATCGGCATCAGGCTGGTGTAGAAGCTGCCCGGCCCGATGACGACGGCGTCGAATCCGCGGATGGCGTCGGCGACCTGGGGCAGGATCGTCGGCTCCGGCTCGAGCCAGATGCGCTTGACGAAGCGGCCGAGCGTCTGCCCGGCGTCCACCTCCACCTCGCCGCGCGTCTGCGATCCGTCGCCGTACTCGGCGCAGACGCTGGCGTGATCGACGCTGATCGGCCAGACGCGCCCCGAACAGCCGAGCAGCGCGCGCAGCCCGTCGACGGCCGCCAGGAAGTCGCCGCTGTAGCGCTGCATCATCGAGAGCAGCAGGTTGCCGCCGGTGTGCCCGCTCAGCCGCGGGTGCTCGAGGGTCGGCAGCCGGGCCAGCAGCACCCGCCGCGCCTCGCGCTCGTTGCGCGACAGCGCCAGCGTGCACTTCAGCACGTCGCCCGGCGGCAGCACCCCCAGCTCGTCCTTCAGCTGTCCCGAACTCCCGCCGCTGTCGAACATCGTGACCACGGCGTTGACGTCGAGCCAGGGGTTCGTCTTCAGTCCGCCGAGCAGGCTCGGCAGCCCCGTGCCTCCGCCGAAGCAGCCGATCTTCAGTTGCCGCAGGTGCATGCCGGGATTCTATCGCTCGGCCGTCACGTTGTCGAAACAGGGCCGCCCGCAGACCGCCGGCGGCCCTGCACTACAATAGACGGCATGTCCGATCCGGCACGCGCGCTGGCGCCGGTGCTGCTCACGTTCCGCGAGAAGTTCGGCGGGCGGCTCCGGTCCTTCCTCGTCTACGGCGAGCGGACGCACCGGGCGTCCGGTCCCCTCCACACGCTGGCGCTCGTCGACGGCCTGACGTTCGACGACCTGGCGGCCTGCGCCCCGTCGGTGGCCGAGTGGCACGCGCACGGCATCGCCACGCCGCTGCTGCTGCCGGCCGACGAGTTCGCCCGCTCGCTCGACGTCTTCCCCCTGGAGTACGGCGAGATCATCGCGGACCATCGCGTGCTGGCCGGGACCGATCCCTTCGCGGACCTGCAGGTCCGCGAGGCCGACCTGCGGCGGGCGTGCGAGGTGCAGGCCCGCAGCCACCTGCTCCACCACCGCGAGGGATACCTCGAGGCGGCCGGCCGGCCGCGCGCCGTCAGCGACCTCATCGTGGCCTCGGCACCGGCCCTCGCCGCCCTGCTCCGGAACATCGCCCGGCTCGAGGGCGTCTCATCCGGTGATCACGAGAGCCTGGCCGCCCACATCCGCGGCCGGCTGCGTCTCGAAACGCACGTCCTGCGCGACGTGCTCGCGCTCGCCGGCAACGGCCATCCCGATGCCGACGCGGCGCTCCGGCTCTTCCCCGCGTATCTGGACGCGGTCGACCGGCTGGCCCGATACGCCGACACATGGCACGCGTCGTAGCCCGCTTCACCTCGATCCCCGGACGGCGGGCGCTCGCCCTGCTGCTGCTGGCGCTCTGCCTCGCGGCCCGGCCCGCCCTGGCCCGGAGCGCCGACGATGCGCTGCCCGCGCTCACGCAGCCGGTCAACGACTTCGCCCATGTCATCGATGCCGCCAGCGCCGCGGCCATGACCAGCCAGATCCGGAAGCTCCAGGCGGCCACGGGCGACGCCGTCGTGGTCGCCACCATCCCGACCTTCGCCCCGTACGGCGACATCCAGGAGTACGCCGTCAAGCTCTTCGAGAACCACGGCCGCGGCATCGGCGAGAAGGGCAAGGACAACGGCCTGCTGATCCTCCTCTCGCTCAGAGAACACCGCGTCTGGATCGAGGTGGGCTACGGCCTCGAGCCGTACGTCACCGACGGCTTCTCGGGCGAGACGAGCCGCCTGTTCATGGTGCCGGACTTCCGGCAGGGGGAGTACGGCCAGGGGCTGCTGGCGGGGACGACCCGGATCATCGGGCGGATCGCGCAGGCCAGGCACGTGGCGCTCGACGGCGTGCAGCCGCCCGAGCCCGCGCCGCCCCAGCCGCAGGGCCTGCCGCTCTGGGCGCTCGTCCTCATCATCGTCGGCATCGCCCTCATCGGCCGGGCCATCGGCGGACGCCACGGCGGCGGCCCGCGCGGCGGCTGGCGCGGTGGCATGTGGTCGAGCGGCATCGGCATGTTCGGGGGCGGGTTCGGGGGCGGCTTCGGCGGGTTCGGGGGATTCGGCGGATCGGGCGGCGGGTTCGGCGGCGGCTTTGGCGGGTTCGGGGGCGGAGCCAGCGGCGGGGGCGGCGGCGGCGCCGGGTGGTAGCATCGGCAACTGGAGTCAGCGGGAGGCATCACCGTGAATCGAGACATTCGGCCCCGTGGCCGGCGGCGGCTCGTGACCGCGCTGCAGATCGTCGCCCTGGCCGGCCTGGCGGCCAGCCTGTCGGGCTGTTCGTACAACCGCTTCGTGAGCCAGCAGGAAGCCATCAAGGCACAGTGGGCGCAGGTGCAGAACCAGCTCCAGCGCCGGAACGACCTGATTCCGAACCTCGTGGCCACCGTCAAGGGCTACGCCGCGCACGAGAGTGGCGTCTTCGAAGCCATCGCCGACTCGCGCGCGAAGCTGGCTGGCGCGCAGACGCCCGCCGACACGATTGCCGCCGCGAACCAGCAGTCGGCGGCGCTGGGGCGGCTGCTCGCCATCGCCGAGGCCTACCCGCAGCTGAAGGCCGACGAACAGTTCAACCGGCTGATGGACGAGCTGTCGGGGACCGAGAACCGGATTGCCGTCGAGCGGATGCGGTACAACGAGCGGGTGCAGGAGTACAACACGCTGCGCCGCCAGTTCCCGTCCAACCTCACGGCGAAGATGTTCGGCTTCCAGGAATACCCGTTCTTCAAGGCACCCGAGGCGGCCCAGAAGGTGCCCACGGTCGATTTCGGCAAGAAGTAACCAGCCGCGCAGGACAGGCCGGTGAATCCCGGCCGATGGAGGAGATCACGCATGGCGATCAAAGATGCCCTGCTGCCCGAGTTCGATCACGAGATGGGGACCACGCGGCGCGTGCTCGAGCGCGTGCCCGACGAGAAGTTCGGCTGGAAGCCGCACCCGAAGTCGATGAGCATGGGAGATCTGGCGATCCACCTGGCGGACATGGCGCACTGGACCGACGCGATCATGAACCAGACCGAGTTCGACGTCGCCACCGCCCCGCCGTCCGACGCGGCCGCGCGGCCGAAGACGCGCGCCGCCATGCTCGATCGCTTCGACGCCGCGACCCGGGCGGCCCGCGCCATCCTGGCGGCGAAGACCGATGCCGAGTACCTGGCGAACTGGACGCTGAAGAGCAAGGGCCAGACGGTCTTCTCGATGCCGCGCGCCGCCACCCTCCGCAGCTTCGTGATGAACCACAACATCCACCACCGCGGCCAGCTCAGCGTCTACCTGCGGCTGAACGACATCGCCGTCCCGTCCATCTACGGTCCCTCGGCCGACGAAGGACAGATGTAGGCAACTGACGCTGAAGGCGGTAGGCGGCGGGCGACAGGCGGTAGGGCTGCAGAGACCACTGGCGCCAGAGCGCGCGGCAGGCGCCGCGGCAGATGCGCTGATGAAGGCTCGGCGCGACCACCGGAGCGCCGAGCCCAACCCGATCGCCTACCGCCCATAGCCTATCGCCTGGACATGATCACCGCCCCGGCTCGAGCGTGATCGTCTCCTCGGCCGCCGACTCCACCTTCCCCTTCGAGTACAGCACCGGGAAGTACCGCCCGTTGGCCCACAGCGGGAAGAGGTCGCGGTAGTGCGGGCTGTCGAGGTTCCCCGACTGTCCGGGGTTGTTGATGCCGACCGAGTTGTCCCAGTTCTCCGTGTCGGCGATGATCTTGAACGACCCGCCTGACGTCTGGTTGTCCCCGCCGCCGGTGGCGTCCACCGTGTAGCTGTCGCCGCCGCGCGGCAGCGGTCCCACGTCGAGCTTCGCCCGCGTCTCCGCGTTCACCGCCGTGTCGAGCGGATGGTGGATCAGCGCGTGGTGGTAGTGACCGAGCTGCCAGTTCGCCGGATCCGGTCCGAGCCGCTTCGTCAGGTCCTGCACCGCCTCGGTCAGGCTCTTCACCAGCAGGGCGTCGCGCCCGGCCAGCGGGTCGGGGCCGAACCGGCCGTCGGGCGCCTCCAGCCAGTCGATCGTCTTCTTCAGGCTGATGAACCCGATGAACGGCCGCGCCGCCGCCGGCACGAACATCGTCCGGACGTCCTGCTGGAGGTGGCGCTGCCACATCTCGTAGATGCCTGCGGCCACCGAGTCGCGATCCAGGCTGTCGTTCCACCCCAGCAGCGTGTCGCGCGCCTTCGCCACCACGCCGTCCGCGATCGGGAGGTTCTTCAGCAGCGGCACGAGGCTGCGCGCCGGCAGCGACAGGACGCTGTTCTGCAGCTCGATCATGTCGGCGACGCTGAAGATGCGTCCCGACCCGAGGAACTCGGCGACGCGCGACGCCCGGTAGGGATCCGCCCAGGTGTAGTGCAGCGCCTCCGGGTAGGGATAGTCGCGCGGAATCAGGTAGTTGTTCGACGTGTTCCAGAACCCCTTCGCCGGATTGACGACGTGCGGCAGCGCCTTGATCGGCAGGTAGCCGTCCCACTCGTACCGCCCGTCGCCCGGCACCGGCACCAGGCCGCTCCAGTTCGGCCGCAGCGGCTCGACGCCGACCGCCTGGTAGCCGATCGTCCCGTCGACGCCGGCCCAGACCATGTTCTCCGCCGGAATCCGGCTGTAGCTGCAGGCCTCGCGGAACTCCTCCCAGTTGCGCGCCTGGTCCATCCGCAGGCTCGCCAGGTACGGCGCCGAGCCGATGTCGAGCCACGCCGCCCGCACGGCGTACGCCTTGTGGTGCACGTGATCCTCGTAGACGACGGGCCCGTGCCGCGTGTACTTCAGATCGACCGTCACCGGCGCCTGCCCCTTCACGGGGATCGTCGTCTTGATGACGTGCATCGTCTCCCAGCCGCCTTCGTACTTGTACTGGAGCGGGTTGGCCGGGTTGGTGTCGTAGACGTACAGGTCCTCGCTGTCGTTGCCGAAGACGGTGAGGCCCCAGGCGCCGTACTGGTTGTGGCCGATCGACACGCCGGGCAGCACCGGCTCGCCCGAGCCGATCACGTCCCAGCCGGGCGCCACCAGGTGCACCCAGTAGCGCAGCGACGGCGCCTCCTGCACGCGGTGCGGGTCGTTCGCCATGATCGGGAAGTGGCTCTGCGTGAGGGCCCCGCTCACGACCCAGTTGTTCGACCCGATGTCCTCCTGCCGCAGGCTCAGATCGATGGCCGAGGGCGACGCCGTCCAGCGCTGCAGGTCGGCCATCGCATGCTCGGAGCCCCGCCACGGCGGCGCAATCTCGTCGGGCGTGAAGTGCACCGGCTCGCGGAAGGCGTTGTAGACGTCGAGGATCCGGCTCGAGAGCAGCGAGAGGTCGATCGCCGGGTCGACGTGCAGGTCGGGATTCGCCGGCTGGAAGTACGAGAGGTCCTTCACCTTGTCGACGCCGAGCACCCGGATCGCCTGGGCGAAGTTCAGCTCCTGATTGATGTTCGCCAGCAGCCCGTTGAAGCGTGAGACCACCACCGCCGGCGTCCACCGCCCCGGCTTGATCCCCAGCATCCTGAACTCCTCCGGCAGCAGGGACGGATCCTGCTCGGTCCGCGCGATCCAGGCGTTCACCCCGTCGACGTACGCCTGCACGATCGCCTTGCCGTGCGGGTGGTAGTAGTTCAGCTCCTCGTCCAGGTTCCCGCGGAACATGAACAGGCGCGCGCCGATGTCGCGCTGCAGTTCGCGCGGCCCGAGCATCTCGGCGACGGTGCCGGTGGCACGCCGGCGCCACAGCTCGAACTGGAACAGCCGGTCGCGGGCGGCGCTGTAGCCCTGCGCGAAGAACAGGTCGTGCTCGTTCGTCGCGTAGATGTGGGCGATGCCCCAGCGGTCCTTGATGATCCGGACGGGCTGTTCGAGGCCGGCCACCTTGAGCGTGGTCGTGGCCGGAGCGGCCGCTGCCGGCGCCACGGGCGCCGCAGCCGGCACCAGCAGCAGCGCCACCAGTCCGACGAGCCGACGGAGGGGACGAGGCATGAGCGGGATCCTTTCCGGGCCAGAGGTCTGACGGTTCGCGACGAACCTTACTCCGCTCGCGAATATAATCCAAGCAGCTTCTGACCATGACCCGATGGCGCGTGAACGCGGACGACGAGGGACACCGCCTGGACGCCTGGCTGGCCAGGCGGCCCGAGGTCGGATCGCGCGGCCGGGCCCGGACCTGGCTGGAACGCGGCAAGGTCTTCCTCAACGGAGCCGCCGTCGGCTTCCCCGATGCCGGCCGCCGGCTCCAGGCCGGTGACGAAGTCGGCCTCTGGGTCGATCGCCCGGGCACCGCGAGTGCCGCCCGCCGGGAGGTCCGCGATCTTCGCGATCAGCTCCGCATCGTCCGCGAGGACGCGGCCCTCCTGGTCGCCGACAAGCCAGCCGGCCTGCTGGTCGAACCGCTGCCCGGGGAAGCCGGCGCGGAGCCGACCCTGCTCGACCTGGTCGCCGATCACCTGCGGAACGCCGTGCAGGTGCGTCCTCTCGTGGTCCATCGGATCGACCGCGACACGTCGGGCCTCGTGCTCTTCGCCAAGACGCGTGCGGCCCAGGAGGCCTTGAAGGATCAGTTCGAGCGGCGGACGCCGAGCCGCGTGTACGTGGCCGTGGTCCAGGGCCTCGTGACGCCGCAGGCCGGCACCTGGCGCGATCGGCTGGTCTGGGACAAGGTGCAGCTGCGGCAGCGCCGGGCGCATCCGCAGGACGCCCACGCGAAAGAGGCGATCGCGCGATACCGGGTCGTCGAGCAGTTCGCGGACGCGACCGTACTGGAAGTGTCGCTCGTGACGGGAAAGCGGAACCAGATCCGCGTGCAGGCGGGCCTGCGCGGATACCCGATCGTCGGCGAGCGGCTGTACCGGTTCGGTGTCGCTCGCGGCACCGGTCCGACCCTCGACCGGCAGGCGCTGCACGCCGCCCGCCTCGCCTTCACGCATCCGGTGTCCGGGAAGCAGGTCCGCGTGACGGCGCCGGTGCCGGGGGACCTGCGGGAGCTGCTCGCGAGACTGAAGGGCGAGCGTCGTCGGGGATAGTTCTCAGTTTTCAGTTTTGAGTCGTGAGTCTTGACGGAGAGTCAACAACTCAGAACTGAGAACTCACAACTGACGACTGATAACTGACAACTCGCTCCCCTCACCGATACCCAATCCTCTCCTCCAGCTTCACCGCACTGCGCGCGAACACGCCCGTGCCGTGCGCCAGCTCCACGCCGGCTTCGTCGGCCAGCACGGCGTCGGCGAAGATCAGCGCCCGTCCCGCCCGCACGACGCTGCCTCGCGCGACGAGCGTGCCGCCAGCCACCGGCCGCAGCAGCTGCGTCGTGAACGACGCGGTCAGCAGGAAGACGTCCTCGACCAGCGAATTCGCCGCGAAGAACGCCGCATCGTCCAGCGCCTTGAAGTAGTAGGAGCCGTGGACCGCCCCGGCTGCGTGGAAGAACTCCGGCCGGACCGGAATCCGCAGCTCCGCCGTGCCGTGACCAATCGTCATCTGCGGCCGCACGTGCGCGTTGCACGGCGCCCGTTCGTACATGCGCGTCAGCCTGAGCCAGTGCTCAGGGTTCGGATCGGACATCGGGACCTCGCGGGGGAATTATAGAAGACGCAGGGAGGAGGGTTCCCTGACGGGCCACGGGCTCCAGGCTGCGGGGCCTCCGGCCGGCGCGCCGCGCGCGCCGGCCGGTTCTCGTTCAGCCCTATCGCCTACCGCCTATAGCCCATCGCCTGGAGGTATCCGCCTACCGCTGCTGCCCGGCTGCGGTTGCCGCCGGTGGCGGCGGATACGGGATGCCGAGCTGCTCGAGGTAGGTCTTGTACTTCGCCGGATCGTAGTAGTACTTCTTCATCTCCGGCCGGTACTTCTCCATGATGGTGGCGTTCAGCCAGATCGCCGGCTGGTCCCCGGGCCGGATGATCGGCTGGTAGTGCTCGTCCTTGTTCTGGACGTTCCGGAAGTAGTCCCACGCCTGCTGCACGAGCTCGGGCTTCATCAGGAAGTCGAGCATCGTCATCGCCTGCACCTTGGCGCCGGCGGTGGCCCCCTTGTGGGCGATCGGCGTCGCCATCGAGATGGCGTTCGCCCAGTTGTGGCCCGGCAACTCGGGAATGTTCGACGGGAAGCGGAGCGTCACCGTCGGCACGTTCCAGGAGACGTCGCCGATGTCGTCCGAGCCGCCGCCCATGTTGCGCTCCGGCGGCACCGGCTCGCCCATCTTCGCCAGCTCGGTGTCGAGCCCCTTCTCGGGCTGCTTCAGCATCCGCTGCACCGACTTCGCCAGCGCCTGGTCGGCGTCGTCCCACTTCGGCAGGCCGACCTTCTGGATGTTCCCGTACATGTCCTCGGCAATCGTCTTGTTGAAGTGGCCGGGCCACGCCGAGCCGAGCACCTGCGACGACACCGTCGTGTCGGTCATCATCGCCGCCGCCTCGGCGATCTTGTTGCCGATCGCCCAGAGGTCCATGATGTGCGGGTAGTCGGTCTCGCGGAAGTAGTACCACGTGCTCGCCGTCGGCGGGACGACGTTCGGCTGGTCGCCGCCGTCGGGAATCACGTTGTGCGAGCGCTGCTGCAGCCGCAGGTGCTCGCGGCGGAACTGCCAGCCGACGTCCATCAGCTCGGCCGCGTCGAGCGCGCTGTGGCCCCGCCATGGGGCGCCGGCCGCGTGCGAGCTCAGCCCCTTGAAATCGTACCGCACCGAGACGAGCCCGTTGCCGCCTCCCTGCCCCCACGACACGGTGAGGTTGTTCGCCACGTGCGAGAACAGGACGATGTCGACGTTCTGGAAGACGCCGGCGCGGACGTAGTAGGCCTTCGTCCCGACCAGCTCCTCGGCAACGCCCGGCCAGATCATGATCGTGCCCGGGAGCTTCTGCTCCTCCATGATCTTCTTCACGGCCAGCGCCGCCGTGATGTTCACCGCCTGGCCCGAGTTGTGTCCCTCGCCGTGCCCCGGTGCTCCGTCGATGATCGGATCGTGGCGCGGCACGCCCGGCTTCTGCGACGCCTGCGGAATGCAGTCGATGTCCGAGCCGAGCGCGATGACCGGCTTGCCCGAGCCCCACGTGGCCACCCAGGCCGTCGGGATGCCGGCAATCCCCTCCTGCACGGTGAAGCCGTTCTGGCGCAGCACGCCGACCAGGTACGTCGAGGTCTCGAACTCCTGGAAGCCCAGCTCGCCGTAGCTGAAGATCTGATCGACCATCTGCTGCGTGAACTGCTGCATGCCGTCGACCTCGGTGACGGCCTGCGCCTTCAGTGCGTCCAGTTTCCTGTCCACCGGCGAGACGGCCGGCGCCTTCGTCGATTTCGCTTTCGTGCGCTGGGCCGGAGCCGCGCTGGCACCGACCGCCAGCCCCGCGACCAGAGCCATCGTCGTCCACGTGAGCCGAGAACGGCGCATGGGAGCCTCCCTCGAAGTCCTGCAGAAGATAGAGAAGACGGACACGACCCGAAACGGTCGAGCTAGTCTACCCCAACTGCTGAGCTGGTTTGGAGAGGGAGAGGGTGACACCTCCGTAGTACACTTTTCCCCACATGCCCGTGCTCGCGCCAGAGACCGTCGACGTCGGAGAGTTCGAGCCGCTGCCGTGGCTCCGTGGCGGCCATCAGATGACGCTCTTCGCCTGGGCCCGGCCCCGGCGGTTCCCCCGGCTGCCCCGCCCCGCGGAACGGTTCTTCGACGTGGCGCACGACGCCCGCGTGCTGGCCCATTGCTACTGGCACCCCGCGCAGGCGACCCGCCCCACCCTGCTGGCCCTGCACGGCCTCGAGGGCTCGAGCCGGGCGCACTACATGCTCGGGCTGGCCGACAAGGCTTTCGCCCGGGGCTTCAACGTCGTCCTGCTGAACCAGCGGAACTGCGGCGGGACCGAGCAGCTCTCAGAGGGGCTCTACCACTCCGGCCTCACGCAGGACCCGGCGGCCGTGGTCACCGAGCTGGCCGACCGCGATCGCCTCCGCGCCATCGTCGTGGCCGGCTACTCGCTCGGCGGGAACCTCGCGCTGAAGCTCGCCGGCGAGTACGGCAGCCATCCACCGCCGGCCGTGAAGGCCGTGGCCGCCGTGTCCCCGATCGTCGAAGTGGATCGGTGCGTCGAGGCGCTGGAGCGGCGCCAGAATCTGATCTACGAGTGGAACTTCGTGCGGCACCTGAAGCAGCGGATGCGGCGCAAGGCGGCCTGCCATCCCGGCCGCTTCCCCATGGGTCGCCTGCAGGAGGTCCGCACCGTGCGGCAGTTCGACGAGATCTTCACGGCGCCCCACTTCGGCTTCCAGGGGGCTTCCGACTACTACTACCGGGCGAGCGCCATGCGCGTGATCGACCGCATCGAGCTGCCGGCGCTCGTCATCACGGCCGCCGACGATCCGTTCGTCCCGGCCGCGTCGTTCCGCGAGCCGGCCCTCGCGGCGAACCCGCACATCCTGCTGAAGCTGTCGCCGCACGGCGGCCACTGTGCCTTCGTCGGCCCGCGCACCGCGGGCGACGATGGCTACTGGGCCGAGCGGGCGATCGTGCAGTTCGCCGAGGCGCACGTGAACCCTGGCGGCCGCTGAGCCGCCGCCGTCTTCTGCCGCCGGAGGAGCCCCCAGTCATGGCCGAGACCCCGTCACTCATCACCACCGACCTCGCGTTCGATGCTGACGGGGTGCAGCACGGCGTGCTGCGGCTGCCGCATTCCCACGATCGCTCCGCCTACGGCTTCGTGCCGATCCCGCTGACGGTGGCGCGCCACGGAGAGGGTCCGACCGTCCTGCTGACAGGCGGCGTGCACGGCGACGAATACGAGGGGCCGATCGCCCTCATCCGCCTGATCCGCGAGCTGCGGCTCGACGATCTCCACGGGCGGCTCATCATCATCCCCATGCTGAACGTCCCGGCGGTCCACGGGGCCACGCGCACGTCGCCGATCGACCGCATCAACCTCAACCGGACGTTCCCGGGCGATCGCAACGGCACGCCGACGGAGATGATTGCCGACTACGCGGAGCGCGTGCTGCTGCCGCTCGCCGACTACGCCTTCGACTTCCACGCCGGCGGCAGCTCGCTCGACTACCTGCCGACGCTGTTCGCCCTGCCGCCGCGGACGCCGGACGAACGGCAGCGGACCGAGGCGCTCGTCGCCGCCTTCGCGCCGCCGCGCGTCCTGTACATGGAGGCGCTCGAGAACGATCGCCTGATGAGCGCGGCCGCCAGGCGCCACGGCGTGCCGTTCCTGACTGGTGAATTCGGCGGAGGCGCGACGGTCAATCGCGAGGGGCTGGCGGTCCTGGAACGTGGGCTGGCCGGGTTGCTCGACGCCCTTGGCGTCCTCCGGCGCACGACGCCGCGAGGACCGGCCGGTCCCGTCCGCCGGCTCGCGGCCGCCGGACGGCACTACCTGTACGCCCCGCGTCCCGGACTGTTCGAGCCGCGCTTCTCGCTCGGCGACGAGGTGAAAACCGGCCAGCTGGCGGGCTTCATCCACGACATCATCCAGCCATGGCTCGAGCCGGTGCCCGTCACGTGGGGCGCCGACGGGCTCGTCCTCTGCGTCCGCACCTTCGCGCTGGTCGAGGCCGGCGACTGCCTGGGTCATCTCGGCGCCGACATGGCCTGATGACCGCAGGCGCGGCTCACCGCACGCGCCGCGCCAGACCGGCCGCGAACACCGCGCCCCCCACCGCCGCCGGCCAGGCGACGAAGACGAGCAGTCCGCCCGTCAGATCCCGCCAGGCCGCGAACAGCGCCGCCAGGACGCCGCCCGACAGCGTCACCACGCCCCAGACGAGCAGCACGTGCACCGGGCACGCGAGCGCCCCGGCGAGCGCGGCGCGCCCCGGCGTGAACCGCTCGCCCGCCCGCCGGCGCCACAGCACGAAGAGCGGCCCGGTCACGACCGTCAGCACCGCGCCGAAGACGGCATCCCAGAAGATCCCGCCCAGCGCGGCCTCCTGCAGGCCGGGCTCGCCCGGATGCACCAGCGCCACCGGCACGAACCAGATCAGGAACGCCACGAGATAGACGGCACCGGCCGCAGCCAGTGCCAGCACGTACGTGAGCACGGGCGAAGCTTGGCACGAGCGTGGACGGGTTGTCACGTCTCCAGGTCAGACCGGCGCCCGCTGCTCCGGCGGTCCGCATTGCGCCCCGTCGTTCGGCGCCGCTAAGATACGGCCTCATGGCCGATCCGCAGCCGCTGACGGGGCAGACGATCGCCCACTACCGCATCCTGGAGAAGCTCGGCGGTGGAGGGATGGGGATCGTCTACAAGGCTGAAGACACCCGCCTCGGCCGGTTCGTCGCCTTGAAGTTCCTGCCCGACGCGATCGCCGCGGATCCCGTGGCCCTCGAGCGTTTCCAGCGGGAAGCCCGGGCCGCCTCGGCTCTGGATCATCCCAACATCTGCACGGTCTACGACACCGGTACCCACGACGGCCGCACGTTCATCGCCATGCAATACCTGGCGGGCCAGACGCTGCGCCACCGGATCGGCGGCCGCCCGATGCCGATCGATCTCGTGCTCGAGCTGGGGATCGAGATCGCCGACGCGCTCGAGGCCTCGCACCAGAAGGGGATCATCCACCGCGACATCAAGCCGGCGAACATCTTCGTCACCGACCGCGGCCATGCCAAGGTCCTCGACTTCGGTCTCGCGAAGCGGACCGCCGCGAACGGACCGGCCAGCGCCGGCCTGTCCGCCTCGCCGACCGTGGACCCCGAGGCCCTGGTGACGAGCCCGGGCACGACGCTCGGCACGGTCGCCTACATGTCGCCCGAACAGGTGCGGGGCGAGGAACTGGACGCGCGGTCCGATCTGTTCAGCTTCGGCCTGGTGCTCTACGAGATGGCCACCGGCCGGCCGGCGTTCGCAGGCCCGACCGCCGGCGTCATCATGGCGGCCATCCTCCACGACGACCCCGTGCCGGCCGCAGCGCTGAATTCCCTCCTCCCGGCCAGGTTGGACGAGGCGATCGCGAAGGCGCTCGAAAAGAATCGCGACCTCCGCTGCCAGTCGGCGTCCGAACTGCGGGCCGACCTGCAGCGGCTCAAGCGCGACACGGACTCCGGGCGATCCACCGCGCGCGTGACGGCCCGCATCCCGGCGGCGGCCGTGGATCCCGGTTCGGCGCCCGTACCCGCACTCGCCGGGCTCGGCCCGGGATCCGGCAGCGTGCCGCCCGGCGGCCAGGCCGCGGCGGCTGGCGCGGCCCCGGCACCGGGAACGACGACCGTCCTGCCAGCGCCCCGGCGCCGCTGGATCCCGCTCGCGCTCACCGCGCTGGCGCTCGCCGGGGCGGCCACCGGCGCCTACCTCTGGCGCAGCCGCCGGCCAGTCTCGCTCACCGAGCGCGACCGCGTCGTCCTCGCCGACTTCACGAACACCACCGGCGATCCGGTCTTCGACGGGTCGCTGCGGGAAGCGCTGTCGGCCAAGCTCGCCGAGTCGCCGTACCTGAACATCGTCTCGGACACCGACATCCAGCAGACGCTCCACTTCATGGAACAGCCGGCCGGCGCCCGGCTCACGCCGGAGCTGGCGCGGCAGGTCTGCCAGCGCGACGGCAGCCGCGCGGTGCTCGAGGGGACGATCTCGGGCATCGGCGGCCGCTACGCCCTCACGCTGAACGCGGTCGCCTGCCAGTCGGGCTCGACGCTCGCCACCGTCGGCGCCGACGCAGCGGCGAAGTCGGACGTCTTGCCGGCGCTCGGTCAGCTCGCCGCCCGCATGCGCGGCCGCCTCGGCGAATCGCTCGCTTCGATCCAGCGGTTCAACACCCCGATCGAGCAGGCCACCACGAAGTCACTCGAAGCCCTGAAGGCGTTCTCGCTCGCCTGGAGCGATCTGCACGCGGGGAAGTTCCAGGACGGCGTGCCGCCGCTGCAGCACGCCGTGGCGCTCGATCCCGACTTCGGCATGGCGTGGGCCCTGCTCGGCACCGTGTACGGCAACCTGCAGAACGACGAGCTCTCGACCGACGCCGCCCGCCGGGCGTTCGCCCTGCGCAACCGCGTGACCGAGCGCGAGAAGTTCTACATCGATTCGCACTACTACCAGTACGTCACCGGCGACCTCGACAAGGAGGAGCAGACCTACCGGCTCTGGGAACAGACCTACCCGCGCGACGTCGTCCCCTGGGTCAACCTGGTCAGCGTCTACACGAACGACGGGCGCTACGACCAGGCGATGCAGCAGGGTCAGGCAGCCGCCCGCCTCAGTCCGGACGATGCCGTGGTGGTCGGTAACCTGGCAGGTGTTTACTTCGATCTGGGTCGGTACGCGGAGGCGAAGGCGCTGGCCGACCGCGCGCTCGTCGGGGCGCCGGATGCCACCGTGCTGCATCGGCTGTTGTGGCTGGTTGGCTCCGTGCAGGGTGACGGCGCGCTCGTGAAGCAACAGGCCGACTGGTTCTCAGCGCAGCACGACGGGCTCGATCTGCTGCCGCTCGAAGCCATCGAGGAGGCCGCCCGGGGGCGGGTCGGTCAGGCGGTGGCCCGGCTTCGGCAACTGGCGGCATCCGTCCCGCTGCCGGCCGAGCAGTCGGACATCCTGGCCGAAGCGGGCGGCATCCAGGCGCTGTTCGGCGAGCGGCAGGCGGCGCTGGCAACCCTCGACACGGCGATGGCCGGGCAGTCCGTGATCCGGAACGACAATGTGATTGAGGGGCTGGCCGTGGCCGGCGACACGGCGCGGGCCGGATCGTTGCTGGCGGAGCTGCTGGCACGGCATCCGGATGACACGCGGCTGAACCGGATCGACGCGCCGGCGATCCGGGCGCAGCTCGCGCTGAAGGCTCACGACCCACAGCAGGCGCTGACCGCTCTGCAGCCCGCCGCGCAGTACCGCCTGGCGGCCAACCAGGACTACCCGTACGTCCACGGGCTGGCGCTCCTCGCCGCCGGTGACGGTCAGGCAGCCGCCGCCGAGTTCCAGGCCGTCCTGGATCATCCGAGCCTGTTCATCGGCCCTGAACAGCCCCTCGCCCAGCTCGGCCTCGCCCGCGCCCGGGCCCTCGCACACGACACCGCCGGCGCCCGCACGGCCTATCAGAACTTCCTGGCCGCCGTGAAGGCAGGCGACCCCGACCTGCCCGTCGTGAAGCAGGCCCGCGCGGAGTATGCCGCGCTGAAGTGACATCCGACGTCCGGCGCCGCGGCCGGCCCCCTCGCGCTACCGATCCGGTGTCAGCACGACCCGGAAGCGCGCCTGCCCGCTCATCATCCGCTCGTACGCCTCGGCGGCTTTCGACAGCGGATAGACCTCGTTCATCGGACGGACCCCCGTCAGCTCGCTGAAGCGCAGCGTGTCCTGCGAATCGATCGCCGATCCCGACGGCCAGCCGGCCACCGAGCGGCGGCCGCCGATGAGCAGCAGCGGCGGCACCTCGATCGGCTCGAGCGCCGCGCCGACGATGAGCAGGGTGCCGTTCAGGCCGAGGCCGCCCAGGGCGGCCGTCATGGCCGGGCCGCTGGTGACCGTCGCCAGGATCACGCGCGCGCCGCCCAGCTTCAGCAGCTCGGCGGCCGGGTCCTGCGTCCGGCTGTCGATGTAGTGCGAGGCGCCGAGCTGGCGGGCCAGTGCCTCCTTGTCGGTGCCGCGCGCGATGGCGACGGTACGGTACCCCATCCGCGCGGCGAACTGCACGCCCAGGTGCCCCAGGCCGCCGATGCCGAGCACCGCGACCGTGTCTCCCGCGCGGGCGCCGCTGTGGCGCAGCGCGTTGAACGTGGTGATCCCGGCGCACATCAGCGGCCCGGCCTCGACGGCCGACAGTCCGTCGGGGCTGCGCGCAAGGGCGCCGGTTGGCGCCACCATGTACTCGGCATAGCCGCCGTCGTAGGTGATACCGGGTACCTGCGGGGAGACCTGACAGGTCACGAAGTCGCCGCGCCGGCACGACTCGCAGTGGCCGCAGTGCCCGCCGTGCCAGCCGACCGCAACCCGGTCGCCTGCCTGCCATCCGGTGACGCCGGCGCCGACGGCATCGATGACACCCGCCACTTCGTGACCCGGCACGCGCGGGTACGTCACGCCGGGAAACGTCCCCTCCTTCGTGAACGCGTCACTGTGGCAGATGCCACAGGCCTCCACGCGGATGCGGACCGCCCCGGGGCCGGGCGCGGGAATCGGGCGCTCGACGAGATCGAACGGCCCGTTGGCTCTGGAGATGAGGGCAGCACGCATGGTCGGCATAAAGGGCTCCATTCAGAATGATTCCGGATCGGGCACGACTCCGGACGGGCGGGACGTCGGACGTCTCAGATCCCGAGGTACTCCATCAGCCTCTTCGCGAACGCGGGTCCCGTGCCGGCTTCCTCGTGCTTGAAATAGACGAAGACGTCGCGGCAGGCGGCGGTCTCGCGGCGGATGGTGTCGGCCCAGCGCTTCAGATCCTTCGGCGTGTAGCCTTCGTCGCGGAGGCGGAAGTACGCGTAGTCGGCGGTCACGGCCACCGGCGCGGCGAGCGTCTCGCTCTCGGCGACGCACAACGCGACGCCGCGCGCCCGCAGCCGGTCGAGGATCTCCGCGTCGAACCACGACGCGTGGCGGAACTCGAAGGCCGCCGGGGCGCCGGGCGGCAGGGTGTCGAGGAATGCGTCCAGCGTGGCCGCGTCCTTGCGGAACGACGGCGGCAGCTGGAACAGCAGCGCGCCCAGTTTCGGACCGAGGCCGGCCGCCAGCTCGCAGAAGTGGCGCGTGAGATCGGCCACGTTCCGCAGGCGGCTGTCGTGCGTGATCCGACGCGGCGCCTTCAGCGTGAACCGGAACGGCGACGGCGTGGCGGCCGCCCAGCCGGCCAGCGTCTTCGCGGTCGGCACGCGATAGAACGTGTAGTTGATTTCGACGGTCGGGAAGCGCGCCGCATAGTACGGGAGCATCTTCGCCGCCGACAGGCTGGCGGGATAGAAACTCCCCTTCCACTCGGGGTAGTTGTAGCCGGAAGTGCCGACCCAGATCATCGCAGGAAGCCGAAAGCCGGTGACCGGCGCGCCCGGCGCCGCCGTGAGGCCGCGCCGGACGAGGCGTCGATCACCGGCTCTCGTGGGATCGCAGTCGAGGCGGGCGCGCTACCAGCGCGGCTCGCGCCGGCGGCCGCCGGAGTAGTCGCCGCCGAAGTCGCGTCCGCCGCCGCCGCCGCCGAATCCGCGGCCCCCCTCGGGCTTGGGCCGGGCTTCGTTCACGACGAGCTGGCGCCCGTCCATCTCGTACTGGTGGAATTCGTTGATCGCCTTCTGGGCGTCCTCGTCGCTCGCCATCTCGACGAACGCGAACCCGCGCGCCCGCCCCGTGGCCATGTCGCGCATCACGCGCACGTTGTCGACGGTGCCGGCCCGGCTGAACAGCTCGTTCAGCTCTTCATCCGTGGCCTTGTACGGAAGGTTGCCCACATACAGTCTCCGACCCATGCTGTCACTCACTCCTGACCGGAATTCCGCGCGGTTATCTTTCGGCAGAGCGGTCCCCGCGCCAGGAACGCCCGCCCGCCTGGAAAGCTCTCTCGAATGCTGCAGCGCGGACACGTGACAGCATCTGCAGGGGCTCTCATGCGTGGATGTTCCAGTATACCAAAGCCGGCCCGCCGACCAGCCTCTTTCCGGCCGCGGCCAGGCGCCGCCGCGTTCCCGCGGTGCGCGTCCGGCGCTTTACCCGACCGCGCGGGCGCGCTACAGTGAACCGATGATGCGCCGCCGGTTGTCCGCCGTCCTGCTGCTCGCGACCGCGGCGGCCGCCTGCCAGCACCGCCCGCTCGCACACCAGTACCGCATCGAGGGTCAGATCCTGGCGGTCAACCCGACGACGCAGGACGTCACCATCCGGCACGAGGAGATCCCGGGCCTGATGGGCGCGATGACCATGCCCTTCAAGGCCCGGCCCTCCACCCTCCTCGCCGGCAAGCAGCCGGGCGACCTGGTGAACGGCACGCTGGTCGTCACGCCGACCGCCTCGTACCTCACCGCGCTCACCACGGTCGGCTCGATGCCCCTGCCCGGCGCGATCGCCGCCCCGGCGGTCCTGCCGCTCGAACCGGGCCAGACGGTGCCCGAGGCGACGCTCGTCGATCAGGACGGCCGATCCCGGCGCTTCTCCGCCTTCCGCGGCCGGATGCTCGTCCTCACGTTCATCTACACCCGCTGCCCGCTGCCGGACTACTGCCCGCTGATGGACCGTCACTTCGCCGCGCTGCAGCGCGCCATCGCGGCGCGCCCCTCGCTGCGCGGCCGCGTCCGGCTGCTGTCGGTGAGCTTCGACCCGGACCACGACACGCCGCCGGTGCTCGAGGCCCACGCGCGCGCGCTCGGGGCCGACCCGGCGGTCTGGACCTTCGCCACCGGCACGCCGGCGACGATCGACGAGATCGCCGGCGAGTTCGGCGTCTCCGTGATCCGCACGCCGGGCGACGCCGGCGCGGGCCTCATCACGCACAGCCTGCGGACGGCCATCGTCGATCCCGACGGGCGGCTCGTGAAGATCTACGACGGCAACACCTGGACGCCCGACCAGGTGCTCGCCGACCTCACCGGGGCGACGCCCGCGCGGTGACCTTCTCGTCGCCACCCCTGTCGGCCTTCCTGCCCCGCGAGCGGGCGCTCATCCGCCGGCTGTCGACGCCGGCGCGCGTCCAGCACTTCCTGAACGGGCTGCGCTACAACACCGAGCCGGACGGCATCACGCTCCGCAGCTTCCGCGAGGTCGTCCGGACGCGCACGGCCCACTGCTTCGAGGCGGCGCTCACCGCGGCCGTCATCATGGAGCAGCACGGCTACCCGCCGCTCATCCTGAGCTTCGAATCGATCGACGACCTGGATCACACGCTGTTCGTCTACCGGCGGGGGGATCGGTGGGGTTCGGTCGCGCGGTCGCGCGACCCGGGGCTGCACGGGCGCCGGCCGGTCTTCCGCACGGCGCGCGCGCTGGCGCTCAGCTACGTCGACCCGTACATCGATTTCACCGGCCGCATCACCGGGTACGCCGTCGTCGACATGCGGCTGGCGGGCGGGTACGACTGGCGGTTCTCGAAGCGGAACGTCTGGAAGGCGGAACGGCTGCTGCTCGACTACCCGCACCGGCCGATCCGCACGTCCGACCGGCGCGTCGAGCGGCTGCGCGCCTGGTACCGCGCGTTCAAGGCGCAGTACCCGGACCGGCGGCCCGTGGACTATCCGGGCCGCGAGACGTGGTCGGAGCTGCCAGGAGGATTCCGGGGGCTCAGTCCAGATCGAAATCGCGCTCCGGGCGCGTGACCGGCTCTTCCTTCGCCTGCCGGAGCGCCTCTTCGAACCGCTTCGCCAGCGCGTCGCCCCGCGTCTTCTCGCTGGCCACCGACTGCTGGAAGATCGCCTCGCGGCGTGCCGCTTCCTCGGCGAGGATGCGCTGCGCGTCGCTCAGCTCCGGCCGGCTGCCGGGCCGCTCGGCCTCGCGATGGCCGACCACCCGCCCCAGGTTCAGGTCGATGACCAGCGTCGTGCCGCAGGTCGGGCACGGCACCTCGATCTCGGATTGCAGCTTCGCCATAGCCGTGCCTCATTCTTCAATTCGCATGGGGCCCCACCCCCATGCGCTGCCGTCGCTCACGCTCCGGATCCTGCGATTCACGGGGTGGCCGCCTGGACTGGCCAGCCCGCCGAACCGCAAGCCGGACGGCTTTCCCGTATCATAGCCTCAGTGACCGAGACGCCGCCGGGACGCACCCTCCGCGTCGCCACCTATAACGTGCACCGCTGCCGCGGGCTGGACGGGCGGACCCGTCCCGACCGGATTGCGGCCGTGCTGGCCCAGGTGGACGCTGACATCGTGGCCCTGCAGGAGGTCGTCGGCGCCGGCCAGGACGGCGGCGGCCATGCCGAGGAGATCGGTGCGGCGCTCGCCATGGGCTGGGCGATGGCGCCGGCCCGCCGGCTGCGCGGCCGCCTGTTCGGCAACGTCGTCCTCAGCCGCTTTCCGATCCGGCAGCACCTCCAGTACGACCTCACCTGGAAGACCTGCGAGCCGCGCTGCCTGCAGCGGACGGACCTCGACGTCCATGGGCACACGCTGCACCTGTACAACGTCCACCTCGGCACCGCCTATCTCGAACGGCAGTACCAGGCCGAGCGGCTGGCCGGCCTCGTCGGCGATCGGCGGGTCGCGGGGACGAAAGTGGTCCTGGGCGACTTCAACGAATGGATGAAGGGGCTGACGACGACGCTGCTCAGCGACCGGCTGAAGAGCATCGACCTCCGTTCACACCTGCAGCGGCGGCGGACCTACCCGGGGTTCTTCCCGATCCTGCACCTCGACCACATCTACTATGCGGGACGCGTGGAGGTCCAGAAACTCGACCTCCCCCGCTCGCGCATGGCGCTGGTCGCCTCCGACCATCTGCCGCTGGTCGCCGATCTGCGGATCAGGTTCTAGCGGGCCGTTCCGCGGACCCCGTACACACGAACGGCCCGGAATCCACCGGGCCGTCAACCGGGCACGCGACGCCACCCCGCCGGGGCTACCCCTCTTCCTCGTATTCCTCTTCGCCCGGGAACCCCAGGCGGGTCGACGGCCGCAACGCCTCGCGGTAGTCGAACACCGGCAGGTCGCGGACGTGCAGCGGGAGCCGGCACGCGGGCGACTTCTCGTCGATCACCACGGTGACCGGACTGCCCTGCACACCCTCGCGGAACGCCACCCGGCATCCACAGGCGAGTCGTGCGTGCGTAAATCCCTTCATGATGCGTCGCTCCCTGCCGCCGGTGGCGGCCGATCTGCCGGGGCCACCGGTCACCTGCGATCTTACTACAGGACGCACTAGAGCAGCGCCTGGATCTCCCGCTCGAACTCCTGGATGGAGGAGATGCCGATGTGTTTGCGGCAGATCGTGCCGTCGCGCCCGATCACGAAGGTCGTCGGCACGGCCCACATCGGGCCGTACGCGTCCTGGAACTTCTGCTCGCCGAGGCCCACCAGCACCGGATAGTTCATCTTGAATTCCTTCGCGAAGGGGGGCAGCAGCGGCGCCTTGTCGTCGATCGACACGCCGAGCACCGTGAAGCCCCGCTTCGCGTACTTCGCCTGCAGCTCGACGAAGCCGGGGATCTCGAGCTTGCACGGACCGCACCACGTCGCCCAGAAGTCCAGGACGATCACCTGCCCCTTGTAGGCGCTCAGGTGCACCGGCTTGCCGTGCATGTCCTTCAGCGTGAAGTTCAGGTCGGCCGGTTTGCCGCCGGCCTCGCACACCGCCGGCCGCTTCGCGGCCGCCGCCGTGCGGGCCGACAAGCCGCTCCCCGCCAGCAGCAGGGCCACCGCGGCAACGCCGATCCAGATGCTCCGTCTCGTCATCGGTCCATCCTCTTCCCTGATGCGGTCTCGGCCGCGCCGCCGCGATCGGCGGCCGGACCGGTCAGTGTCCGTGCAGGCTGTCGCGGACGTACGCCGCGATCCGCTGCATTTCCGCCGGCGGTTCCTGGCCGACGAGCACGCACGTCCAGTCCCGCTCCGGCCAGATCATCGTCTCGTGGCCCATTACGTGGACCAGCCCCTCCGGCCTGGCCGTGTGCGGCAGCAGGAACAGCGACACGTCGTGCCCGTCGTGCCGGTACAGCAGGTGGGCCACCGCCCCGTCGGCGTAGAAGCAGCGCCGCGCCCCCACCAGCTGGATGGGGGCCGCCCCCCCGCCCTGCGGCACGTCGACGTTCCAGCCGAACCGCGCATCGAACGCCCGATCGATCGAGGCGGTGTCGACCGGCGGCGCGTCGGAGGGCTGCAGCGCGAAGCACTTCATGTGGTCCAGCGTGAGCTGCGCCGCCAGCACGGTCGCCGACCGGCTGTTGGCGGCGTAGACGATGAGCCCGCCCACGACCAGCAGCAGCGTGGCCGCCGCCGACATCGGGACGAACAGGCGCCGCAGCCCCGGCCGCGGCGCGGAGCGGGCCGCCGCACCGGCACAGCGGGCTCGCAGCCCGGGCGGCGCCGTCACGGCGCAGAGGGCCGGCCGGCGTTCGTGCACGATCGTCCTCGCCGTCCCTTCCGCTGCGAGCCGATCGCGGCACGGCGGGCAGACCGCGAGATGCTCGTCGACGGCCTGGCGGGCGACGGGCATCGCCTCGCCGTCGAGATACGGCGTGGCCAGCTCGTCGAGATCGCCGCAGGAGATCATCGCCACTCGGTCACCTTATATCACTGCGCGCGGGGCCCCACCCCCACGCGCTGCCGTCGCTCACGCTCCGGATCTCGATAGCCACCCCGTTGCCGCTTGGACCGGCAACGCTCGCGGGGCCCCACCCCCACGCGCTCTCTCCCACTTGGGGCCCCGTCCCCATCTGGCCGTCCCCTAGCCCTGCCGGACCACCTCGGCGCCCGGGCCGGACGCCTCCCTCCGGGCAGTGAGACGCTCGTACAGCAGCCGTCGTCCCCGGGAAATCCGCGACATCACGGTGCCCATCGGCACGCCGAGCGCCCGCGCGATGTCGGCATACGCCAGCTCCTCCACGTCGCGCAGCCAGACCGCCTCGCGAAAGGCCGGCGGCAGGCCGTCGAGCGCCGACTGCAGATCGGCGTCCAGCGTCTCGCGCAGCAGCAGCTGCTCGGGCGTCGGCGCCTGCCCAGGCCGGGCGGCGGCTCGATCGACGGCGTCGCTGTCGGGTGTCGACATGTCGTGCGCCGCGTCCCGGCGGCGGTTGCGCTCGGTGTTGTGCAGGATGGTGAACAGCCAGGCCCGCAGGTTCGTCCCGGGCTCGAACCGATCGGCGAACCGGAACGCCTTGAGGTAGGTCTCCTGCACGAGGTCCTCGGCGTCGGCCGGGTTCCCGGTCAGCCGGAGTGCTGCCCCGTACAAACGGTCGAGGTACGAGAGCGCCTCGCGGGCGAACTGCCCGCTCCGGCCGTCGTCATCGTCCGGCCCGCCCGAGGATTCACGTCGCCGTCCAAACATCGATTCGCAGGCATCAGTAAAACAACACCACGGCCCGCGCGCGTATTCCCGCCGCCGGACCGCCCCGGATCGACGCCAGGGCCCGTCAGCCGTCCTATTGTCGCCGATTTCCCACCTCGCAGCCCCGGTGAATCGGCACGGACGGTGTCCCGCAGTGTCCTCCCCCGGCGGCCTCGTCTGGCCGGCGCAGAGGACAGCGCGCGGGAGCGGTCGGCCGGGAGCGTCGCGCGGCAGGAGACTCGCCTCGCCGGCGCGCGGGCACGTGTCTTGCGATCCGGCGGGCGGCGGTCGGTCTCATTGCGGCAACCGTCACGGTCACAGTAAGATGCCTGCACCGACGCCGGCAGGAACCGATGAGGGCCCGCGAGGGGACCCGACGGTTCCCGGTCCGGCGGACACTCGTCGGGACGATTCACAGGTCCGTGAGGTACTGGGTATGCGTATCTGCGTCCGCCGCGGGATTCTGGCTTCGGTGATCGCCGGCGCACTGGCGGCTGCGGCCGTGGTGGGAGGGCCGGCGACGGCGTCGGCGCAGACGCCGTTCGTGCCGTACTTCGGCAAGGTGTATCCGCACTACAACACCTTCGACTGGTACATCTACAACACCGATCACTTCCAGATTTACTACTACCCCTCGGAGAAGCCGGACCTGGCGCGGATCGCGGGGTACGCGGAGAGCGCGTATCAGCAGATCAGCTCCGACCTCAAGCACGACATCGCCTTCAAGATCCCGCTGGTGATCTTCAAGACGCACACCGAGTTCGAGGAGCAGAACATCGTCCCGGGCGGCGCGCAGCCCGGCGTGCAGGCGTTCACCGAGCCCGGCCACAACCGGATGGTGGTGCCGATCGACGATCCGCCGGACATCATCTACGGCCTCATCACGCACGAGCTGACGCACGTCTTCGAATTCGACATCATCCCCGAGTCGCTGGTCCGCCGGCCGATGCCGCTGTGGGTCGACGAGGGGCTGGCCGAGTACGAGCGCGGCGCCTGGAGCCCGCTGGACCTGATGATGGTCCGCGACCTGGCGCTCACCGACAGCGTGCCGCGGATGAGCAAGGTCGAGAACTACGGCAACTTCAACAACGCGCGGGTCGTGCCGTACGACCTGGGCCACGCCGTCTTCGAGTTCATCGAGTCGCGGTGGGGCAAGGAAGGGATCCGGCAGTTCCTCTTCGCGCTGCGCAAGAACGTCATCGGCGGCGGCGAGGACGCCTACCAGGACGCGTTCCAGATGAAGCCCGAGGAGTTCGACCGGGCGTTCGAGCGGTACCTGAAGGACCGGTTCAAGCCGTTCCGCGATCTCGAGCAGCCGTCGGACTACGGCGCGAACCTGGCGCCGCAGCCGGACAAGACGGACTTCATCGGCGTCATCAGCGTGGCGCCGTCGCCGTCGGGCGACCTGCTGGCGGCCATCGCGCCGAACGCGCACGATCAGGAGTACGACGTCATCCTGATCTCGGCGCGGGACGGCAAGGTGATCCGGAACCTCACGCCCGGCTTCGACAAGGACATGGGGTGGGATCACATCTCGCTCGACGGCGAGCGCTTCATCACGGTCCCCTACCTGTCGTGGGCGCCGGGGGGCGACCGCCTGGCCTACTTCGTCCGCAAGGGGCCGCGGCGCGAACTGATCATCCAGGACATCGTCACGCGGAAGATCGAGGAGCGGATCCCCATCAAGGGGCTCGACCAGCCCGAGTCGCCGTGCTTCTCGGCCGACGGGCGGCACATCATCTTCTCGGCGCTGAACGACCAGCTGGGGGACATCTACGAGATCGACCTGCAGACGAAGGCCATCAGGGACCTCACGAACGACCGCTTCGCGGAGTTCGCCCCGGTCTACTCACCCGACGGCCGGCTGATCGTCTACCTGACGCGGGTGAGCGGTGCCTACAAGCTGTTCAAGCTCGACACGACCACCGGCAAGAAAACCCAGATCACCTTCGGCACGCAGGACGAGTCGACGGCCACGTTCCTGGACGATCACACGATCGTCTTCAGTTCGACGGCCACCGATCCGCGCAAGCCCGTCTCGCCCGAGGTGGCCCGCAACGGCAACATCTACAACATCTGGACGCTCGATCTGAACAGCGGCCAGCTCCAGCAGTACACGAACACGTCCGAGGGGAACGTCTCCCCCGTCGTCCTGAAGACGGACCCCGGCGTGCCGCGCGTGGCCTTCACGACCTACTACAAGGGCAACTACGGGCTCCACGCGATCGACCTGAAGAGCCCGGTGCTGACCGTGGCGAGCGCCGACTTCGGGGCACCGGGCCCGATCATCGACTTCCAGTCGCCGCTGACCCACACCCTGGTGCAGAGCAACATCAAGAAGAAGGGGACCTTCGGCAAGCTGTTCCTGGAGGGACGGCCCCCGATCAACGTGGGCGTGACGAGCGGCGGTGACGTGTTCGGCGGCACGGCCGTCACCTTCGGCGACGTGCTCGGCGACCACCAGTTCAACTTCTACGCCGCGTCGGTGGCGCAGTACCGCCAGCTGGCCTTCTCCTACATCAACCTGTCCCGCCGCTTCCAGTACGCGGCCCAGGCGTTCTCGCAGACCCTCTTCTACTACGGCCAGCTCGGCGGCGTCTTCTACGACCCGGCGTTCCTGCTGAGCCGCTCGCAGGCCCAGGCGACGCAGACGGTCAACGGCGGGTCGATCTTCGGCATCTATCCGTTCGACCAGTACCGCCGCGTCGAGGTCTCGGCCGGGATCGTCCACCAGAACGAGACCTACAACGACCCGGTGCTGCAGGCGTACGCCGACCAGTACCAGCAGCAGCAGTTCGGCCGCACGCTGTTCAACAGCGGCACGCTCGTCCCGCTGGACGTCTCCTACATCCAGGAGACGACCGTGTTCCGCGACTTCGGCCCGCTGTCGGGCAACACGATGCAGCTGCGCTACGAGGTCGCGCCGCCGATCGGCGGATCGCTGTCGCGCCAGACCTTCGACGTCGACGCCCGCTACTACATGCGGATCGGCGCCTCGGGCCTGCTGGCCCTGCGCGCCCGGGCGTTCAAGAGCTTCGGTAGCGCCCCCGACTTCCTGTACTTCGGCGGGAACTCGGAGATGCGTGGCTACGACTACCTGCAGTTCATCGGGCAGAACGCCGTGTTCGGCGACGCCGAGCTCCGCTTCCCGATCATCGAGGCCGCGCTCACGCCGATCGGCGTCCTCGGCGGCGTGCGGGGCGTCTTCTTCTTCAACATGGGCGGTGGCTGGTTCGACAACACCGGCTTCCAGTTCTTCTCCAACAGCACCCAGACCGTGACGCCGACCATCGGCTACGGCTACGACGCCAACGGGAACCCGGTCGCCATTCCGGGCACCCCCACGACGGTGTCGGGCTTCCGCCTGCAGGACGCCCGCGCCTCCTACGGGCTCGGGCTCGAGACCTTCGCGCTCGGGTTCCCGATCCACTTCGACTGGTCGTGGCGGACGACGTTCAACCGGGCCTGGGAGAACGTCGTGTTCGCGTCGAGCGGCGGCAGCTCAGCGTTCCGGAAGGCCCGGTTCACCGTCTGGATCGGCTACGACTTCTGAAGAGGAGATCCCTCGTCCCCATGGACCTCACGCCCAAGCGCGCGTCCGAATCGGCCACGGAGATGGTGCAGGTCGTCCTGCCCAACGACGCCAATCCGCTCGGGTTCATCCTGGGCGGCACGGTGATGCACCTCATCGACATCGCCGGCGCCATCGCCTGTCACCGGCACACGCGCAGCCTGCTCGTCACGGCCGCCGTCGACGGCCTGCAGTTCCTGCACTCGATCAAGGTAGGCGACCTCATCATCCTGAAGTCGCGCGTCACCGCCACCTTCCGGACGTCGCTGGAGGTCGAGGTCGAGGTCTACTCGGAGGAAACGCTGACCGGCCGGCGGCGCCACACGAGCCACGCGTACCTGACGTTCGTGGCGATCGACGCCGCCGGCAACCCGCTCGAGGTGACGCCGCTGCTCGTCGAAACGGCCGACGAGCGCCGGATCCAGCAGGAGGCGCAGGCCCGCCGCGCCGAGCGCCTGCGCAACCGGACCCCGCGGTAGGAGCAGAGCCCCCCGCGTAACGGCTACAGCTTACTCAGGCCGAGCACGCTCTTCTGCAGGTCGATCGTCACCCGATAGCGGCTCAGGAACTTCTGCCCGACGATGCCGCCCAGCTGGTACCCGAGCAGGACGCTCGGCGCCCGCAGGTTCAGGACGACCACCGGGAAGTTCGTGAAGCGGATCCCGGCGAACGCGAGATCGACGCCCGGCATCAGGAAGGCGTCCCGGTCCCACCCCGACGTCCCGTAGACCTTCAACGGAATCCGCTGGAACGGCTGATGGTCGAGCGAGCCGGCCATCGACTGGCTGATCGAGATCACCTCGCCGCCCGTGTCGACCACGAAGCTGGCCGGATGCCGGCCGTCCACCGTCCCCCGCACCGTCGCCAGCCGGTTCAGGTAGAGCGGCAGCTGCACGTCGGCCCGTTCCTCGGGGAGCTGCCGCGCCATGTACAGGATGTCGCGGTCGTAGTCGAGCCGCATCGACAGCCCCAGCGCCAGCGGCGAGAAGCTGTCGCTCTCGCCGGTCGGCATGTCCTTCAGCGCCGGGTTCTTCACCACGCACGCCACGTTGCGCATCACCAGCGAACCGACCTGCAGCGAGTCCAGCCGCGCCAGCTCGAGGCCGCGCAGGCCGATGTCCCCCACGCCGGCGCTCAGCGTGTAGGTCACCGCCTTCATCTTCAACGCCCGCGCCGTGTACTCCGAGACCACCGTCTGCTCGGCGCCCGTGTCGACGACCAGATCGTGCTCCGGACCGCCGTTCAGCCGCGCCTGCACGACGATCTTGTTGCCCACCAGCTGGAACGGCACCGCGTAGACGGTGCGCGCGTCGCCCCCCTCGATCGCAAACGGCGTCCGCCCCTCGAACGACCGGAGGAACTTGATCTCGGCCCGCACCCACGCCGCCTTCAGGCTCTGGTCCTTGTTCGGCAGCCGCTCGACGTACTGCGCGTACGCATCGGCGGCGTCCTCGTAGCGGTGCATCCGCTCGTAGATCATCCCGACGGTGTGATGCGCCGCCTCCTGGGCGGGATCGAGCGTCAGCGAGTCCTGCGCCGCCTGCAGGGCATCCTGCAGCCGGCTCTCCGAGGAGAGCACCACCGCCAGTCCGTTCAGCGCGCGCGGCGTCTTCGGGTTCAGCTGCACCGCCCGGCGGTACTGCTGCTCCGCCTCGGGGAACAGCCCGTCGGACCAGAGCGCATCCCCGTACAGCGCGGCGGCATCGGCGCTCTGCGGTTGCGCCGCCACCAGTTCAGTCGCCGACCGCATGGCCAGGTCGAACTCCGCCACCCGCAGCGCCGAGCGGACCATCCCCTCGAGCGCGCGCTGCTGCTGGCCGGGCTCCGGCGCGTGCGCCCGGGCCTCGCGGAAGATCGCGAGCGCCGCCGGGTACTTCCCCTCGCTGAACAGCTTCTGCCCGATCTGGATTTCGACGTCCGCCGCCTGTGAAGGGACCACGCCCCGCGTCTGGACGACGAGGGTCAACGCCGAGACGATCGCCGCCGCCATGAGACCACGGAACACCAGACGCATGGCTTCCTCCTGCGCGTCGCGGCCACCTGCGCCGGGCCGCCGCCCGATTCGACACAGGATATCACCGCAGCGGGACGGGCAGGCCCTGAACAGGAGGCAAAAGGCGGGGCGATCGGGCAGAGGGATCGGCGTCGACGCCGGCCGGAGAAGCCGGCCGGGCGTCGCGCAGGCAGGCCGCTACTTCCGGTAGTACTTCGCGTTGACCTCGATGTAGCTCTTCCACTTCTCGGGGACCTCGTCCAGGGCGAAGATCGCCTCGACCGGACAGGCCGGAACGCAGGCGCCGCAATCGATGCACTCGTCCGGGTGGATATAGAGCATCTCCGCTGACGCGAAATCCGCTTCGTCTTTCCGTGGATGGATGCAATCGACCGGGCACACATCGACGCACGCGGTGTCCTTGGTTCCAATGCACGGTTCACAGATGATGTAAGCCATCGGTCTCCTCCCGCCTCTCCTTCCACGTCTAGGCCGGCACCTCCATGGCGCCGGCCGGCAGATGTCCCAGTCTCAAGGAAATCTGACGCGCCAGTTCCCACGCGTCCCGGTTATGCCGGGTGAGCGTCGGCCCTTCGTCCGGATCGTGTCCGAAGAGCCCGACCCGCGCCACTTCACGCCCCGTGTAGTCACGCACCGGCGCGCAGGTGCAGCAGAGCCGCTGCGGCAACGCCTCGGCCGCCGCCGGCGGTCCGAGCCGGAGGACGATCTCGTCACTGCTCGCCACGTCCTTCGGCTTGACCAGCTTCAGGCAGGTCAGCCGCCTGGTCGCCTGCGGGGCCGCGAAGTACATCGAACAGTGCCCCGGCATCTGGCGGCCGTACACCGTCCGCATGGCGACCTCATCGGGCCCGGTGCTCCAGATGTACGTCACCTCTTCGTTCGCCGGAACCGCAATGAAGCTCCGCTCGCCAGTCCGCAGGGCGTACTCCCGCAGGACGGGATAGGCGTGCAGCCGCAGCTCGGAACGGCCCAGCAGGCGGAAGCTCAGGTCGAGCATCTTCAGCGTCAGGCTGTAACGCTGGGTCTCCTCGTCCTGGCGCACGTAGCCCCGCCGCTTCAGCACGCCGAGCAGCCGGTGCACGGTCGGCGGCGGCAGCCCGGTCGACTGCGCCAGCTCGCCCAGGCTCGACCCGCGCTCGCTCGCGCTGAGGGCCTCGCAGAGCTCCAGCGCCTTGTCGATGGAGGTCGCGACCCCCGGCCGGCGGATGGGGCGGGACGGCTCAGTCATTCCAATATACGGAACAGCGTTCCACTTATCATTTTGCGCCTGACTCCCCTGCGCGGTCAAGGTGCCGCCTCCCTGGCGGGCACGGCGTCCCACAGTCGGGCCGGCCGCCTCTGCCGGCGCCGCCGCGGCGGCTCGTCAGTGCGGGACCGTGATGCGGATATCGCCGTAGACGACGTCGATCGAGATGAGCGGCTGACCTCGGCCGATCGAGGCTTCGCCGAACCGCGGGCCGAACTTGTCCTTGAAGTGCAGCGGCAGCGTGGACGTCAGTGCGCCGCGGAAGGTGACCGCCAGGACGCGGGCGTTGGGCGGGCTCTCGGCCAGCCCGAGAGTCACGTTGCCGTTGAACGTCCGCAGGCGCAGCAGGCCGCCGTCGGTGAGACGCGCGTCGGTCAGCGTCACGTCGCCCACATGACCGACCAGGCGCAGCGTGCCGCTGACGCCGGTCCCCACGATCGGCCCGCGCATGATGTCGGCCGTCACCACCCCATGCAGGTTCTGCAGGTGGATCTGCCCCTCGAAGACCTGGATCGACGTGAAGCGGGCCTGCGGCGGCGCCTGGATCTTCACGACGGTCTGCAGGTCGGGGTCCTTCCCCTCGTCGGTCTGTACCGCCGAGATGTGGACGCCGGCCGCCGTCCCCTCGATCTGCATCGGCAGCCGGGAGCGGTCCTTGCCGCGCCCCACGCGGCGGACCATGTCGACGACGAGATCGTGGCCGGTCGTGCCGGTGATGTCGACGGCGCCTTCGGTGATGTCGATGGTGATGGGGGTGGACGGGTCGATGGCGATCGTGCGTTGCAGGCGATCCGGAGAGGAGGCCTGCGCCGCGGCAACGGGCCGCGGCGATGGCGCCGCCGCGGTGAGACCGGCGACGAGCAGCAGCCCGATCATTGAATGGTCATCCGCCCCGCGAACCCGTCCTCGTAGCCGTGGTAATGCGAGAGCGAGGGCTCGGGATAGGCCCAGCAGTAATAGCCGTCGCCGTTGTCGAAGTCGACCAGCCAGAGCCCCTTCACCTCGACGCCGAGGTCCTGCAGGTGCGTCGCCCAGCCGGAGACGACGTCGTTGAGGCTGGCACCCAGCGAGTCGCGCGCCGGGTCGTCCTCGGGCAGGTGCTGCAGCCGCGAGGCGAGCGCGGCGGCCGCATGAACGGCCTGCTCGGTCAGCTGCCGGACCGTCGGCAGCAGTTCGCGCGCTTCGTGCAGCGTGAAGATCTTCCGGCTGAGGTCGGGCTGGTCGGGCACGGCGGCATTATACGGGAGAAGCCGTGGCGGATCGGCGATGAGGAGGCGCGGGGGGGGGGCG
>JAGWRA010000188.1 GCA_028876655.1 Acidobacteriota bacterium | reverse complement strand
CTTCGCGGACGGGCCGGCCTGCGCCACCGGAACCGGGCCGGGCGTCCCGCCAGGCTTCGCCCCTGGCGCCTGGGCGGCCGCGGCCGGCCGCCGCAGGTCGGGCGCCGTCAGGTCGAGGTCCTTCAGGTCGATCACGTCGTACTGGCCGAAGCCGGCCGCCTTGAGGTCGTCGACGAAGGCGGCGGCGTTGCCGACCAGCACGATCGACAGGTTGTCCGGCTTCAGGTACGCCCGCGCCACGCGCTGCACGTCGTCGGGCGTGACCGCGTTCACGCGTGCGCGGAATGTCTGGAGGTCCTTCAGCGGCAGGCCGTAGAAGACCGCGTTGAGCACCTGGAGGGCGATCTGCTCCGGCGTCTCGATGGTCAGCGGGAAGCTGCCCGTCATGTAGTCCTTCGCGGCGTCGAGCTCGCGCCGGCTGACGGGGTCTTCCTGCAGGCGCCAGAACTCGTTGACGATCAGCCGCAGCACCTCGGCCGTCGCCGCCGAGCGCGTGTTGGTCTGCGCCACGATGTCGCCGGTCAGCGCGTAGGTGTCGAGATCGGCCTCGGCGCCGTAGGTGAGCCCGCGCTCGGTCCGCAGCACCTGCTGGAGCCGATCGCTCCCCTCGCCGCCCAGCACGCGGATGGCGAGGTTCAGCGCCATGTAGTCCCCGGTCTGCCGCGGCACCCCGATGTTGCCGACGCGGATCTCCGTCTGCACGGCATCCGGCTTGTTGATCACCACGACGCGCCGCGTCGGCGGCGGGGGCGCCGGGTAGCTGCCGACGGGGACGTCGTGCGACGCCCAGCCGCCGAAGACCGCCTGGGCCGCGGCGAAGGCCTCGGCGGGGGTCACGTCCCCCACGATGGCCAGGATGCTGTTGTTCGGCGCGAAGTAGGCCGCGTGGAACGCCTGCAGGTCCTGCCGCGTGATGCGGGCGATCGACTCCGGCGTCCCCTCCTGCGGCAGGCCGTAGGGATGGAAGCCGTAGACCAGCCGGTTGAAGACCTCGTCGGCGACGTACGACGGATCGTCGGCGCTGACGCGCAGGCCCGCGAGCACCTGCGCCTTCTGGCGATCGATCTCCGTCTGTGCGAACACCGGATGGCGGATCACGCTCGACAGCAGGTGGAGGGCGAAGTCGAAGCTGTCCTTCATCACGAGGACGCCGGCGTACGTCAGGTCGATGCCGGCCCCCGTGTCGAGACCGCCGCCGATCGAATCGACCGAATCGGCAATCTGCCCGGCCGTCTGCGTGGGCGTTCCCTGGTCGAGCAGGGCGGCCTCGAGGTTGGCCAGTCCCATCAGCCCCTTGGGATCCTGCGCGCTGCCGGCCCGGACGATCAGCCGCATCGAGACGGCCGGTTCCTCGTGGTGCTGCACGACGACGACCTGCAGGCCGTTGGGCAGCGTGCGGATCTCGTAGGGCGGGAACGGCACCTCGTGCGCCGGCAGCGGCGCCGGCGGCGTCTCCGACGGCCAGTCGATGACGTTGCCCTGGGCGTCGCGCGTCTGGGCGACGGCAGGGCGGGCGAGGGCCAGCAGGCAGGCCGCGGCGGCACACCACGCCGCCACCCGCCGCCCGCGCCGGGTGCCCCGTCCGTCCCGTGTCCACGTCCGCGCGGTGCTCATCGTGGTTGTGCGTGGACGGCCGCGCCGGCAAGGCCGGGTGTCGCCCGGGGCGCCGCCGACGGCAGGATCGTGATGACCGTCCGGTTCTGTTTCGTGAAGTACTTCTGCGCCACCCGCTGCACGTCGGCCTGCGTCACGTGCATGAAGATGTCGAACTCGCCGTCGGCCGTCGTCACGTCGTGGTGGATGACGACGGCGTGCGCCAGCTGCGACGCCTTCTGCTGGTCGGTCTCGCGGCCGATGATGTAGTCGCGGGCGAACTGGTTCTTCGCCCGATCCAGCTCGTGCGCCGTGATGCCGTCGGCCTTCAGCCGGTCGAACTCGTCGAGGAGCGCGGCCGTCACTTCGTCCGTCGTGTGGCCCGGCTGCACGATGGCCACCGCGTAGAAGAGACTCGGTTCCTCCATGATGTCGCCGCCGCCGAACGCCGCCAGCGCGATCCCCTTCTTGTAGACCAGGTCCTGGTAGATCCGCGAGCTGTCGCCGTCGGACAGCACCTTCGAGATGATGTGGAGCGGGTAGGAGTCGGGATCGCCGTCGTAGGTGATGTGATAGGCGACGGCCACCACCGGCAGCGGCCAGGCCTCGTGCAGCGTCACCCGCTGCTCCTGCGTCTGCGGCGGGTCGACGGCGTAGTCGCGCGGAATCGGCCGGTTCGACGGCGGCACCCGGCCGAGGTACTCCGAGATCTCCTGCATCGCCTGCGCCGGATCGAAGTCGCCGACCAGCACCAGCGTCGCGTTCTTCGGCACGTAGTAGGTGTGGTAGAAGTCGCGGACGTCGTCCACGCTCGCCGTGTCGAGATCGGCCATGCTGCCGATGACCGGATGGCGGTAGGGGCTCGCCGTGAACGCGTGCTCGTAGATCAGCTCGGAGAGGCTGCCGTACGGCTGGTTGTCGACCCGCATCCGGCGCTCTTCCTTGACGACCGCACGCTCCTTCTCGAATGTCGCCTTGTCGATCCGGAGCGTCGCCATCCGATCGGCCTCGAGCCAGAGCGCCAGCGGCAGGTACTGCGACGGCACGGTCTCCCAGAAGACGGTGGTGTCCTGCGTCGTGTACGCGTTGCTGCGGCCGCCGATGCTCGAGATGATCGAGGTGTGCTGGTCGGGCGCGACGTTCTGCGACCCCCCGAACATGAGGTGCTCGAACAGGTGGGCGAACCCGGTGCGGCCCGGCTTCTCGTCCTTGGACCCGACGTGATACCAGACCTGCAGGTTCACGATCGGCGTCGAATGATCCTCCGACAGCACCACGGTGAGACCGTTGGGCAGCGTCGCGATCTGGTAGGCGAGCTTCGGCGGCCGCTCCATCGCGCGGAGCGCCGGCGCCACGACGACGGCCAGGCCGGCGGCCAGCGCCAGCGCCGGGAGGCGCCGCGGCCACGCCGCACGGAGCCGCAAGAAAGCCTGCATGTGAGCCGATTCGATTATGTCACAGCTCGGACGCCGGCCGGACGGCCGGCGTGGCGGATGGCCGCACGCGGGACCGTTCGATCCGGCTAACGGCTCAACAGCCGGAATCCCAGCAGGCCGAACGTCCGCGTCTGGAGATCGAAGAGCCCCGCGTCGATGCGCCGGTCGTAGGCAGCGAACAGCTCGAGCGCCCCGTGCGTCCCGTCGATCCGCAGCCCCGCCTCGGCATGGGCGCCGGTCTGCAGGCCGCGGCCGTACTTCGCCTGGTCGACGCCGATCAGCGTCAGGCTGGCGCCGCCGATGGCCGACCAGTAGCGGTTCAGCCGGTAGCGGACGTCGCCGGCGCCTTCCCCCTCCCAGTTGTAGTCGACGTAGGCCCGGTTGGTGATCCAGGCGATCGTTCCCTGCGCCGAGGCGCGCCACGGTCCCCGCGTGATCAGCCGCGACGCCCGGACGCCGGCTTCGTTCCAGGCCACCGCGAACACCTTCGGCCGGTCGCCGAGGTGCCGGGACATGTGGTGGAAGACGCCCGCGATCTCGGTCTTCCCCACCCAGAGCGACGACGAGAACTCGAGCGCGTAGTTCCCCTGGTTCGGATCGAACAGCTGGAACTGATCGCCCATCACCACCTGGTAGTTCGCCAGGAAGTTCAGCCGCCCCTTGCCGTAATCGACGAGATCCACGTCACCGCCGAAGTCGGCGTCCCACTGGAACGCGGGATCGCCGCCGCCCGTCATCGACGCGGCGTTCATGTGGAAGGTGTACCCGGTGAAGAACCCGGCCCCCGGCGGGGCCGGCGTGACGGGATGGGTGATGGAGGTCTGGGCCCGGAGCGGCGCCGCGACCGACAGGACGAGGGCCGCGCCGAGCGCGGCGAGCCAGGCGTGACGGGTCATTCGGGTTTCTCTCGCGTGGAGGCGGCCTGCAGCCGCGCCTCGAGGTCCGCGATCCGCGCCTCGAGCGCGGCCACCTGCTTCTTGAGCGCCGGCAGGCGGCGGAACACGGCCGACGACTTCAGCCACTCGCGGTTGTCGATGGCCGGATAGCCGGAGACGAACGATCCCTCCGGCACGGAGTTCGGAATGCCGGTCTGGGCGCTCGCCACGGTCCCCCGGCCGATCGTCAGGTGCCCGGCCACACCGACCTGCCCGGCCAGCGTCACCTGATCGCCGATGACGGTACTGCCGGCGATGCCGACCTGCGCGGCCAGCAGCGTGTTCCGCCCGACCGCCACCCCATGGGCGATCTGCACGAGGTTGTCGATCTTCGCCCCGCGGCGGACGCGCGTCTCGCCCACCGCCGGTCGATCGATCGTCGTGTTCGCGCCGATCTCGACGTCGTCCTCGATGACGACGTCGGCCGTCTGCGGGATCTTCAGGAAGGTGCCGTCGGCCTGCTTGACGAAGCCGTAGCCGTCGCTGCCGATCACCGCGCCGTCCTGCAGGATCACGCGATCGCCGATCACCACCCGCTCGCGCACGGACGCGCGGGCGTGGATCACGCACGCCGCGCCGATGACGGCGTCGGCGCCGATCGTCACGTTCGGGTAGATCACCGTCCCCGCGCCGATCCGCGCCCGCGGGCCGATGGCGACGAACGGGCCGACCGAGACGTCCGGACCGATCGTCGCGTCTGGCGCCACCGCGCTCAGCGGGTCGACGCCCGGCGCCGGCCGGTCGGGGATCACGAACAGCTGCAGCGCCCGGGCGAAGGTCAGATAGGGGTGCGGCGTGCGCAGCAGCGGACAGGGCGCCGCCGGCGCCTGCTCGCCGACGATCACGGCCGAGGCGCGCGTGTGCTGGAGCGCCGCGGCGTACTTCGGGTTGGCGACGAAGGTGAGATCGCCCGGCCCGGCCTGCTCGATTCCGGCCACACGCTGGATGTCGACCTCTCCGTCGCCGTCCAGTCGGCACGCCAGCTGCTCAGCGATGTCGCGGAGTTTCAAGAGGCTGTCGGCAAGGAAGTGGGATAACCGGATCCGGGCCCGCCTGCGGGGCCGGCGCGCAGTATATCACGCGCTCCGCAGGGCGGCCCGGGCGAAGAAGCCCGGCAGATGCGGCAGATTCAGCCGGCGCGCGATCTCGTGCACCCGCCGGTCGCGCTCGGCCCCCGGCAGCCCCATCGCCCGCCGCAGGTCGGTCAGCGACGCGTCCGGCCGGACGCTCCAGCGGACACGCTGCCGCCCCTGGCGCGCGCCGCGCAGCGAGAGGTAGTGCCCCGCCAGGCTGAACGCGAAGTAGTAGGCCACCACGTTCGGACCGGGCAGCAGCATCAGGAGGCCCGAGGCCAGGAACGCGAGCGCATCAACCACCAGCCAGACACGATGCCGGTCGCCGTCGCGCTTCAGCTCGGCCCGCACCAGTTCGACGGCCAGCGCCGCGGGGCAATCGTCGGGGCAGACGATGGTCGCCGCCTCCTCGCCGCGCAGCCGCCACAGCAGCCGCTGCTCGCCCACGCGGCGGGCGATGCGGCGTCGCAGCCGCTCGCGCCAGCCATCGGGGTGATCCGGATCGGGCTCCGTCTCGTGGTCCAGGCTGGCGATGACCCCCCGCACCCGCTGCGCCACCCGTCCCAGCCGTCCGGGCGCCGGCAGCTCGTCGAGGAGCGGCTGCCGGACGGCCGGCAGCTCGCTGTACAACCGGTAGGCGTCCTGGCCGACGGGAATGAGGAACACGTCCATGCGGGGCCACCGGCCAACTCGTCCGGATCGTACGATAGCACAGCCCTCGGGCGCCTGACGGTATAGTAACGGGACGGACGCGCCGGCATTCGCGGCGCCGGCACACGGTCACGTGGACAACCTCACTCACACACTGTTCGGATTCACCCTCTCCCGCACGTCGCTCGAACGGGCCGGCCGCGGCACGACCGCCGCCCTGCTGCTCGCCTCGAACGCTCCCGACCTCGACATCGTCGAGGTGCTGCACGGCGGGCGGCTGGCGTACCTCGCCGGCCATCGCGACATCACGCATGGCCTGGCCGCCGTCGTCCCGCTCGCCGCCATCACGGCGACGGCCGTCTGGGGCTGGCAGCGGTGGCAGCAGCGGCGCCGGCGCGGATCCCCGGCGCAGGCGCCGCGCCCGGGCGCCCGCCCCGATGCCTCGTTCCTCGCCCTGCTCGGCGTGTCGGTCATCGGCGTCCTCGGCCACGTCCTGATGGATCTCTGCACGTCGTACGGCACCCGGCTGCTGAGCCCGTTCCACCAGACGTGGTACGCGTTCGACTTCCTGCCGATCATCGACATCTACCTGTGGGCGATCCTGCTCGCCGCCACACTCGCCTGTGCGCTGCGGCCCGCCCAGCGCCGGCGCATCGCGACCACCGCCCTGGCCCTGACCGCCGGCTGGTACGGGCTGCGGGCGACCGCACACCAGGCCGCGCGGAACGAGGCGATCGCGCAGGAGACCGCGCAGGGCCTCGTCGCCTGCACTCCCGCCGCACGCGGCCCCGCGCCGTGGCTGGACCTCGTCTCCTGGCCGGGACGGGCGGCCCCCAAGCTCGACGCCCCCGCGACCAGCGGTGCCGCCCCCTCGTCGTGCGTCGTGCAGACCGCCGCCCTGCCGACCTTCCTCTCGCCGTTCGAGTGGCGCATCGTGCAGCGCTTCCCGGACGCCTACGCGCTGACCGACATCAACGTGCTCGACGACTGGCTGCCGGCCGCCGCGGACGGCGGCATCCGCCAGAGCCTGCGGTACCCCGACTCGCACGCCCCGGCGGTCCGTGAAGCCGCCGCGGCGCCGCCGGCGCGCATCCTGCTCGACTTCGCCCGCTTCCCCGCCGCGCGCGTCTTCACCACCGGCGGCCGGACGGAGGTGTCGTGGATCGACGTCCGCTTCGCCGGCGGCATCACCAGCCTCACCGCGCGCCGGCCGGCCGACGACACCTTCCGGGCCACCGTCGTGGTCGACCCGGCCGGCCGGGTCCTGAATTCACGGCTCGGGGGAGATTGACGCCGTGCCCCATCTCGGCGCCCACATGTCCGTCGCCGGCGGCCTGCCGCTGGCCGTCGATCGCGCGGTGCTGCACGGCTGCCGCGCGCTGCAGATCTTCTCGCGCCCCTCGAGCCAGTGGCGCGCCCGCCCGCTGGCGCCCGAAGAGATCGCCAGCTTCCGCGAACGCGCCGACGCCGCCGGCATCGTCCGGCCGGTGTCGCACGCCAGCTACCTGATCAATCTGGCCTCGGCGCAACCGGGCCTGCGCCGCCAGTCACTCGAGGCGTTCGGCGACGAACTGGATCGGGCCGAAGCCCTGGGACTGCTCGGCGTCGTCCTGCACCCTGGCGCGTACACGACGGGGACCGAATCCGGGGGACTGCAGCTGATTGCCGAGGGGCTCGCAGAGCTGCTCGCGGCGCGGAGCGGCGGGCGGACACTGGTGCTGCTGGAACAGACGGCCGGTCAGGGCACGATGCTCGGCTACCGCTTCGAGCAGCTGGCAGCGCTGCTGGACCAGCTCGACGGCCATCCGCGCGTCGGCCTCTGTCTCGACACGTGCCACCTGTTCGCAGCCGGCTACGATCTGACGACCGCCGCGGGCTACGACGAGACGTTCATCGCCCTCGACCGCCTCGTCGGACTCGACCGCGTCAAGGTGTTCCACCTGAACGATTCGAAGAAGCCGTGCGGGAGCCGGGTAGACCGGCACGAGCACATCGGGAAGGGCTGCCTGGGGATCGAGCCGTTCCGGCGCCTGCTGAACGACCCACGCTTCGCGGAGCTGCCGATGGTGCTGGAAACCCCGAAGGCGGTCTCAACGAGCCGGGGTCCCGTGGAACGAGACGCGTACGACGAGATGAATCTGGGGGTACTGCGAGAACTGCTGGCTTATCCTTCTGCGAACACCTCCGCCTCGAACCGGTAGAGCCGCGCGCCGTGTCGCCACGCGTCGGGCCGCAGCCCTGCCTTCACGCACGTCTGCGCGAGGAACATCTCCCGGTCCCAGCCCCATTCGGTCGCCACCTGCGGCAGGAGCAGGCCGCGCCGCCCGTGCTGCTCCGCAATCAGGCCGTGCCGCCCCACCTCGATCGAGGACACGTCGTCGACCGGCTCGATCGGGGTCAGCACCGAGACCTCGATCTCCAGCCGGAGGAACTCGCTGGCGGTCACCGGATCGAAGCGGGGGTCGCTCGTCGCCGACGCGATCGCGCACTGCATGATCGTCTCGACCAGCGGCTCGTCGCTCTCGGGGCTGCCGATGCAGCCGCGCAGGTCGCCGCCCCGCCGCAGCGTCACGAACGCCCCGCCGCGCAGCCCGGGCAGGCCGGATGACGGATCGACGACGGGCAGGGGCTGCCGGGCCAGGTGCGCCGCAATGGCGCCGCGCGCGAGTCCGAGCAGCGCACTCCGCTGTGTCGGCGTCAGCATGACGTCACCTCCCCTCGGCCGTCGGTTCACCGCCGAACGTCCCGAGTGCCGCCGCGAGATAGCCGACGACGGCGTCCTTGTCGCCCGAGACGTCGCCCGAGTCGGCGTACTTGAGGATGACCGCATCGCGCGCCCCGAGCGCCGCCGCCGCGCGCATCACGGCCACCGTCGGTCCGCCGCCGCAGGCGTGCTCGGGCTGGCGTCCCAGCTCGTCCAGCAGGGCCTCGGCGTCGAACCGCCGGATGATCTCGATCACCTGGCTGTCCATCCGCCACGCCGTCCGGGCGTCGTGGTAGTGCGAGAGGTCCGTGCTCGCCACGAGCAGCGCCCGCCGTCCCTCCAGCACCGACGCCAGTGCGTCGCCGAGCGCCCGCATCGTGTCCGGCACCTGGTAGCCCATCAGCAGCGGCACGATCGGGACGCCCGGCAGCAGGCGCGCGAGGAACGGCAACTGCATCTCGAGGGAGTGCTCGCGCCGATGAACGGCCGGCAACGGCTGGATGACGGGCGAGGCCGCCACGAGTGCGGCGGCGCAGCCGGCGTCGACACCGACCGGGCCGAACGGCGTCTCGAACGCGCCATCGGGCCACAGCGAGACCCCGTCGAACGCCACGAAGTGTGATGGGCCGACCAGCACCGCCACGTCGAACGGCTCCCGCGACGCCAGGCGGTAGGCCCAGGCGGCGACGGGACCCGAGTACATCAGGCCCGCGTGGGGTGCGACGATGGCCTGCACGGGCCCGGCCGGCACGTCCGGCACGGCCTGCTCGACGTAGCGGTCGACCTCACGCGCAAGGACAGCCGCCGTGCCCGGATACCAGCTCCCGGCGACCGCCGCAGGACGAACGGGCATGGGCCACCTCAGTGGGGATCTTTTCCCCATGTTAGCATTCGTGCATGGCCAAGGTGCTCACGCCTGCCGACGTCGCGCGCGTGGCGGCGCTCGCGCACCTCGAGCTCACCGAGGAGGAGACGGCCGTCTTCACCCGGCAGCTCGACGCGATCCTCGCCTACGCCGACGACGTGCGGCAGATCGACACCACCGGCGTCCCCCCGACCTCGCACGTGCTGCCCCGGCAGTCGCGCGAGCGGGCCGACGAGGTGCAGCCGTCGCTGCCGCCCGGGGAGGCGCTCGCCAATGCACCCGATCCGGCGCCGTCCGCCGGGCTGTTCAAGGTCCCGAGGGTCCTCGGATGAGCGCGCCCGACACAGCGGCCACCCTCCGCGATGCGGTCGTGAGCGGCGCCCGATCGGCCGAGGAGGTCTGCCGCGAGGCGCTGGACCGGCTGGAGCGGCTCGACCCCGCGCTGCACGCCTTCAACACCGTGACGGCCGAGCGCGCGCTGGCCGGCGCGCGCGATCTCGACCGGCGGCGGGCCGCCTCGCCCCGCGCGCTCGACAGTCTGCCGCTCGCCGGGGTGCCGGTCGCCGTGAAGGACAACCTCTGCACGCGCGGTGTCCGGACCACGGCCTCGTCGCGCATCCTCGAGCACTACGTCCCGCCGTACGACGCGACCATCGTCACCCGCCTCGAGGGCGCCGGCGCCCTCATCGTCGGCAAGACGAACTGCGACGAGTTCGCGATGGGCTCGTCGAACGAGAACTCGGCCTTCGGTCCCGTGCACAATCCGTGGGACCGGACGCGGACGCCCGGGGGATCGAGCGGCGGATCGGCCGCCGCCGTGGCCGCCGGCATCACACCGGTGGCGATCGGCTCCGACACCGGTGGATCGATCCGGCAGCCGGCGGCGCTGTGCGGCATCACCGGCCTGAAGCCGTCCTACGGCCGCGTGTCGCGCTACGGCCTGATCGCATTCGCCTCGTCGCTCGATCAGATCGGGCCGTTCGCCCGCACCGCAGCCGACGCTGCGCGCCTGCTCGACGTGATGGCCGGCGAAGACCCCCGTGACGCGACGACGGCCGCCCTGCCGGCGCCGGCCCTGCAGGGGGCGCTGACGGGCGACGTCCGCGGGATGCGCATCGGCGTGCCGCGGCGCCTGCTCGATCAGGGGCTCGATCCCGAGGTCCGCGAGGCGTTCCTCGCCGCGCTCGACGTGCTGCGCGGGCGCGGGACCACCCTCGTCGACGTCGAGCTGCCGCGGGCGCGCTATGCGATCCCGGTCTACTATCTGGTCGCCACGGCGGAAGCCAGTTCGAACCTCGCGCGCTACGACGGCGTGCGCTACGGCTTCCGCGCCCCGGGCACGTCCGACACCGACCTGCGGACGATGTACTGCCGGACGCGCGATCTGGGGTTCGGCCCGGAGGTGAAGCGGCGGATCATCCTGGGCACCTATGTGTTGAGCGCCGGCTACTACGACGCCTACTACCTGAAGGCGCAGCAGGTGCGGACGCTCATCCGGCAGGATTACGACGACGCCTTCACCCGCACCGACGTCGTCGCGCTGCCGACCAGCCCGGTGCCGGCGTTCCGGCTGGGCGAGCGCGTGGACGATCCCCTGCAGATGTACCTGAACGACGTCTTCACCGTCAGCGCGAACCTCACCGGCCTGCCGGCCATCAGCGTGCCGTGCGGCTTCACCCGCGGCCGGCTGCCAATCGGCCTGCAGCTCACCGGCCCTGGCTTCGACGAGGCGGCCATCCTGCGCGTCGCGGATGCGTACGAACGCGAGACGGGGTGGTGGAAGGAAGTGCCGGAGTAAGAGCCCGCGCCTGCGGCCATGCCGAGCGACGGACACGCGCATCCGGAGCGAGGCATCGGCGTCCGTTCGCGATGGGGGTGGGGCCCCGTCGCCACTGAAAAAAAGCCCGCGCCTGCGGCCATGCCGAGCGACGGACACGCGCATCCGGAGCGAGGCATCGGCGTCAGTTCGCGATGGGGGTGGGGCCCCATCGCCACTGAAGAATGCCAGCCCGCGGAGCCCGTACACACGAACGCCCGGCCAGCCGAAGCTGCCGGGCGTTCCCGTTTCCAGGGTTCCGAGCGCCTTACGCCGCCGGCGTGGCCGGCGCCGGCACCGTGCGGTGACGCGTCGCCAGCCAGATGATGCCGCCCAGCAGGAACAGCGGCGCCAGGAAGACGGCGAGGACCGTGAGCAGCACGAGCCCGCCGGCCAGGCTGATGCCGAGGCCGATCGCCAGGATCGGCAGTGCCACGAGCAGCGCCAGCGGCAGCAGCAGGACTCCGAACAGGAGCCGCAGCGGAAGCAGCACGACCCAGACGGCCGTGCGGACGGCCACCAGCGCCACCAGCGCCAGCGCCGCGACCCCGATGGCGGCCCCGCCGATCATCGCCAGCATCCCCAGCTCGAACATCGTCGCCTCCCGTGCCCCCGCCGGCGCCCGCGCCGGGCAGGCGGCCGATGATGGGAGCTCCTGGTTGTATCCGACGAGTCGCGCGGCCGCGAGGTTCCGCGTGGAGCCGGCGTCAGGCGTCGGCCTGGGCGGGCTCGGCCGGCTCGGGCACCGTGAACGGCACCAGGCCGCGCCTCACCTCTTCCATGGCAATCCGCTCGGGGCGGTGCATGGAATCGCCGCGACCGATGACCAGCGTGGACGGATCGAGCCGCGGCAGCGCGCCGCGCCGCAGCTGCTTGGCCCGCAGCGCGGCGATGTCCACGAACAGGAACCGGCTGTCGGGCGGCGCCACCGGCTCGGGCGGCACCTTGGCGACGGCCACGGGTGCGGATTCAGCGGAGGTGTCGACGGGCTGTTCTTCAGCATCCATAACGTTTCAGCCTAACAACAACCCCAGTCCGACGGCAAGCGAAATGCATCCGGCGCCGGCCGGGCGGCCGTCAGCCGCCCACCTGCACCTGGATCTGCTTGGGCCGGGCCTCCTCCCGCAGCGGCAGCCGGATGGTCAGCACGCCGTTGCGATAGTCGGCGCTGACCCGCCCCGGGTCGACGGTCGGCGGCAGCGAGAACGACCGGCTGAACGGCCCGTAGGTCCGCTCGATCCGGTGGTACTGCTCCTCGTTCACGCTGGCGTCGGCCTTCTTCTCGCCGCGCAGCGTCAGGGTGCCGTTGTCGACGGTGATGTCGATGTCCTCGCGCCGCATGTCGGGCAGTTCGGCCTTGATGACCAGCTCGTGATCCCCCGTGTCGTAGATGTCCACGGGCGGCGCCCAGCTGCCCCGCCGCATCACGTCGTCCTCGCCGCGGCGGGCGTACAGATCGGTGAACAGCCGGTTCATCTCCTCCTGGAGACTCGACAGGCTGCGGAACGGATCGAATCGGGTGATCGCCATGATGCACGCCTCCTGGGGATCGGGGACCGGCCGCCCGGCCGGCCCCCGTGCCTGCGGTCGCGCGGTCGCCGTTACGCCGCGCTCTGAACCTCGATCTGCTTCGGTTTGGCTTCCTCGCGCCGCGGCAGCCGCACCGTGAGGACCCCGTCCTTGTAGTCGGCCGTCACCTGCTGGGTGTCGACCGTGGGCGGCAGGCGGAACGAGCGGCTGAACGCGCCGTAGCTCCGCTCGAGCCGGTGGTAGCTCTCCTCCTTGACCTCGTGCGTCAGCTTGCGCTCGCCCGACAGCGTCAGCGTGCCGTTGTCGATGGTGAGCTGGATGTCCTCCCGCTTCACCTCCGGCAGCTCCGCCTTCAGCACCAGCGCCTGGTCCGGCGTCTCGAAGATGTCGACGGCCGGCACCCACGAGCCGCGCGTCAGCAGGTCGTCACCGGCCGGACGCCCGGCCGCTTCCGCGAACGCCGTGTTCATCCGGTTCTGCAGCGTCAGCAGTTCCCGCAGTGGATCCCATCGTACGATTGCCATGATCGATGCCCTCCCTCCATTCGGTCCTGAATCGATTCCGGGGCCGGCACCCGCGCCGGCCCCCGTTCCCGGGCGTCAGCGGGTCTCCGCGTACTCCGCGTCGACCACCTCGCCCTCCTTCACCTCCGGCCCGGCGTCGGCGCCGCCCTGCGGCCCGCCCCCGGCCTGTCCGGTCTGGCTGCGCTGGTAGAGCCACTCGCCCATGCCGTGCGAGGCCTTCTGCAGCGCCTCGAGCGCCCGCCGCATCGCCTCGGCGTCCTCGCCACCGGCCGCCTGCTTCGCGTCGGCGAGCGCCCGCTCGACCGCCGCGACCTGATCGGCCGGCAGGGCCGCGCGGTGCTCGTCGAGCGTCTTCTGCACCGGGTGGCTGAGCGCGTCGACCTGGTTCCGCAGGTCGATCACCTGGCGGCGCGCCTGGTCCTCGGCCGCGTGCTGCTCGGCGTCGCGCACCATCCGGTTCACCTCGTCCTTCGACAGGCCGGACGACGCGGTGATGGAGATCGTCTGCTCCTTGCCGGTCGCCTGGTCCTTCGCCGAGACGTTCACCAGCCCGTTGGCGTCGATGTCGAAGGTGACCTCGATCTGCGGCACGCCGCGCGGCGCCGGCGGGATCCCCACCAGATGGAACCGCCCCAGCGTCCGGTTGTCGCGCGCCAGCGGCCGCTCGCCCTGCAGCACGTGCACCTCGACGCTCGTCTGGCTGTCGGTCGCCGTCGAGAACGTCTCGCTCTTGCGCGTCGGGATCGTCGTGTTGCGCGGGATGAGCGTCGTCATCACGCCGCCCAGCGTCTCGATGCCCAGCGACAGCGGCGTCACGTCGAGCAGCAGCAGATCCTTGACGTCGCCGGCCAGCACGCCCGCCTGCACGGCCGCGCCGACCGCCACCACCTCGTCCGGGTTGACCCCCTTGTGCGGGTCCTTGCCGAAGAAGTCCTTCACCAGCTGCTGCACCCGCGGGATCCGGGTCGAGCCGCCAACGAGCACCACCTCGTCGATCGTCGACGTCTCGAGGCCCGCGTCGTTCATCGCCTGGCGCACCGGCCCCATCGTCCGCTGGAAGAGGTCCTCGACCAGCTGCTCGAACTTCGCCCGCGTGAGCTTCGTCGCCAGGTGCTTCGGCCCGTTCTGATCCGCCGTGATGAACGGCAGGTTGATGTCGGTCTCCATCACCGTCGACAGCTCGATCTTGGCCTTCTCCGCGGCTTCCTTCAGCCGCTGCAGCGCCATTCGATCCTTCGCCAGATCGATGCCGTCGCTCTTGCGGTACTCGGCCACGAGCCAGTCGATGATCCGCTGGTCGAGGTCGTCACCCCCGAGGTGCGTGTCGCCGTTGGTCGCTTTCACTTCGAAAACGCCATCGCCGATTTCGAGAACGGAAATGTCGAACGTACCGCCGCCCAAATCGTAAACGGCAATCTTCTCGTCCTTTTTCTTGTCCAAACCGTAAGCGAGCGACGCTGCGGTCGGCTCGTTGATAATGCGCAGCACTTCGAGGCCCGCGATTTTG
>JAGWRA010000187.1 GCA_028876655.1 Acidobacteriota bacterium | reverse complement strand
GCGCGCCGGAACGGGCGCTCGCCTTCTACAACCTCCACACGGACGAGCGGCTGAAGACCGTCTACTGGGCCGAGGGCGACTACGTGCCCGACGCCCTCACGGACATCAATCACATCCTTCGCGACTTCCGGACCGGCACGGTGAAGCCGGTCCATACGGATCTGCTCGAGCTGCTGCACCGCCTGTCGGCCACCCTCGACACGGCACAGCCCTTCGACATCATCTCGGGCTACCGCTCGCCAGCCACCAACGCGATGTTGCGCCACCGCAGCGAGGGCGTCGCGAAGAACAGCCTGCACATGCGGGCGATGGCGATCGACATCCGCGTCCCAGGCCAGTCACTGGCGCACCTGCACCGCGCGGCCGTGAGCCTGCGCGGCGGCGGTGTCGGGTACTACCCCAAGTCGGACTTCGTCCACGTCGACGTCGGCCGCGTGCGTTACTGGTAGGACCAGCGCGCGCGTCCCTGCGAGCGCCGCAGGGCGACGGATGGCGGCAGGCTGTCGAACCGCTTCAGGTAGGTCACCACGGTCCAGATCTGCCGATCGCTGAGGGTGTGTCCCCAGCCGGGCATGCCCGTCCAGCGGATCCCGTACTTGATCACGTAGAAGTCGTGATCGACATTCGGGTCGGGCGGGCGCTCGGAGAACTGCGGCGCCGGCGGGTACAGCGCGTCGGCCAGCACGCCCGTGGCCGAGGGCGTGCCGTGGCAGACGGCGCAGTGATCGTCGTACAGCGCGCCGCCGGCCGCCAGCGTGGTGTCGTTGGATCCGATCCGGTCCGACGCCGCCGGCTCGCGGCGCGCGACCGACGCGTCGAGGGCATGCCCGGCGAGCCAGGCCTCGAAGGCCGGCGGCTTCTGGCCCAGCGCCTGCGTGTCGAGCCGGCCGGAGTCGAGATACCAGAACCCCACCACGCCGGCGATCACGAACGCGGCGATGAATCCGCCGATGAACCTGGACATGAGTCGATGCCTCCTCGTGGAGGGCGGCGATGCATATCAGGTGCCGCCGCGGCCGGCCGGCGATCAGGGCTGGTCGGGCTGGAACGTCTTGATGAGTCCCTGGCCGAGCGCCGGCGTCAGCCCCTCGACGATGGCGACCATGGGACCGTCGGCGGTCGCCGAGCCGCCGTCCTGAATCGTCAGCGTGACGTGCAGGCTGCCGTGGGCGGCCGCGAACAGGCCGCTCGCCATCGAGCCGGCATCGCTGACGTCGAACGGTGTCGTCTGGTGGATCACGCGTGCGTGCGGGATGCCGCCGTCCACCCAGAACGTGCCGTCGACCATCACCGGCCTGCCGTCGGCCGACGCCACGTGCACGATGTACGTCCGGATATTCCGCATCTCCTGCGCCCGCACGGCGAGTGCGGACAGCGCGGCGACGGCGGCAATGGCCAGCACCACGCCTCCTGCCTGCTTCACGGCCTTCATCGTTCCATCCTTTCCCCCGAGTCTCGCTGGTCAGAGCGTAGACCGGGACCCTTGGGGCGGCAAGCCCGCCCGGACCGACCATTCAACCGACTCTCGCGCACCGCTTATGGATGAGCGCCAATTGTCCGACCTCTGACAATTTTCGCCGCTCCGCCGGACGCCGGACGTCGGACGTGGGACGTGACAAGACCTCTCCGTTCCCGCACAATCACTTCAGGAGGCCGTGATGACCGATATCTCCGCGTCCCGTCCTGGCCCCGTCCCCGTTTACGAATTCACCGATCAGCAGAACCGCACCGTTGCCCACCTGGCCGTGGTCATGCGCTTCGTCGGCCTGGCTCACGTGGGGCTTGGCGTGATCCTTGCGATTGGAGTGGTCCGTCTGTGGACGGCGGTCGTGGCCGCGAGCCTCATCATCGGCGTGATGGCGGCTTTGGTGCTGATCATGGGGGCGTACCTCATGGCGGCGGCGGCCCACTTCCGCCGTATCGCGACGACCAGCGGCAACGACGTCGACAACCTGATGGCCGCACTCGACGAGTTGAAGAACGTCTACGCCGTGCAGCGCTGGGTGTTCGTCACGGCGGCCATCGTGGTGTCGCTCGCCCTCATTGCCACCGTCACGGTGGCCTGAGGGGTGTGCGGCCGATGACGCCGCGGGTCATGCACGATCTTGTGGCTTGACACGCCGCTGACCCGTAGACGAGAGTGAAAAGGCCAGCGCCGGAACGAGGAGTGTATGTACCCACAACTGTTTCGGCCGGCAGCTCGCCTTCTTTCGGTCTTCCTCGTGGCGGCTGCGGTGATCGCGTTCACCGCCTGCGTGCAATTGCCCCAGAGCCCCGACTCGACCGGATCGACACAGCTCGCTGCATCCTCGAGCTCATCAGGCGAACAGGGGGAGCCCGCCGAGCCATCCGAGCCGTCCGAGCCGGAGCCTGAACCATCGCCATCGCCATCACCCACTCCGGCACCCACCCCGACGCCCACGCCCACGCCGGCTCCGACGCCGAGCCCGACGCCTTCCCCGACCACGGGGCTGACCTACACGGCGAACATCCAGCCGATTCTCGCAGCCAGCTGCGTGGTCTGCCACAACCCGTCACACGCGAATGCCGGCTACGATCTGAGCTCGTACGCGGGGGTCATGAAGGCGGTCACCCCGGGCAGCGCGAACTCGATTCTGATCCTGGTGACGCAACCCGGCGGCCTCATGTACGGCCAGTTCATCAGTAATGCGCAGCAGAATGCGACGACGATCTACGACTGGATTGTGAACAACAACGCAGCGCAATAGTGCGCGATCGCCGACCCGCGAGCAGGTCCGTCCCGTCCCCGCGGACCGCTCGCGCCGCGGTCGCCGGCTGAGTTCATACGGTCGAGCCTGTCCTCCGTTCCCGAATTTCCTGTCACCACCAAGCGACGAAAGGCATACACTTCCGAAAACACGACCGCGCGACGGCACGGCAGAAGCCTCTGCGGTTCAAGAGTTTCCGGAAAGATGTCGATTCTGGAACGGTGTGTGCTTCTGCGGTCGGCGCCTGCCCGCCGGAGGCGTTCGCCCGCGCCACCGGTTTGTCCGTCATTGCACGACCTGTCTCTGCGCGAGGATGCGTTGATGCGAACTGCCGCCGCCGCTGTCGGTCTGCTGCTCGTCCTGCAAGCCATCCCCACTGCTGCTGCTCCCGCCGATCCCGCCTCCGGCTTCAACGGCGCCGTGCTCGACGCCGCCGTGTCGCGGGGACTGGATGCCGTGCCCGCGCAGCCTGCGGATCCCGCCACGGCCCCCGGCCTGCGCCTCGACGAGGCCGTCACCGGTGCGGCTGATGCGGCGGCGATGAACCTCGACGCGGGTGAGGCGGCCGCGCAGCGCCGCCGCCGCCCGGTCGTCTACACCTACAGCCACGCGTACGACGTCCGGAACCGGATTCACAAGGACGCGAGCTACGCGATGCTGCCGCTGTTCGCCGCCGAGGCGATCGTGGGACAGAAGCTGTACAACAACCCGGTCCAGACGCGCTCACTGCGCCACTGGCACGGGGCGCTCGCCACGGGCATCTACTCGCTGTTCGCGGTGAACACCGTCACCGGCGTCTGGAACCTGTGGGAGGGCCGCAAGGATCCCAACGGGCGGACGCTGCGGACGATCCATGGCCTGCTGATGCTGGCTGCCGACGTCGGATTCGTCGCCACGGCGGGGTCGGCACCGAACAGCCGGACGTTCAACGGCCTGCTGAACTTCGAGAACCAGAAGGTGATCCACCTGGACATCGCGATGACGTCGATTGCCGTCGCGACGACCGGGTATCTCATCATGCTGTTCAGGCACTGACATGCCGGCGTTCCTCTCACAGCTGATTGCGAACTGGGCCGCGGTGTTCGGCAACTACTCGGCCCTGCGGACGGCCGTCGACTTCGCCCACGTTGGCGGCCTGCTGGCCGGAGGCGGCTGTGCCGTCGCCGCCGACCGGGCCACGCTCATCGCCGCACGGCAGGAGGCGCAGGTGCGCACCCAGCAGTTGCGGGCGCTCCACGGGGTGCACCGGGTCGTGCTCGTGGCCCTCGTCTTCGTCGTGCTGAGCGGCGTGCTGCTGCTCGCGAGCGATCTGCAGACCTACATCGCGTCGGACATCTTCTGGCTGAAGATGGGCCTGGTGGCTCTGCTGCTGATGAACGGTGGTCTACTGCTGCGCTTCGAGCGCGGCGCGGAGCAGGGCCTGGAGCGGGCCTGGCGCGGGCTTTGCTACGCGTCCATCGCCAGCCTCGCCCTCTGGTTCCTGACGACGCTGGCAGGTGTGGCACTGACCAATATCTAGAAAGGTCCCGGGGGACCGTTTCGGGAGTGCAGGGATCATGAACGATCGGGAACTTCGTCTGACGATGATTTGCGACGATGATCGGCCATCGCACGACGAGCGGGCACCGGGCGACGGACACACCCGCCGCCAGTTCCTGCAGCGCGCCAGCTGTGCCGTGGGCGCGCTCGCCGCGCTCGGCCTGCCGGCCGAGGTGATGGCCCTGCCGATCTCGGAGGTCAGCGGTGAGTCGTCTCCCGCTTCCGATGCCGTGCAGCGGTATCCGATTCCGTCGACCGACAGCGTGAAGATCGATCGGAAGAACGAAGTCATCCTGGTGCGCTACCAGGGCCGCGTCTACGCCTTCGGCCTCTGGTGCCCGCACCAGAACACGGCGCTCAACTGGGTGGCCGGCGACCACCAGTTCCAGTGCCCGAAGCACCATTCCAAGTACCAGCCGACCGGCCAGTTCATCTCGGGCCGGGCCACGCGGAACATGGACCGCTACGGCATCACCAAGGACGGCACCTCGGCGGTGGTGGACCTGGACATGATCTGGCAGTCCGACAAGGACGCCGCACAGTGGCAGGCGGCCAGCATTCCGGCGTAGGGTGAGCCCTACGTCCGTGCCATGAGACAGATCCCCGACCAGGGCTGATTGCCGCGGGGGCGGTCCGGCTGGGGCAGCAGGGCGAAGAGGCTCAGCGGGAACGGCAGGCGCCTCAGCTTCGACGCCTCCGTGAACTGCGAGCGGACGTCGAGTGGCGTCCAGCCGGACTGTTGGAAGAACTCCGGGCCTTCGGCCGGTGCGAACTTCAGCGGCGCGCCGGCCCGGTCGAGCGGCCCCCCGATCTGCTTCTGCATCAGCTTCAGCAGCCCCGGCGACGCCAGATCGAGGACCCACCGCTCGAAACTCGCAGGCCGGGCCAGATCTCCGGCGAACGTCCGCACTTCCTCCGGTGACAGATAGATGAGCAGGCCCTCGGTGATGACGAGCGCCCGCCGCGCGTCCCGTCCAATCCGATCGAACAGGGCCCGGCGCGCCTCGACGTCGGCGAGATCCAGCGGCACCCGCTCGAGCGCGCAATGCGGCCGCTCGCCCTGGAGCGCGGCCTCCTTCGCGGCCACGAGCGCCGGCAGGTCGACCTCGATCCACGTCAGCGTCGACGGCAGCGTCATCCGGTAGGGGCGCGCATCGAGCCCCGCCGCGAGGTTGATGACGGTGTCGACCCCGTCCTGGATCTGCGCGGTGATGATCCGATCGACCAGCACGGTCCGCACGACCCAGGCCCAGGCATGACGGTGCTTCCGCGGCACCCCTTCCGCGATTGACTGCCCGCGCGCCCCGGCGAGCCGGCGCGCGTATGGATCGCGGAACAGCGCATCGGCACGATCGGTCTCGTCGGCCCGGTAGATCGCCGCCCACAGCGCCGTGTCGGAGATGTGCCGGATCGGTTCGCTGTTCTCGAATGCCACCGTCTCCTCCTTGTTTGGCGCGAGTCCTCAGGAGTCTCCGGCCGGGCCTTCGCCGGCGGTGCTGCTGGCCCGCTCGATGGCGGCGTACGCCCGCTGCGGGTCGGCCACCGCCTCGAAGGTGAGCGGCGGCGCGAAGCCGAGCCCGGGCCAGCTCAGACCGAACCAGCCGAACTGCCAGGCGTTGGCGTCCAGCAGGACGTCGCCGGTGGCGTCGGCGTGCTCGCGGATCGACACGCCCCGGATCGCGTCGAGCGGCACCAGCCGCACGCGCCGGCGCCACAGGCCCGAGAGGAAGATCGCCCGTCGCGTGCTGACGCCGTACGTCGTCAATTCCCGGCGGAGGGCGTCCCAGAAGAAGCGGCCGGCCAGCAGGTAGAGCCCGGCCAGGACGAACGCGAGGCCCCAGAGGTGCATGATGAGGGGAGCCCGCACGCGGATGGCGGCGTACTCGTAGACCAGCGCGATGCCGGCGAAGAGGAGGCTGAAGGGGGCGAGCACGATGTCGGCGGCCCGGAAGCGGAGGCCGATCCGCGGCCGGCCCGTCCACAGCAGCGGCTCGTCCTCGTCGAGATACGGGGCGAGCAGCGCGGCAGTGTCGTCAGCCGTCATCGCGTCGATCCTCGTCCGGCCGGGTCGGCCGGTGCCGCTACGACTGCGGTCGCGCCTGGGCCAGGTCCGCGAGCGGGTGCGTGAAGCCGAGCGCGTGCAGGGTCTCGAGATCCAGATGGCCGGTGGCCACCAGCCCGCGCGCCTCCTGCAGCTTGCGGACCGCGTCAGCCGTCTCGTTCGTCCAACGTCCGGTCGGCGCGCCCGGGGCCATCCCCTGCCTGGCGAGCGCCTGCTGGATCACCTGCACCAGCGCCGGCCCGGCCTGGATCTCGAGGCCGCCGAACGGCGCCTGCTCTGGCGTGAGCATCTCCACGTTCCCGGGCGCGGGCCTGGCGACCAGCGCGTCGAGGCCGAGCGCGTGGATCGTTTCCAGGTCGGCTGCCCCGGTTTCGGCCAGGCCCTGCCTCTTCTGGAACTCCGCGGCCGACTTCTCCGATCCCGCGTGCCAGACACCGAGGATGTTTCCCGGGATCGCCGTGCTCTTCGCCTGAACGGCCCGCTGCTGCAGCGCCAGCTGGATCTCGCGCACCGCGGCGGGGCTGAAATACAGCGGCGTGCCGCCGGCGGCGATCGCGTCCTTCGACGGCGGGTCTCCCGCGCCGGGGGTGGGCGCCCCGCCCTCGAGCAGCTGCGGCAGTCCGAGCGCCACCAGCGTCATCAGGTTCGGATGCCCCGAGGCATCGAGCCCCTTGCGGTCCTGGAACCCGCGCACCGCCCTGGCCGTCCCCTCGCTCCAGAGGCCGTCGACGCGATCGGGCGCGAAGCCGGCGGCCTTCAACGCGCGCTGCACCTGCTGCACCGCGGCCGGGCTGAGGTGGATCGTGACCGTCAGGCTGGGGGGCGAGGCCTGTTCAGCCGGTCTCGCGCCGGGCTGGTTCTGGCCGAGAGCGACCGGGGGCGTGGCGAGCAACCACGCGACCGCCGGCACCGCCATCACGAATCCCCGCCGCCATCTGCCCGTCGTCCTGCGCATCACGCCGCTCGGCTCCTGTGTCAGATTGTATTGGGATGGGCCGGCGCGCGATCGCGTGCGGGCCGATGGGCGGGATCCTAGCACACAGCTGAGCCGTATGGCCCGCGGCCGGGTCACCGCGCGGTCAGGCGCGACGGCGGCCGGCGTCGAGGACCGACCGGACGCGCTGGCCGAGCCCGACCGGGGTGAAGGGCTTTTCGAGGAACTGGAGCCCCTGTTCACGCACGCCGTGCTGCAGCACCGTGTCGTCGGTGTAGCCGGACATGTAGAGGATCCGCAGGCTCGGCCGCTCCGACAGCAGCTGCTGGGCGAGGTCGGGGCCGCTCAACCCGGGCATGATGACGTCGGTGAGCAGGAGGTCGATCCGGCCGGCGTGATGTTTCGAGGCGAGCAGGGCCGTGGAGCCGTCGCGCGCTTCGATTACCGTGTAGCCGAGGTTGCGCAGCACCCGCGCGGACATCTCCCGCAGCGCGTCATCGTCTTCGACGAGCAGGATCGTCTCGTGACCGTGCCCCACCGCCGTCCCGGGGGCGGTCAACCGCGGGGGTTCCGGGCTGCCGCTGACGGCGGGGAAGTAGAGCTTGAAGGTCGTTCCCCGGCCGGGCTCGCTGTAGACCCAGATGTGGCCCTTGCTCTGGTTGACGATGCCGTGGACCGTCGCCAGGCCGAGGCCGGTGCCGCGGCCGACCGCCTTGGTGGTGAAGAACGGCTCGAAGATGCGGGATTGGGTCTCGCGATCCATGCCGACGCCGGTGTCGTGCACCGCCATCAGCACGTGCGGGCCCGGCGTCACCTCGGCGTGCGTCGCCGCGTAGTCGGCCGCCAGGTTCACGTTGGCCGTCTCGATCGTCAGCGTGCCTCCCCGCGGCATCGCATCGCGCGCGTTGGCCGCCAGGTTCATCAGCACCTGGCCGATCTGGCTCACGTCCACCCGGACCGTCCGCAGGTTGGGCGCCAGCGCCAGCACCAGCGTGATGTCCTCGCCGATCAGCCGCCGCACCAGGCGGGCGGCATCCGAGATGAGGTCGTTCAGGTCGACGATCGTCGGCTGCAGCACCTGCTTGCGGCCGAAGGCGAGCAGCTGGCGTGTCAGCTGCTCGGCGCGGTGGCCCGCCCGCTGGATCTCGAGCACGTCCGCCCGCGCCGGATCGTCGGGCGGGAAGCGCTCGAGCAGCATCTCGGCGTAGCCCAGGATCGGCGTCAGCAGGTTGTTGAAGTCGTGCGCCACGCCACCGGCGAGCCGGCCGATCACCTCGAGCCGCTGGCTCTGGCGCAGCTGATCCTCGAGCTGCCGCCGCTCCGTGAGATCCAGCACGAAGGCGACCGAGGTGTCCGGGGCGCCGCGGATCGTCGTGACGCCGACCAGGACCGGCACGCGCGAGCCGTCCTTGCGCAGGTACTCCTTCTCGCGCGGCGCGGCCACGCCGCTCGTCCGCAGCTGCGCCAGCGCCTCCTGATCCGACGGATGGTACTCGGCCGGTGTGAGCGCACGCCACGTAACGCCGTGACCGAGCAGCTCGTCGCGCGTGTACCCGAGCAGCTGGCAGAACGCCGGGTTCGCATCGACCAGTTCACCGCCGACGCGTCCGACGACGATCCCGATGAGGTTCGCCTCCCAGAGCGCCTGCAGCCGCTCTTCGGTCGCCCGTTGCAGTTCGGCGCGCTCCTCGAGCAGGATGGCATTCCGCCAGACGACGACCGAGAACAGGAGGATCGTCAGGACGGCGAACAGTGCCGTCCCGAAGCCCGTTTCGTACCAGCCCGCCCGCTCGCCGAGCAGCCGCAGCCAGCCGAGCAGCAGCGGCACGACGACGCCGGTGACCAGCAGGCGCCGGACCACCGGGCCGCCGGTGCTGCCCGGAGCCATGAGTGCGGCCAGGCGCGGCGGCGGCGCTGCCGCCAGCAGGGCCGCCGAGCAGCCGAGGAACGCCAGCGACGCCTGGACGGACATGACCATGCTCGACGCAAGGCCGTAGGGCGGCTCGATGGCGTACAGTCGCGCGATGATGCCGAGCCCGGCGAAGACGGTCACCGTGACGTTCAGTCCCGTGACGACCGGTACGACGCGCCGGCCGGGCGCGAGCAGGAGAGCGGTCCCGAGCAGCAGAAAGGCGACGGCCGTCATCGGCGCCATCGCGTGGCCTCCGCTCGCACCACCAGCGAGCCATCGCATCGGGCCGGCGAGCGGCGGAAACGCGTATTCGCCCAGGGCAGCCGCCGCCATTGCCAGCACGAGCGCCACGAGCAGCCTGACCGTGCGCCTGACCGAGACCCGGTGCGAGAGCGGCAGCAGCAGCAGTGCCACGCCGCTCAGCCCGAAGCTCAGTGCGGTCGTGCGGTGCATCGCGATGCCGAGCGGTGCGCCGAGCAGGCCGAGCGCCAGGCCGGCCGTCGGCACGCCGAGAGCCACCACCGCGCCGGCCCGCGGCAGCCACCGCGTCATCCATACCGGCCGGGGCGCGGAGCCTGTCATGATGGCGTGCAGTGGAGCTGGGGAAGGTCGGACGACCGACGGGTGGACCGGATGTGATCCAGGCGGCAGGTACGTCGGTTTCGAGCAGCGCCAGCCATGGGAGTACTGCGAACGAGGCTGTGGTGCCGCCTCGGCACCGTGCCGGAGGCCGCG
>JAGWRA010000186.1 GCA_028876655.1 Acidobacteriota bacterium | reverse complement strand
GGGTCGTCGCCTTGAGGTTCGCGCCGGCGTACAGCAGCGTCTGCGCGAGCGCCGCGTCGTTCTTCTCGGCGGCCCAGTGCAGGGCCGTCATGCCGTCGCCCTGCGCCGCGTTCACGTCGGCCCCCTGCTGCAGCAGGGTCTTCACCAGCGCCGCGTCGTGCTGCTGCGCGGCGTCGGCCACCGGCGAGTCGCTCGGCGCCGCGCCGAGCAGCGTCGAACAGCAGAGGGCGACCACCGCGCCGAGAGAGAGGCTCCGGATCAGTCTGCGCATCATCGGCGTCCCCTGCGTCAGTTCCCCTGCCGGTGATCGGCGGCCGTGGTGGTCTGCATCGTCGGATTGAGATCCATCACCGCGGTGCTGTCGCCGAACGACTCCTTTTCGAGCCCCAGCTTCTGCGCCATGGCGAGCATCGCGTTGGCCATCGGCGTGTCGACCGGCACGCGCACGTGGTTGTTGCCCGTCAGCCGGCCGTTGGCGTGTCCGAGCACGATGAGCGGACACCGCTTGTGGTTGTGGAGGTTCGAATCGCCCATCGGCGAGCCGTAGATGATGAGCGAGTGCTCGAGCAGGCTGCCGTCCCCGTCCGGCGTGTTCTTCAGCTTCGCCAGGAAGTAGGGGAGCATGCTGACGTGGTACGTGTTGATCTTCTGGAAGTCGCGCAGCCGCTCTTCCTTCTCCTGGTGGTGCGACGCGTTGTGGAAGCCGGTGGCCACGCCGCTCGCCGGGTAGACGCGGCCCGAGCCGTCGCGCCCCATCTTGAAGGAGAAGACGCGCGTCAGGTCCGACTGCAGCGCCAGGGCCTGCAGGTCGAACATCAGCCGGACGTGCTCCTCGAAGGAGTCCGGCACGCCGACCGGCGCCTCGGGCAGGTCGCGCGGTTCGCCGCTCCGGTTGTGCGCCTCGATGTTCTGGATCCGCCGCTCGATCTCGCGGATGTCGTCGAGGTAGTTCCCCAGCTTCGCCCGGTCGTCCGAGCCCAGGCGCTGCCGCAGGTCGGCGACCTGCGTCCCGACCCAGTCGAGGATGCTGGCGTTGGCCCGCCGCCGCGCCGAGCGCTCCTGCGGCGTCGATCCCTCACCGAACAGCTGATCGAACACGGCCCGCGGGTCGCGGATCATCGGCAGCGGCTCGGTCGGCGACGCCCACGAGATGCTGTCCGTGTAGACGCAGGCGTAGCCGTACGCGCAGCCACCGGCCTGGTCGACCGGCTCGATGCACAGCTGCATCGACGGAATGGCCGTGTCCTGCCCGTACTGCTTTGCGTACATCTGATCGAGCGAGGTCCCGGCGTGGATGTCCGATCCCTCGGTCTGCTTGGGATGCGACTGCGTGAGGTAGGTCGCGCTCGACCGGAAGTGGTCGCCGCCGACCTCGGGCGCCGACCACGCCTCGGCCGAGTGGTCGCTCGTGCCGCTGATGATCGTCAGGTACTCGCGGTAGGGTTCGAGCGACCGCAGGCTCGTCGGCGCCAGGTCGAAGGCCGTCCCGGCCGCCGCCGGCGACCACATGTTCTCGCGGATCCCGATCTCGGTCGCGCCGGCCGAGCCGTGCACCATCTCGATGGCGATGAGCCGCGTCCGGCTCGCCGATTGCGCGGCCGCCGTCTTCGCCCAGGCCGTCCCGGCCGGCACCATCGCGTCCAGCAGCGGCAGCGCGAGCGTCACGCCCATGCCCTTCAGGACCGTCCGGCGCGAGATGTGCTTCTGCGTGATGAACATCGCTCTCTCCTCTGGAATCGTTCCGGCTTCGCGGACGCTACCGCTGCGCCGCCGTGGTCGTGGTCTGCGTCACCGCCCGGCTCATCCGGAACGCCGGGCTGTTCACGACCCCCAGCACGTAGGCCGTGAACCGGTTGTCGTCCGCACCGGCCTTCCGGACGATCGTCCGGACGGTCGGCATGTCGTAGTACTCCACCCGGCGCCCGAGCGCGTAGGCCATCAGGTTCTCGGTGAACACCCGCAGGAACGTGTCCTGGTGGGCCACCAGCGCCTGCTCGAGCCCGGTCAGGCCGTTCATCTTCGTCCCGTCGTAGAGATCGCCCGAGGCATCCACCGGCGCCCCGCTGTCCTTGATCCGGTACCGGCCCGTCGGGTCGAAGTTCTCGAGCGACAGCCCGATCGGATCGATCACCTTGTGGCACGACGCGCAGAACGGGTTCTTGCGGTGTTCCTCCATCCGTTCCCGCACCGTCAGCACGCGTCCCCCGGCGACCGTCCCCTCGTCGTCGAGGGCCGGCACGTTGGGCGGCGGCGGGGGCGGCGGCTGCCCGAGCAGCACCTCGAGCACCCACTTGCCACGCTGCACGGGCGAGGTCCGGTCGGCGACCGACGTGAGCACCAGGATGCTCCCCTGCCCCAGCAGCCCGCGGCGGTGCGTCCCGGCCAGCGAGACCTTCCGGAAGTCGGGGCCGGCCACGCCGGGAATGCCGTAGTGCGCCGCCAGCCGCTCGTTGACGAACGTGTAGTCGGCCGTCAGCAGATCGAGCACGTTCCGGTCGCCCTTGACGATGCTGTCGAAGAGCAGCTGGGTCTCGCGCACCATCGCCTGCCCCAGCGTCGCGTCGTAGTACGGGTAGGTGACGGCGTCCGGGTGCATCTTGCTGACGTCCTGCAGCCGCAGCCACTGCGACGCGAAGCGCGTCGCGAGCGATTCCGACTTCGGGTCCTTCAGCATCCGCCGGACCTGCGCGTCGAGCACGGCCGGATCCTCGAGGCGGCCGGCCGACGCCACCTTGAGCAGCTCGGCGTCGGGCGGCGCGGCCCACAGGAAGTACGACAGGCGCGAGGCCAGATCGACGCTGTCGATCCGGTAGTCCTGCCCGGCCCGCACCGCCGTCGGCTGTTCCTCGAGCCGGAACAGGAACTGCGGGCTGACGAGCAGCGCCTGCAGGGCCAGCCGGACGCCCGATTCGAAGTCGCCGTCCTTCCGCCCCTGGTCGTAGAACTTCATCAGATCGTTGACCTCGGCGGCCGTCACCGGGCGCCGGTAGGCCTGCCCGGCCAGGCGGGAGACGATCGCCCGCGCGCACGGCAGTTCCTCGGCCGGCGTCGTCGGCCGGCAGGTGAAGATCCGCCGCCGGCTCACCGTGTCCGACACGCCGGTCGTCCGGTAGGGGCCCGTAATCGTGAGGTCGCGCAGGTGCGGCAGCGTGGTGACGCCGGCGGCGTCGCCGATCTGCGTGTCGGCCAGGGTGTGCTCGTGCGGCTCGAGCATGTCGTCGATCGGGCCGTCGAACCGCTTCAGGAACGCGGCCGACACCCGCTGCGGGCCCGCATGGATCTCGATCGGATCGGTCGTCAGCGTGAGCCCGTTCGGATCCGACTCGTCCAGCGTGGGGCTGATGTCGAGCAGCGCCACCCGGCGGCCGTTGACCGAGATCTCGATCTGCTCGCCGAGCACCGTCTTGCCGAACAACTGCCCGGTCGGCGTGCCGTGGAACAGCATCTTGAACCGGTAGGTGCCGTCGGCCGGGAACACATGGACGACCGACAGGCCGCCGCGCGTGCCGAACGGGGCCCCGTCGACGTGCTGCATCTGCGACGCCGTGCGGTCGACCGAGTAGGTCTCCGAAGTCGCCCCGGCATCGGGGTCGCCCACCGCCAGCCGGCTGATCGCGTCGGCCGCGCCGAGGTAGCCCTGCAGGAGCGTCGGCGAGAAGTTCTGCGCGTCGGCGATGTTGTCGAAGTTGTGCGAGATCGTGTCGGGCGGCAGCCACTGGCTGACGTCGACGTCGATGCCCAGCATCGCGTCAATCGACTCGGCGTACTCGGCCCGGTTCAGCCGCTGGAAGGTCCGCCGGCCCGGATCCGGGCGCAGCGCCGCCGTCCGGTCGATCCGCTGCTCGAGCGAGGTGACGAACGCGCGGGCGGTGGCCGGCTCGAGCTTCTTCGCGGCCCCCATCTTCGGCATCATGCCGGCCCGCACCTTCGCGATCATCATCTCGACGAGCTCGGCGTGCTCGGCGGCCTTCGCCGCGTCGAAGCCGACCATCGAGACGCCGCCCGCCTTCTGCCGGTCGTTGTGGCACTGCGTGCAGACTTCCTTGACCAGCGTGTTCTGCGCCGCCACGGTCATCGTGTCGCCCGTGTGCGGGAAGCTGACCACCTGCACCGCCACCGGCGCCGCCGGGGCGGCCGCCGCCTGCTCGGAACCGGGAATCGCCCGGACCTGCAGCACCTCGACGAACGCGTCGATCGTCGCCTGGTCCGGCCGCGGCATGCCCGCCGGCGGCATCTGGCCGGACTTCAGCTTCCGCACCATCATCCCGGCGATGTTCGGCTCGACGGCCTGCGCCCCGGTGAAGTGCTCGAGCGAGACGCCGCCCGGCTTCTGGGCATCGTCGTGGCAGCCCACGCAGTACTCGTTGACGAGCTTCACCTGCGCGTCGGCCGGCATCGCACCGGCCACTGCCGGTTCGTGCGAAACCGCGGGCGTCGGTGCCTTCGCCGGCGTCTGCAACCCGGCCGCCCGCTTCGCCCCGGCCGCGAGGCCGAAGCTCAGCGTGCACACGAAGACGCCCGTGCCGAGAACCTTGAACGTCGAAGTCGTCATTCGGTCAGTCCCCTTAGTCCCCGTCGGCGATGGAACAAAAATGTGCTCAACAGTATACGGAGGAAGGGCGGATAAACTCGGCCATTTGTTGCAAGGAATTGTCTTTGTTTGTCTTCAACGGATGACCTTGCATCACGCGGCGGCCCGGCCCCGGGCAGTCGGCCCGGACTCACGGGCGAAAGCGTGCGGATCCGTTGAGGGAATTCGAGGGGGAAGGAGAAGTTCAGGGTCAGGGGCGGCCGGGCGGCCGCCCCTGAGCGTTCCGTTCGCCGCCAGGCGGCCGGCCGGGACCGCCTACCCGCCGCACGACAGGCACTTGTGCAGCAGCTTGCCGCCGAGCCGCTGGACCAGCGCAATCGTCTCCGGATAGGGGTTCACGCGCTGCACCGGGCCGTTGGCCATGTCGGCGACCGACTGGCCGTTCCGGTTCACGGCCGCGATGTCGGCCCCCTTCGACACCAGGAACAGGATCATCGCGTTGTCGCCGCGGGCCGCCGCGTTGTGCAGCGCGGTGTTCCCGTCGGCGTCACGCGCGTTGACGTCGACGTGCAGCACGTCGACCAGGTACTTCACCGCCGCCAGCGGGCCGGCCGCGGCGAACCGGTGCTGGTTCGAGGTCAGGCTCCAGCCGTAGCCCTCGCCGGCCGCCGCGAGCAGCGGCGGGATGTCGGGGCCGCCGACCGGCACCGGCTTCAGGCCGGAGTGGTCGACCTTCGAGAACGTCCGGTAGAAGCCGGACGACTGCTGGGTCTTCCTGGTCCAGATGGTGGGATCGGCGCCGTGCGCCACCAGGAGCTTCATCGCGTCGACGTCGGCCGCATACGCCGCGCGCCAGAACGGCGTCGCCCCGCTCTCGTCGAGCCCGGACAGGTCGAAGTTGTAGCCCGAGTACCAGACCTTCTCCTTGAGGCGCGCGTTCGGGTTCGCGCCGTGCGCCAGCAGGTCCTTCATCAGCGTGAGGTAGCTGGTCGCCTGCTGCTCGTAGGCGGTCGGCTGCGGATAGTCGACCTTCGACGACCACTGGCAGTTGATCACCGCGTAGAGCGGCGTGACGCCGTTGGCCTCCGCCAGGTTCGGGTCGGCGCCATGCGCCAGCAGCTGCTCCGCCAGATCGTAGTGGCCGTTGATGATGGCGATGAGCAGCGGGCTCGTGTGATCGCCGGCGTCGACCTCGTTGACGTCGGCGCCGTGGTTCAGCAGGACCATCGCGGCGTCGCTGTACCCCTGGCGCGCCGCGAACAGCAGCGCGCTCAGGCCACCCTGCGTGCCGACCAGCTTCCAGTACGGCGTCCGGCCCGCGAAGGGGTTGGCCGGCTTCTTCTGGCCGACGCCGGCCGTCGCCGGCTGTCCCTTCTCGTGCGCCGCCGCGCCGTGGGCGGCCGGTCCCTTCGCCTTCGCCGCCTGCGCGCCGGGGAAGTGGAAGTGCGGCAGCCGCGGATCGTTCTTCGGGAGCGTGGCCCAGTCGAGCACGGTGCTCGTCGGTTTCCAGTCGGCGCCGTGCGCGAGCAGCGCCTGCATGGCCCCCGTCCGGTCGTAGGCGGCGGCGAGCATCAGCGCCGTCTCGCCGTGGACGCGCTCCCGCGCGTTCACATCCGCACCGGCCTCGATCAGCGCCGTGACGGCCGGCACGCTGCCCGCGGCCGCCGCCAGCATGAGCGGCGTCGTCCCGTACGCGTTGACGGTCTTCGGATCGGCGCCCCCTTTCAGCAGCGCCTGCACCACGTCCGCGTGGCCGTCCTTGGCCGCGATGTCGAGCGCGGTATAGCCGCCAATCCGCGTCGTCGCGTGCGTATCCGCGCCGGCGTAGATCAGCATCTGCGCGAGCGGCAGGTTCCCCTCGACCGCCGCCCAGTGCAGCGCGGTCATGCCGTCCCCCTGCGCCGCGTTCACATCCGCCCCCTGCTGCAGCAGGGTCCGGACGGCCGCCACGTCGCCGCGCATCGCGGCATCGGCCACCGGCGTGTCATCGGCCGAGGCCCGCAGCCCCGTGGCCGACACGGCCAGTACCGCCACCATCACCAGCCACGCCCGTCCGCTCATCAGTCGACGAACCATCCCGTCCCTCCCGTCGCCCGGCCGGTCCGGCCGGGCGTGCCTGTTCAGCGGCCCTTCTGTCCGTGGTGATCCGGCTGACGGCTGTCTGCGCTCAGCGCGCCCGCCCGGCTCATCCGGAAGGCGTCACTGTTGACGACGCCGAGGACGAACGACGAGAAGCGGTTGCCGTTGAGTGCCGCCTCGTGCACGATCGCCCGGACCGTCGGCATGTCGTAGTAGTGGATCCGCCGGCCGGTCGCGTAGGCCATCAGGTTCTCGGTGAACACGTTCAGGAACGTGGTCTGGTGCTTCAGCATGGCCTGCACCAGGCCCGGCAGCCCCACCATCTTCGTGCCGTCGTAGAGCGTCGTCGACGCATCCACCGGCACGCCGTTGTCGTTGATCCGCCAGTGGCCCGTCGGATCGAAGTTCTCGAGCGACAGCCCGATCGGGTCGATCACCGAGTGACACGACGCGCAGAACGGGTTGGCGCGGTGCTCCTCCATCCGTTCCCGGACCGACAGCGGCTTGCCGTTCTGGACGGCGCTCGCCGTGGCATCGAGGTCGGTGTTCACGCCGGGCGGCGGCGGCGGCGGCGGCTGCCCGAGCAGCACTTCCAGCACCCACTTGCCGCGCAACACCGGGTCGCTGCGGTTGGCCACCGAGGTCTCGACCAGGATGCTCCCCTCGCCGAGGATGCCGCGCCGGTGCGTCCCCACGAGCGACACCCTGCGGAACTGCGGCCCCGCCACCCCCTTGATGCCGTAGAAGGCCGCGAGCTGCTGGTTCACGTAGGTGTAGTCGGCCGTCAGCAGGTCCATCACGTCACGGTCGCCCTTGACGATACTGTCGAAGAAGTGCTCGGTTTCCTCCTTCATCGACTGGCCGAGCGTGGCGTCGTACTGCGGGTACAGGAGGTCGTCCGGCTCCACCTTGTCGACGTCCTGCAGCCGGAGCCACTGGGCGGCGAACCGCGTCGCCAGCGCGTAGGACCGCGGGTCCTGCAGCATCCGCTTCACCTGCGCGTCGAGCACCGCCGGCTCGTGCAGGCGGCCCTGCTGCGCCAGCTTCACCAGCTCGGCGTCGGGCGGCGTCGCCCACAGGAAGTAGGACAGCCGCGACGCCAGCGACAGGTCGCCGATCCGGTAGTCCTGCCCCGGCCGCGCCGACACCGGCACCCGCTCGAGGCGGAACAGGAAGTGCGGACTCGCCAGGATCGCCTGCAGCGCCATCCGCACGCCGTTCTCGAAATCGCCCTGCTTGCGGCCCAGCGCGTAGAAGTGCATCAGGTCGCCGAGCTCGCTCGCGGTCAGCGGCCGCCGGTAGGCCTC
>JAGWRA010000185.1 GCA_028876655.1 Acidobacteriota bacterium | reverse complement strand
TCGAGACGGGCGACCTGACGTTCGACGGCCAGACCTCGGACCAGATCGCCGACACGCTCTGGGAACGGGTCGTCCATCACTACGAGGACAAGGAGCAGGTCGTCGGCCGTGAGGTGCTGCAGCGGGTCGAGCGCGACATCATGCTGCAGATCGTCGACAGCCAGTGGAAGGATCACCTCTACAGCCTCGATCACCTGAAGGAGGGCATCGGGCTGCGGGGCTACGGCCAGCGCGATCCGCTGGTCGAGTACAAGAAGGAGAGCTTCGACCTCTTCCAGGACATGAAGGGGCGGATCGACGAGGAGATCGTCCGCTACCTCTGGTGGCTGCGCCCGGTCATCACCGAGGAAGAGCCGGTCGTGCGGCGGCCGCGCCGGCCCGCGCAGATCACGATGAACAAGGCCGAGGCGGTGCCGGCGTTCGCCGGCGTCGCCGCGGGCGGCGGATCGGGCGACGGCGGTGGCGCGGCGACACCGGCAGCCGCGGCCTCGCGCCAGCCGCCCCGCGTGGGCGGCGACGACGCGAAGGTGCACACGGTGCGCCGCGACGCGCCGAAGGTGGGCCGCAACGACCCGTGCCCCTGCGGCAGCGGGAAGAAATACAAGAAGTGCCATGGCGCCGGGGTTGCCTGAGGCCCCGCGGGCTTTCGAGGAACGCACACCGATGGAGCTGAACGCCCTCTCCCCCGTCACCGTCGACGCCGCCACCGACCTGCGCACCGCGCTCACGTTCGATGACGTCCTGCTGGTGCCCCAGCATTCGACCGTCGTGCCGAACCAGGTGGACGTGACGACGCGGCTGACGCGGAACATCCGGCTGAACGTTCCGCTCGTCAGTGCGGCCATGGACACCGTCACCGAGTCCCTGCTGGCGATTGCGATGGCGCAGCACGGCGGGATCGGCATCATCCACAAGAACCTGTCGATCGACGAGCAGGCCCTCGAAGTCGACCGGGTGAAGCGCTCCGAGAGCGGGATGATCGTCAATCCGATCACCCTGTCCCCCACCAACCGGATCTACGAAGCGCTCGAGCTGATGAAGAAGTACCGGATCTCCGGCGTGCCGATCACCGACGACGGCCGCAAGGAGGGCCGGCTCGTCGGCATCCTCACCAACCGCGACCTCCGGTTCGAGACGAACGTCAACCGCCCGATCGCCGATGTGATGACGAAGGACCGGCTGATCACCGTGCCGGTGGGGACGACGCTGGACGAGGCGCGGGAGATCCTGCACCAGCACAAGGTCGAGAAGCTGCTCGTCGTCGACCAGGACTACATGTTGAAGGGGCTCATCACCGTCAAGGACATCCAGAAGATGGTGAAGTACCCCAGCGCGTGCAAGGACTCGCTGGGGCGCCTCCGGGTCGGCGCGGCCGTCGGCATCGCGAAGGACACCCTCGAGCGTGCCGAGGCGCTCGTGGCCGCGCACGCCGACGTCCTCGTCGTCGACACGGCACACGGCCACTCCCAGAACGTCCTCGACATCGTCCGGCGGATCCGGCGGAAGTTCCCCAAGATCGACCTCATCGCCGGCAACGTGGCGACGGCCGAGGCGACCGAGGCGCTGATTGCCGAGGGGGTCGACGCCGTGAAGGTAGGGATCGGCGCCGGGTCGATCTGCACGACCCGCATCATCGCCGGCATCGGCGTGCCGATGATCACCGCCGTGATGGAGTGCGCCCGCGCGGCCGAGCCGCACGACGTGCCGGTCATCGCCGACGGCGGCATCCGGTTCTCGGGCGACATCGCCAAGGCGATCGCCGTAGGCGCCAGTGCGACGATGATCGGCAGCCTGTTCGCCGGCACCGACGAGAGCCCGGGCGAGCTCATCCTCCTCCAGGGGCGAACCTACAAGGAATACCGGGGCATGGGGTCGATCGGCGCCATGCGCAAGGGGAGCCGCGACCGCTACTTCCAGGACGACTTCGACCTGAACGCCGCCGACACGAGCGTCACGGGCGAGAAGCTGGTGCCGGAAGGGATCGAGGGGCGCGTCGCCCACAAGGGCAGCGTGGCGGCGATGATGCACCAGCTGATCGGCGGCCTGCGCGCCGGGATGGGGTACTGCGGCGCCGCGACGATCCCCGACCTGCAGCGCAAGGCGAAGCTCATCCGCATCACGCAGGCCGGCGTGCGCGAGAGCCACGTGCACGACGTCACGATTACGAAGGAAGCGCCGAACTACCGGAGCGAATAGTCGTCGGGGCTCCGCCCCGGGCTCCGGCTCCTGGCCGAAACCTCACGCGGGCCGTTCAATCGTGATGCGCCGGTCGTCGCCGCCGAGGTCCTCGAAGCGGACGACGATGGCGCCTGGAACGGGCCTGGGCAGCTTCTCCGCCCATTCGATGGCGACGATCGCCTTCTCCGTCGCCAGCTCCTCCAGCCCCAGGTCGTCGGCTTCCACGCTGCTGATGCGATAGAGGTCGGCGTGGTGCAGCGTGACCGGTCCGCGGTACTCCTGCACGAGCGTGAAAGTGGGGCTGCTGACGTTCTCCGGCGGCAGGCCGAGCCCCTCGGCCAGGCCGCGTACGAACGCCGTCTTGCCCGCCCCGAGATCGCCGATCAGGGTCACGGTCGTCCCCGCCGTGAGGGTGCCGGCCAGGTGCCGGCCAGCCGCCGTCGTCTCGGCCTCGCTGTGGGTGGTGAGCACGTCAGGCACGTTGGACGCTCAACTCTTGTCCCCCGGTTCGACGCGCCGGCGCGCGGTGAGCTCGAGAATCGCGTCCGAGAGGTGGTCGGCCAGATCGCCCGAGGTCATCGAGATCTCTCCGAAGTCGGCCTCGGCGAGATCGCCGGCCATGCCGTGCAGGTGGACGGCGAGCTTGCAGGCCGCCTCCGCGTCGAGCAACTGCGCCAGCCACGCCGCCACCATGCCCGTCAGGACGTCGCCCGTGCCCCCCGTGGCCATGCCGGGGTTGCCGGTCGTGCAGATGAACACCCGCTCGTCCGGCGTCGCGACGAGCGTCCGGTGCCCCTTCAGGACGACGTAGACGTGATGGGCGACGGCGAAATTCCGGGCGATCTCCACGCGGCTGGCCTGGACCTCCTCGGTGGACATGCCGACCAGCCGCGCCATCTCGCCCGGGTGCGGCGTGATGATGACGTCCCGTCCCTCGCGGCCGACCAGCCGGTCGGGGTCGCCGGCGAAGGCGTTCAGGCCGTCGGCGTCGATGACGAGCGGCATGGTCGCCCGGTCGACGACCGCCCGGACGAAGGCCTGCGTCCCTTCGGACGTGCCCAGGCCGGGCCCGATGGCGATGACGTCGCGGGCGGCCTCCAGCACCTGGTCGACCGCCGCGGCGTCGATGCCGCCTGTCGAGGTGGCGGCCAGCGGGATGGTCATGTATTCGGGCGCCATCGCGGCGAGGATCGGCAGGCACGGGTGCGGCGTGGCGATGCTGACGAGGCCCGCACCCGACCGGAGCGCCCCCGTCGCCGCCAGGTAGGCCGCGCCGGTCTTCCCCACCGACCCGGCCACCACCAGCACGTGGCCGAAGTCTCCCTTGTGCGCGTCGGGGGCACGGGGCTCGACGAGGGCCCGCATCTCCTCGCGCGTCAGCAGCGCCAGGTAGGGGCCGTCCACGCTCTCGATGACGTCCTGCGGGATGCCGATGTCGGCGATGACGACGCTGCCGGCGCGCAGCTCGGCCGGCGGCAGCACCAGCGGCAGCTTGGGCGCCGCGAGCGTGATGGTCGTGGCGGCGTGGATCGAGTCGCCGATGAGGTCGGCCGTGTCGCCGGACAGCCCGCTCGGCAGGTCGATGGCGACGACCGGAATGCCCGATGCATTCACGTCGGCGACGACCGTCTCCAGCATCCCCTCCAGCGGCTTGCTGAGGCCGGTGCCGAACAGCGCATCGACGATGAGGTCGCAGGCGGCGATTTCGGAGAAGTGGAGTTCCCAGGTCTGCGGGTCGGCGATCTCGACCGCCGTCAGGCCGAGCCGGCTCAGGATCTCGAGGTTCAGGCGGGCGTCGCCGCGCACCTCGGCAATCGATCCGACGACGAACACGAGCACGTCGACGCCGCGCTGCAGCAGGGTGCGCGCGACGACGAAGCCGTCGCCACCGTTGTTCCCCCGGCCGCACAGGACGGCCACCCGGCTCTCCAGGAGATCGCTGTAGGTGGCCTCCATGGCGGCGACGGCCTGGCGGCCGGCGTTCTCCATCAGCACGACGGACGGGATGCCGAGTTCGTCGATCGCGCGGCGGTCGGCCTGCCGCATCTGGGAGGCGTTGAGGATACGCATACAGGAGTCGATCTTATCGCACGGCGCGCCGGCGTGCCGGTTGCGCGCAGTCTAGCATAAGAGATACGCTCGATCGCCCGGCGCGGCCGCTTGCCCGCGCCGCAGGATCGAGCACAGCCGGCCGCGGTGCACGCGGGCCGGACGGGCGGCGAGGCGCCCACGCATGAAGGCGACGGTGAACGTGAACGGGCGCGTGTCGGATGCCGACCACGCCGTGATCCCGGTCTTCGACCACGGGTTCCTGTACGGCGAAGGCATCTACGAGACGCTGCGCACCTACAACGGCCGGCCGTTCCTGTTCGACCGGCACCTGGCCCGGCTGCGGGCCTCGGCCGGCATGCTGCGGCTCGAGGTGCCGCTGTCCGACGCGGAGCTGGCGGGCCGTGTCGACGAGACGATCCGTGCGGCCGGCCTCGGGGCCGACGCGGCCGGCGGCCCCAGGGACGCCTACATCCGGATCCTCGTGACGCGGGGTGTCGGCGATCTCACCTACGATCTCTCTGCCTGCCCGACGCCGTCGGTCGTGGTCATCATCAAGCCCTTCCCCGTGACGCCAGCCGCACTCTTCGAGCAGGGCGTGCGCGTGGCGCTGGTGTCGGTCCTGCGCAACCATCCGGGCTCGCTGAACCCGCTCATCAAGTCGAACAACCTCCTGAACAATGCCCTGGCCATGCAGGAGGCCTACCGGCGCGGCGCGTTCGAGGGGGTGATGCGCAATTATCGCGGCGAGCTGGCCGAGTGCACGCAGTCGAATCTCTTCATCGTCCGCGACGGCGCGGCGCTGACGCCGTCGCTCGAGTCGGGGCTGCTGGCCGGCATCACCCGGCAGTTCCTGTTCGAGGTCGGCCGCGAGGCCGGCATCGACGTACGCGGGGAGGTGCTGCGCGAGGCCGATCTCCTCGGCGCCGACGAGGCCTTCCTGACCAGCACGACGCGCGAGGTGCTGCCGATCGTGCAGGTGGACGACCATCCGATTGGTACCGGCCGGCCGGGCCCGGTCTCGAAGCGGCTGCTGGCGGCGTTCCGCCAGAAGGCCGACGCCCTGACGCTCGGGCCCGCCATGCCGTCGCCGCGCTGAGGCGGCCGTTCAGCGTCCCAGGAGGACGCCCGCATGCCGAACCCCTCGAACCCCGCCCGGCGGCGCACCTGGCGCTCGATCGCCATCGCCACCGCGGTTGTCGTCGTGCTGCTCGGCATCGTGTGCGTGACGTTCCTGGCCGTGGCGTTCCACCAGCACACCGCCGAGCAAGTCGTCCCGCGCGAGACAGCCGAGCAGATCTTCGACACCCAGCGCGCCCGCTTCGGCACCACGACGCCGATGGTCACCATGGGGCTCAACGGCCGCACCATCGTGCACCGCCCGCCGATCTCCGCCCCGCTCCACGACCTGCACGCGCTGCACGCGCTGGCGTACGACCCCCGCACCGGCCGGCTGGTCCGGACCGACGTGCCGAACTGGCTGCTGGAGATCGTGTCGATGGGCGGCTGGCTGCGTCTGGCCAACACGAACTTCTCGGGGACCGAGGGACGGGTGACGCTGGACGACCTGCGGCGGTACGGTCCCGGGCTGATCCTCAGCTACGAGGACAGCAACGGGACCCGCATGCTGATCTGGACCAGTTAGCGTGGGGCTCTGCCCCACACCCCGGCTCGCTTCACTCGCTCGCGAACCGGCTCGCTCCGTTCCGCTCGCGGGCCGCGCTGTGCGCGGCCTGGTCGTTTGGGTTCAGCGCGGTCAGGCTTTGACTGGTTCTTCGTAGGTGCTGATGTCAGGGCAGGAGCAGATGAGGTTCCGGTCGCCGTACGGGTTGTCGATCCGGCCGACGCTCGGCCAGAACTTCGCCCCCCGGACGAACGGCAGCGGATAGGCGGCCTGCTCGCGGCTGTAGGGATGCGTCCAGGCATCGGCCGAGACCGCGGCCGCGGTGTGGGGCGCGTTCTTCAGCACGTTGTCCTTCGCGTCGGCCGTCCCGTCGAGTACCGCCGCAATCTCCGACCGGATCGCGATCATCGCGTCGCAGAAGCGGTCGAGTTCGTCCTTCGCCTCGCTCTCGGTCGGCTCCACCATCAGCGTGCCGGGCACCGGGAACGACACCGTCGGCGCGTGGAAGCCGTAGTCCATGAGCCGCTTGGCGACGTCGCCCTCCTCTACCTTCGGCTTGAACGCCCGCAGGTCGAAGATCATCTCGTGCGCCACCCGGCCAGTGGTCCGCGTGTACAGCACCGGATAGTGCTTCTCGAGCCGCGACTTGATGTAGTTCGCGTTCAGGATGGCCACGCGCGTCGCTTCCGTGAGCCCGCGCACGCCGAGCATGCGGATGTAGGCGTACGAGATCAGCAGGATGCTGGCGCTGCCCCATGGCGCGGCCGCCACGGCGTGAATCGCCTGCTCGCCGCCGACCTTCACCAGCGGATGGCCCGGGAGGTACGGCGCCAGGTGCGCCGCCACGGCAATCGGACCCATGCCCGGGCCACCGCCGCCGTGCGGGATGGCGAACGTCTTGTGGAGGTTCAGGTGGCAGACGTCGGCGCCGATCGCCGCCGGACTGGTCAGGCCGACCTGCGCGTTCATGTTGGCGCCGTCCATGTAGACCTGGCCGCCGTTGTCGTGGACGATGCGGCAGATCTCCTGGATGGCGTCCTCGAAGACGCCGTGTGTGGACGGATAGGTGACCATCAGGGCGGCCAGGCGGTCCTTGTGCTGCTCTGCCTTGGCCCGCAGGTCGTCGACGTCGACGTTCCCTTCCTTCGTCGTCGCCACCACGACGACCCGCATGCCGGCCATGATGCCGCTGGCCGGGTTGGTGCCGTGCGCCGACGAGGGGATGAGGACGACGTCGCGGGTCCCCTGCCCGCGCGACTGATGGTAGGCGCGGATGACGAGCAGGCCGGTCAGCTCGCCCTCGGCGCCGGAATTCGGCTGCAGCGAGACGGCGGCGAACCCCGTGATGGCGCACAGCGCCCCTTCGAGCTCGTCGAACACCTGCCGGTAGCCGTGCGCCTGGTCGACCGGCACGAACGGGTGCAGGCGCGAGAAGGCCGGCCAGGTGATCGGCAGCATCTCCGAGGCGGCGTTCAGCTTCATCGTGCACGAGCCGAGCGGGATCATCGACGTGTCGAGGCCGACGTCCTTCCGCTCGAGCCGGCGGATGTACCGCATCATCTGCGTCTCGGAATGATGCGTGTTGAACACCGGGTGCGTGAGGAAGGGGCTGGTGCGCGCCAGCCCGTCCGGGAAGGCCGTCTGCAGCCCCTCGGCCGCCCGCTCGACGTCGACCGGCGGCACGTCCACCGGGACGGCGTCCGCGAAGACCCGGACGATCGCCTGCACGTCCTCGGGACTCGTCGTCTCGTCGAGCGCAATGCCGAGGTGCGTGGCGTCGATGTACCGGAAGTTGATGCGGGCGCCGAGGGCCGCGGCGTGCAGCCGCGTCATCACCTCGTGCGACGGCGCCTGGACCCGCAGGGTGTCGAAGTAGGTGCCGTTCAGCTGCGGGAAGCCGAGCCTTGCCAGCTCGCGCTCCAGGATCCGCGCCAGCAGGTGGACGCGGCGGGCGATCCGCTTCAGCCCGTCGGGGCCGTGGAAGACGGCGTAGAAGCCGGCGATGTTGGCCAGCAACGCCTGCGCCGTGCAGATGTTCGACGTCGCCTTCTCGCGGCGGATGTGCTGCTCGCGGGTCTGCAGCGCCATCCGGTAGGCCGGGTTGCCGTGGACGTCGATCGACACGCCGATGATGCGGCCAGGCGCCTGGCGGACGAACGATTCCCGCGTGGCGAAGAAGGCGGCATGCGGCCCGCCGTAGCCCATCGGCACGCCGAAGCGCTGCGAGTTGCCGACGACGACGTCGGCCCCCATTTCCCCCGGCGGCGTCAGCAGCGTGAGCGCCAGCAGATCGGTCGCCACGGCCACCAGCAGGCCGGCGTCGTGCGCCTTCGCGATCAGGCTGCGCAGGTCGTGCACGCCTCCCTCGGCGTCGGGATACTGCAGCAGCATCCCGTACGCCCCGTCGAACGACAGCTTCTCCAGGTCGCCGATGCGCAGCTCGAGCCCCAGCGGTTCGGCGCGCGACTTCATCACCTCGATCGTCTGCGGGAAGCAGCGATCGGAGACGAGGAACGCGATCGGCTCGCTGCCGTCGGCGCTCTTCCCGCGGACGCGGTGCAGCATCGTCATCGCCTCGGCGGCGGCGGTGGCCTCGTCGAGGAGCGACGCATTGGCCACCTCCATCCCCGTCAGGTCGCGCACCATCGTCTGGAAGTTGAGGAGCGCCTCGAGGCGGCCCTGCGCGATCTCGGCCTGGTACGGCGTGTAGGGGGTGTACCAGCCCGGGTTCTCGAGCACGTTGCGCAGGATGACGCTCGGCGTGACCGTGTCGTAGTAGCCGAGGCCGATGTACGACTTGAAGAGCTGATTGCGGGCGGCAATCTGCTGCAGGCCGGTCAGGAAGGCGTGCTCGCTGACCGCGCGCGGCAGGTCGAGCGGCGCGCGCAGCCGGATGTGCGGCGGCAGCGCCTGGTCGATGAGCTCGTCGAGCGATGCCACGCCGATGGTCTTCAGCATGGCTTCGCGGTCGGCCGGGCCCGGGCCGATGTGCCGGGAGTCGAAACGATCCAGGGCGTCTGCGCTCATGATGGCGGAGGGGCGGATTACTTGACCAGCTCGGCGTACTGCGCGGCATCCAGGAGCCCGGCGGCCTCGCCGGGGTTGGACATCTTGATGGCGATCATCCACGTGGTGTGGGGCTCGCTGTTGACCACCTCGGGCTTGTCCTTCAGCGACGCATTCACCGCGCTGACCTCCCCGGAGACGGGGGCGAACAGCTCCGAGACGGCCTTCACCGACTCGATCGTGCCGAACGACTGCCCCTGGGTGACCTTCGCGCCGACCTCGGGCAGGTCGACGAAGACGACGTCGCCGAGTTGCTGCTGCGCGTAGTCGGTGATGCCGACGCGGCCGGTGGCCGTGTCGATCCACTCGTGGTCCTTCGTGTACCGGTAGCTCGCCGGGTCCGCCATGAGGAGTCCTCTTCCGCTATTTCGCGGGCGCTGGGCGTTTGTAGAACGGCAGCGGGACGACGCGGGCCCTGACGCGGCGGTCCCGGATGACGACGTCGAACTCGGTGCCGGGCGCGGTGTGCGCGACCGGCAGGTAGGCCATGCCGATGGCCTTCTGCAGGAACGGGGTCTGCGTGCCGCTGGTGACCGTGCCGGCCGGCTTGCCGTCGATTTCCACCGGGTAGCCGTGTCGGGCGATACCGCGGTCCACCATCTCGAAGCCGACGATCCTCCGGGTGACGCCGCTCGCCTTCTGGGCGTCGAGCACGCTCTTGCCGATGAAGTCGGTCTTCTGCCAGCCGACGATCCAGTCGAGGTCGGCTTCGAGGACCGTCGTTGTGTCGTCGATGTCGTTGCCGTAGAGGCGCATGGCGGCCTCGAGGCGGAGCGTGTCGCGGGCGCCGAGGCCGGCGGGAATCAGGCCGTGCGCCTTGCCCGCCTCGAGCAGTGCGTCCCAGACGCGGCCGGCCTGGGCGGGCGGCGTGAAGATTTCGTAGCCGTTCTCGCCGGTGTAGCCGGTGCGGGAGATCGTGCCGCGAACGCCGGCGACTTCCCCGTGCGCGAACCAGTAGTACTTCACCGTCTTCAGGTCCAGGCTGGTGAGCTGCTGGACGATGT
>JAGWRA010000184.1 GCA_028876655.1 Acidobacteriota bacterium | reverse complement strand
TGTATCTCTCGCTATGTGGATCCCAGCTCCTCCCCCGTTTTCCTGTTGCAATCTGATACGCATCGGTCAGCCCCCTTGCTAAAACTTCAAAGGCACGCAGTTTAGGAGCGCCACCCTGATCGCGTTTTATGGACTTTGCATACCTATCTGTAATGAAAGAGACCTGCGCAAGCCACGAAATCTCACGTTCCAGGGAGCGGCGCTCATCGGCCTGGGCCGGACCGACGAGGGGATCGCGCTGCTGCAGGACAGTCTGGCCGTGCAGCAGGCGCTCGACACCCGCCTGGCGCGGCCGATGTTCCTGGCGCTGCTCGCCGAGGGGTTCTGCCGCGCCGAGCGGATCGACGAAGGGCAGCGCGCCGTCGCCGAAGGGCTGATGTACGCGGAGCAGATCGCGGAGGGCGGCTACGTGGCCGAGCTGTACCGCGTCGGCGGCGAGCTGGCGCGCCGCGCGGGCGACACCGCGACCGCCGAAGATCTGCTGCGGCGCGCGCTGGTCCGGGCGGGCGGCCAGCAGGCCCGCTCGCTCGAACTGCGGGCGGCCACCGGCCTGGCGACGCTGCTGGCCGCGTCGGGCCGGACCGCCGAGGCGAGAGAGGTCCTGGCGCCCGTCTACGCCTGGTTCACCGAGGGGTTCGACACGGCCGACCTGGTCGCCGCCCGGACCACGCTGGACGCGCTGGGCGGATGAGGAGGCGATGACAGACTCGACCGGTTCCCTTCACCAGTTCGAGCGGCCGCGGTCGACCGAGCAGGACGATGTCGCCGAGATCGTCAGCACGATCCTGATGCTGCAGGCCCGCTTTGCGTCCGAGCAGCATCGGCCGCTCGCGCGCGGCACCCACGCCAAGGGGATCTGCGCGCGGGCGACGTTCGAGATCTTCGACATCTCCACCCGCGTCATCGATCCGCGGCTCGCCGCCCGGCTGGCGCGCGGCATCTTCGCTCGCCCCGGCGTGTACCCGGCGGTGGTCCGTTTCGCCAACGCCCTGGGGACGCTCGAGTCCGACCGGAAACCCGACGTCCGCGCGCTGTCCTTCTCGATCGAGGTGCCGGCCGGCACGCTGCCCGGCGGCCAGACACGCCTGGACTACTCGTTGAACGCGAAGTCGACCTTTCCGATGGACGACGCGCATGCGTTCGCCTGCTTCATGCGGGTGTTCGCCGCGTCCGGCCCGATCGGGAAGCTCCGGGCGATCTGGTCGATGTCCCTCAGGGACCAGTGGATCTTCCTGCGGGCGGCGTTCCTCGGCTTCGGGCAGCAGCTCGGGAAGATCCGGCCCTACCAGACCCTGCGGTACTGGAGCACCGTGCCGTTCCTGCACGGGCAGTCCGATGCGGTGAAGTACACGCTGGTGCCGTCGGCGGCCAATCCGAGCCGGCCGCCGGGCGACGGGCACGACTGCCTGCAGGCCGAGCTCATCCGGCATCTCAACGAGGATGCCGAGATGAGCACGTGGGACTTCGGGTTCCAGTTCCTCGACGTCGAGCGGATGACGCATTGGGGGCGGCGACGGCCGGCGAGCTTCTGGATCGAGAAGGCGACCGCCGAGTGGAAGGAGGCGCAGGCGCCGTTTCACGTCGTCGGCCGGCTGACCTTCGTGCCCCGATCGCAGATGCCGCCCGAGGAGTGCGCGGCGCAGCACATCGACGTCACGGCGAACTCGACCCCCGACAGCCGCCCGATCGGCAGCATCAACCGCGCGCGGTGGCATGCCGAGGCGGCCAGCCGGAAGGCCCGGCTGGCCGGACCGATCGACATTCCCGCGCCGGTGCCCGCCCGCCGCTCCTGGCTGTCGCACCTGCTGCGCGCGGCCGTCCTGCTGCTGATCCTGGCGGTGGCGGGGAACTGGCTCGCGGGCGCGATCTACCGTCGTGCCGCCGCGGGGCACCTGCCGCCGGCCGTGCACGTCGACACGGTGCGCTACCTCGATCAGGGCTGGGGCTCGTCGATGGACGCGCCCGCGCGGCAGCTCTACTACTACACGCCGCAGGGAACGTCGCTCCAGGAGATCCGCTACAGCTGGTTCATCCATCTGGAAGAACCCTTCAGCCGCCATCGCTTCGCGGCGCCGTCGCACCTGCGGCGGCTCGACTTCATCGTCGATCCCGTGCCGACGCGCGCGAATCCCGATCAGCTCCCGGTCGGCTTCGCGCGCCGGTACGACAACACCGTTCACGACTACGTCGTCGATCTGACGTGCGCCGCCTGCCACACGGGGCAGCTGGACGTCACGCGCAACGGCCGGACGACGGCGCTGCGGATCGATGGCGGTCAGAGCATGGCCGCCATCACCGACATGACGGCGGGCAGCTTCCAGGTGGACCTGGGCGCCGCGATGGCGGCGACCCTGGTGAACCCGCTCAAGTTCCGGCGCTTCGCCCACGCGGTGCTCCGCACCGATGCGAGCTGGTCGAACGAGTTCACGCTCTGGCGGCAGCTGGCGTCGGTGTCCGGGCGCCTGCTGGCCGTGGCGCGCGGATCGTCGAATCCTCACTGGTCGCCGACGCAGGAGGGCTACGGCCGGACCGATGCGCTCGGGCGGATCAACAACGTCGTCTTCGGCGATCACCTGAGCCCGTCGAACTATCACGTGGCCGACGCGCCCGTGAGCTTCCCGTACCTCTGGAACATCTGGAAGTTCAACTGGGTGCAGTACAACGCGTCGGTCAGTCAGCCGATGGCGCGCAACGTCGGCGAGGCGATGGGGACCGGCGCCACGTTCAGGCTGGTCGACGATTACGGCCGGCCGATTCCCGCCGCGGACCGCTACCAGACCTCGATCGACTTCGAGAACCTGCAGCGGATCGAGTCGACGCTGCAGACGCTCCAGCCGCCGAGGTGGCCGGAAGACCTCCTCGGGCCGATCGATCAGGCGAAGGCGGCACGCGGGAAGGCGCTGTTCGACCAGTACTGCGTCGGCTGTCACGGCCCGCATCCGGCGTCGGCCGCGTTGACGCACGCGGAGGCGCCCCTGCGCGGGCCGGGCGATCCCTTCTGGGTGATCCGCGTGAAGCAGCTCGGGGACGTCGGCACCGACCCGACGGCCGCGTTGAACTTCATCCGCGATCGCGTCAACCTCACGCAGACGGGTCTGGACGTCGATCAGGTCCGGCAGATGCTCCGCCGCGATCTCGTGGAGGAGCAATCGCGCGACGCCGGACTCGTGCCGGCGCTCGAGGAGGAACTGGCCCGGCTGAAGAAGGGCGGAGCGGCGCCGGACACCATCGACGAGGCGGCGACGGAACTCGACGAGGCCCGGCAGAACGCGGGCCGGACCGACCAGGCCATCGCGGCGCTCGCACACCTCGACCTGCGGTCGGTCTCGCTCGGCGAGGGGCTGACGATCCTCGGTCACCTGGTGCGCGATCGGTACTACACCGACCACCACTTCTCGCCGCAGGCGCAGGCCTGCTTCGACGGATTCGGGATGCTCGACCTGCCGCGGGCGATCGCCGGCTACAAGCCGCGGCCGCTCGGCGGCGTGTGGGCCACGCCGCCCTTCCTGCACAACGGGTCGGTCCCGACGCTCTACGATCTGCTGTCGCCCGTGTCGGAGCGCCCCAAGCGGTTCTGGGTGGGCACGCGTGACTTCGATCCGGTGAAGGTCGGCTACATGACGAGTCCGCCCGCACGGGATCCCGGAGGCTTCTGGTTCGATACCACGAAGCCCGGCAACTCGAACGTGGGGCACGAGTTCCGCAAGGGCTACGTCCCGTACGACGAGAACAAGCCGCCCGAGGCACAGTACCAGGGCGGCGCCATCGGCCCGTACCTGACGCCGGCCCAGCGCTACGACCTCATCGAGTACCTGAAGGTCCGGGCCGGGGACGAGCCGGAGCCACCGGAACCCTACGTACCGCCCGACTGCTTCGCCCTCCTGAAGCCGGCGGCCGTTGTGGCAGGGACGCAGAAGTGAGCGCGATGCCGCCGTCCGCCACCGATCCGCGCGGCGGCACCGGCGGCGACCTGCCGGCTTCGTTGGCCGACGTGCTCGAGCGCGAGCACGTGCATCTCGGCGGCGCGCCGCCGGCCGAGGCGGCCGGGCAGGACGAGGCCGCGCGGCTGCGCGCCAATGCGGCCGCGCGCCTGCAGCACGGGTACGCGGCGCTGTGCCTGTCGGGCGGCGGCATCCGCAGCGCGAGCTTCGCGCTGGGCGTCATCCAGGGCCTCGCCGCTCACGACCTGCTGCGGGGGTTCGACTACCTCTCGACGGTGTCGGGCGGCGGCTACACCGGCGGGTGGCTCGCCGGGTGGCTGCACCATGCGTCGACCGGGCCCGGCACCACGCCGGTCTTCGACGCGCTGCGCGGACATGAAGCAGGGGAGTCGGCGCCGGAGCCCGAGCCGGTCGCACGCGTCCGCGCGAACAGCCGGTTCATGAGCCCGGCCACCGGGTTCTTCTCCGCGGACGTCTGGACGCTGATTGCGACCGTCGCGCGCAATCTGTTCCTGAACTGGCTCGTCCTCGTGCCGCTGCTGGCCGCCGCGCTGCTGCTGCCGGTGGTCTATCTCGGCCTGCTCCAGGACGTCTACCACACGGCCGTCGGAGGGGCGACCGACGCCCTGACGGATCCCGCGTCGCTGCTCTTCTTCGCCAGCTCCGCGCTCATCGTCGCCGGCAATGTCTTCGCGGTCCTCAACCTGCCGAGCTACGGCAATCGGCGGAGCAGCCAGCACGGATTCCTGCTGTTCGGCCTGCTGCCGCTGTCGCTCGGTCTGGTGGGACTCACGCTGATGGTGGCCGCGAGCCGGCGGGACGATCTCAGTGTTGCCACCTTCGCGGCGGCCGGCGCCGTGGTGTACGGCGCGACGTGGACGGCGGTCGGGCCGTTGTCCAGCACTCGCCGCTGGCGGCCGCAGACGACCCTGGCCGGCATCGTGGCTGGAGCGGTCGGCGCCGGCGGCCTGGCCTGGCTGGCGTCGCTGCTCAAGGGGGTGGCGGACCGCCCGCGGTACGCGGTGATGGAGTTTCCCCTGCTGGTCGGCGGGGTGCTGATCTCGGCGTTCGTGTTCATGGGGGTGGCCGGCTCGGACATCGACGACGACGATCTGGAATGGTGGAGCCGGGCGATCGCCTGGTTCCTGATCGTCGCGGTCGGCTGGCTGCTCGTGGGCCTGCTCGTCTTCGAAGGGCCCGGCGTGCTGCGGGCGCTGAGCGTCGCACTCCAGGCGGCATTCGGATTGTCACCCGTGCACGCGACGGGCGCCATCGGCATCGGCACGTCGGGCCTGGGCGCGCTGGCCGCGTACCTTGGCCGCTCGCTGAAGGACGGCAAGCCCGGCGGCCCCACGATTGTCAGGCGCGTGGTCTTTGCGATGGCCGCGCCGGCGTTCGCCGTGCTCCTGCTCGCCTCGCTGGCCTGGCTGAACGAAGCGGCCATCGACGCGCTGCACGGCGGCCACGCCCTCCACCACGTCCTGCACGAAGCCGTCCTGCTCGGAACGATCTATCTGGTCGTCGGGTGGCTGATGGGCTGCGTCGTGCCGGTCAACAAGTTCTCGCTGCACGGCATGTACCGCAACCGGCTGATCCGCACCTTCCTGGGGGCGTCGCGGCCGGCGGCCGACCGCCACCCGAATCCGTTCACCGGCTTCGATCCCGCCGACGACATCAGCCTGGCCGCGCTCGCGGCGATCGCGCGTCCGTTCCTGGTCGTGAACATGACGCTGAACCGGGTGGCCGAAGCCCGTCGCGGCTCGCTGCACCGGAAGGCGGAGTCGTTCACCGCGACACCGCTGCACGCGGGCGCCCCCTCGCTCGGCTACCGGCCCACCGCCGGGTATGGCGGCGTGCCGCGGCTCGACCGGCCGGGCCTGTCGCTCGGCACCGCGATGACCATCTCGGGCGCCGCGGCGAGCCCGAACATGGGTGCTTTCTCGACGCCGTCGCTCACGTTCCTGCTGACCCTGTTCAACGCGCGGCTCGGCACCTGGCTCGGTAATCCAGGCCGGGCAGGGCGCCGTACATGGCGGACCGCCGAGCCGCGGCAGGACGCCGCCCCCATCCTGCGCGAGATGCTCGGCCTGACGACCGACCGCAGCCCGTACGTCTACCTGTCGGACGGCGGGCACTTCGAGAACCTCGGCCTGTGGGAGATGGTGCTGCGGCGCTGTCGGTTCGTGCTCGTCAGCGACGCGGGCTGCGATCCCGACTACACGTTCCAGGATCTCGCGACCGCCATCCGGCAGATCCGCATCGACCTCGGCGTGCCGATCGTCTTCGATCGCGGGCTCGGCATCGACCGGGCCCACCAGGGACAGGGGAATCCCCATCTGGCGGTCGGCCGGATCCTCTACAGGGAGGTCGATGGCGGGACTGCGGAGGACGGCGTTCTCGTCTACGTGAAGGCGACGCTGTGCGGCGGGGAGCCGGTCGACGTGCTGAACTACGCAACGAGCCATCCGTCGTTCCCGCACGAGTCGACGGCGAACCAGTGGTTCGGCGAGGCGCAGTTCGAGAGCTACCGCATGCTCGGCTTCCACAGCATCCATCACGTGGCGTCGACGTGCGGCACCGATGGACACCTGCCGGGCTTCTTCCGGTACCTCGCGCAGCAGACGCCCGCCACGCTGGCGGCGCCGCTGCAGCCGCACGTGGTCTGACCGGCGGCGGGATCGGCGGCCGCGACCCGGGCCGGGAGACCGGCCCGAGCCGCGGCGCGGTCGTCAGTCGCGGCGGCTGCCCATGAACCGCAGCAGGAAGAGGAACAGGTTGATGAAGTCGAGGTAGAGGGCGAGCGCGCCGACGATCGCGTAGGTCTCGGTCTGGCCCTCGGGCAGCGACAGCGCCATGTTCCGCAGCCGCTGCGCGTCGTACGCCGTGAGCCCGGTGAACACGATCACGCCGATGAACGAGATGACGAACTGCAGCGCGCTGCTGTGCCAGAAGATCCCGACCACCGAGGCCAGCACCACGCCGATGAGCCCCATGAACAGGAAGTGCCCCAGGCCCTGCAGATCGCGCCGCGTCACCGTGCCGTAGAGCGCCAGCCCACCGAACATGCCGGCCGTGACGATGAACGTCGAGGCGACCGACTGGCCAGTGTAGGCGAGCAGCACGAAGGAAATCGTGACGCCCGTCAGCGCCGAGTACAGCATGAACAGCATCGACGCCGTGGCGGGTGCGAGCCGGTTCACCCGGGCCGACAGGTAGAAGACGATGCCGAGCTCGGCAATCGCCAGGCCCCAGAAGATCAGCGGGTTGGACGCGACGGCGACCACCAGCGACGGAGACGAGGCGATCAGGAACGCCATGAGGGCCGTGACCGCCAGCCCGCCGCACATCCAGCCGTAGACGACCCGCAGGAACGCCCCGACACGCTCGCCAGCCGTTGCGGATACGAACGCGCGATTGCGCGAAATCTCATCGAACGCCATGCAGACGACCCTCCCGGAGTCACACTCCTGCTTCGATGCTAGCACGGCTCGGCACGCCACCGATCGCCAGACGGCGGCTCAGTTGGCCGCCGCGACCGTTTCACGAAAGGCGCTGCGACGCGTCCGGCCCCGCAGGCCGCGCCATCGCCGGGTGTCGCGTTGACGCTCCGCGGACCGCGAGATACAGTGCCCGCGGGTCAATGTCTATGGTGCCGGAGATCTGCAGGCTGAGTGCGGTCGAGCTGGCGCGCCGCCTCCACGCGAAGGAACTGTCGGCGCGGGAGGTGCTCGCCGCCCACCTCGACCAGATCGAGCGCGTCAATCCTGCCGTCAACGCGATCGTCACGCTGGTCGCCGAGCAGGCAGCGGCCCGCGCGCGGGTGGCCGACGAGGAGGCGGCGCACGGACGGTTCGGCGGTCCGCTACACGGCCTGCCGATCGCCCACAAGGATCTTCAGCCGACGCGCGGCATCCGGACGACGTTCGGTTCGCCGGTGTTCAAGGACCTGGTGCCGGCTCGCGACTCGCTGCTGGTCGAACGCATTCAGGCAGCGGGCGGCATCACCGTTGGCAAGACGAACACGCCGGAGTTCGGCGCCGGTGCCCAGACCTTCAACCCGGTGTTCGGGACGACGCTGAATCCGTGGGATCTGACGAAGACGTGTGGCGGCAGCAGCGGCGGGGCTGCGGTCTCGCTGGCCTGCGGCATGCTGCCGCTGGCCGACGGCAGCGACATGGGCGGCTCGCTCCGCGTCCCGGCCAGCTTCTGTGGCGTGGTCGGGCTGCGGACGTCGCCGGGGCGCGTGCCGATCTGGCCGGCCCGGCTCGCCTGGGCGACGCTGAGCGTGGACGGGCCGATGGCGCGCAGCGTGGCCGACGTGGCGTTCTTCCTTTCGGCGCTCGCCGGCCCGGACGATCGATCCCCGATTGCGCTACAGGAGGACGGCCGCCGGTTCGCCGAGCCGCTGGAGCGGGATCTGACGGGTGTGCGGATCGCCTGGTGGAAGGATCTGGGCGGCGTGCTCGTGGACTCGCGCATCCGGCAGGCCGTGGACCGGCAGCGGCGCCTCTTCGAGGATCTCGGCTGCATCGTCGAAGCGGCCGAACCGGACTTCCGTGGCGCCGACGAAGTGTTCCGCGTCGTCCGGGCGTTCGCGTTTTCGGCCGGGCTGGGTGACACCGTACGGCCAAACCGGCACCTCGTGAAGGAGACGGTCGTCGCGGAAGTGGAGCGGGGTGACCGGCTGACGGTCGCCGAGATCGGGCGGGCCGAGGTGGAGCGGACGGGGCTCTATCACCGCATGCAGCGGTTCATGGAACGCTACGATGCGTTCGTCCTGCCGGTCACGCAGGCGCTGCCGTTCGACGCGACGCAGCCCTATGTGACCGACATCGAGGGGACGCCCCTTCGTGATTACATCGACTGGCTGCGGTCGTGCTACTACATCTCCATCCTCGGCAACCCGGCGATCGCCGTGCCGTGCGGCTTCACGCCGGAAGGACTGCCGGTGGGATTGCAGATCGTCGGGCGGCACCGGGGCGAGTGGAGCCTGCTGCAGATCGCGCACGCCTTCGAACAGGCTGCGGCCGTGGCGCCGAAGTGGCCGGGGGGCGTGCAGGAGTAGGCCTCAGGCTACGGGCTACAGGCTCCGGGGTTGAGTCGTGTTCGGGCCCTTGGCCCCCGTAGCCCGCAGCCCGGAGCCCGTGGCCGGAGGCCGAAGCCTCCTTCAGCCGACAGCCCCCGCGGCGCGGAGCGCCGCAATCTCTTCGCGGCTGAAGCCTGCTTCGGTCAGTACCGCCTCCGTATGCTCCCCGAGCAGCGGGGCGCGGCGGCGGGCGTCGGGTGGCGTGCGGCTCATCTTGATGGGAGAGCCGAGCGCGCGCAGCCGGCCGAGCGTCGGGTGATCGACGTCGACGACCATCTCGCGCGCGACGATCTGCGGATCGGCGAAGACGTGCGCGTAGTCGTTCAGCGGGCCGCTGGGGACGCCGGCGGCCTCGAGCCGCTCGAGCCAGTGCGCGCGCGGCCGCGTGACGGTCACGCCGTTGATCCGGTCGGCGAGCGCGGTGCGGTTCCGCACGCGTGCGAGCGTGTCGGCGAACTCGGGGATCGCCGTCCACTCGGGATGGCCGAGCACGGCGCAGAGCTTCGGGAAGAGCCGGTCGGTGGCGGCGCCGATCGTGATGTAGCCGTCGGCGCAGCGGAAGGCCTGGTAGGGGGCGTGCAGCCGGTGCGCGGAACCGGTTGGCTCCGGCGTCCGACCCTCGGTGAAGTACTCCGTCGCTTCCCAGACCGACAGCGCCACCCCGGCTTCGACGAGCGACGAGTCCACGTGCTGGCCGAGTCCGGTCCGGTGGCGGGCTTCGAGCGCGGCGAGGATGCCGACCAGCGTGAAGAGGCCGGCGCCGAGATCCGTCACCGGGATGCCGACCTTCACCGGGGCGCCGCCGGGCTCGCCGGTGATCGACATCAGGCCGGAGACGCCCTGCGCAATGAGGTCGAGGCCACCCTTCAACCGATCGGGTCCGGTCTGGCCGTAGCCGGAGATCGACGCGTAGATCAGGCGGGGGTTCAGCACCGCGAGCGCGGGATAGTCGAGACCGAAGCCGGCCATCACGCCGGGACGGTAGTTCTCGACCAGGATGTCGGCGGTGCCGGCCAAACGCGTGATCACGTCGCGTCCGGCCGCGACCTTCAGATCGACGACGAGGCTGCGCTTGCCGCGGTTGACGGCGTTGAAGGCCGGGCTGTCCGTGCCGACGGGCCGGGACATCTGGCGCGTCGAATCGCCGCGCGGCGCTTCAATCTTGATGACGTCCGCCCCGAGATCGGCGAGCATCGTCGTGCAGAATGGTCCGGCCATCACCTGCGTGATGTCGATCACGCGCAGGCCGGCCAGGGCGGAGTTCGGCGATCCGGGTCCTGCTGGCATTCTGGCTGGCTTTCTTCAGTTCGCACGGGGCCCCACCCCCGTGCGGAACTGACGCCGATGCCTCGCCTCGGATTCACAGGTCCTCGGCGCGGCATGGCCTTCGGCGACGTTCTCGCTCGACACGTGGCCGCTCGTATCGGCAACTCGACGGGACCATTCCGTCAACAACGGAGATTCTACTTGTCCACCCCTCAGGCGATCTACGAGACCGACGGCCCCCTCGCGGTTCTGACCTTCAACCGGCCCGAGGCGCGGAACGCGATGACGTGGGAGATGTACGAAGCGCTGGCCGAGGCCTGCGACCGGGCCGATCGTGATCCGGCCGTGCGCGTCCTCGTGCTGCGCGGCGCCGGCGGGAAGGCGTTCATCGCCGGTACCGACATTTCTCAATTCAAGAGCTTCAAGACGGCGGCCGACGCGATTGCCTACGAGGAGCGGATCGAGCAGCTCGTCGATCGGCTCGAGCGGGTCACCAAGCCGACCATTGCGCAGGTGCAGGGGGTGGCGGCCGGCGGCGGCTGTGTGATCGCGCTGGTGTGCGACCTGCGGGTGGCCACGCCCGAGTCGAGCTTCGGCGTGCCGATTGCCCGGACGCTCGGCAACTGCCTGGCGGGTGTGACCTTCAGCCGGCTCGTGGACGTCGTGGGACCGGCTCAGGCGAAGGAACTGTTGTTCACCGGCCGGTTCGTCGGCGCCGACGAGGCGCGCGCGCTCGGCCTGGTGAACCGGATCGTGCCGGGTGACGGGATCGACGCGGCCGTCCGCGAGCTGGCGGCGCAGATGGCTGCGAATGCGCCACTCACCATCCGCGCGACCAAGGAGCTGAATCGCCGGCTGATGGCGGCGCGCCGCCTGCCGGCCGGCGCGGATCGGGATCTCATCGAGCTCTGCTATACGAGCGCCGACTTCCGCGAGGGGGTGGCCGCGTTCCTCGAGAAACGGAAGCCGACATGGGAAGGGAAGTAGCGCCTGCCGTACTGCTCGCGGTTCTGGCCTTCACGGCCTGCAGCGGCTCGAGCAGCCCCTCCAGTCCGACATCGTCGAGCGCGTCGGTCCAGACGACGTCCGCCAGGGCCCTCATCAACAGCACGTCGATGAGCAGCAACACCTCTGTGGCGGTGGCCGGGGCGACCGTGGTCCACTTCGACGTGACCGGCAGCACCGGGCAGTCGCAGGTCATGGACTTCGGCGACGGCACGAGCAGCTCGACGTCCAGCGGCTGCATTCCGGGCAACTGCCAGTACTTCGAGCACGTCTACGCGACGGCCGGCGCCTACAGCGCCACGCTCAAGGTGACCGATGCGCAGGGCGGCCAGGCGACGGCGCAGGCGTCGGTGACCGTCAAGGACATGAAGGGGACGTGGACGAACACCGTCCTGAATCCGTCCAATGGCCGGACCGAGACGCGCACGCTGACGCTGTCGGGCGGCGCGAGCCTGACCGGCACCTACACGCACCCGGAGGGGAACACCGAGTCGTTGACCGGCAGCGTGGATCAATACGGGTCGGTGCACGTGAAGCTGGACAGCGGCACCATCTCCTGGGACGGCGTCGATCTCGACGGCAACGGCGTCCACAGC
>JAGWRA010000183.1 GCA_028876655.1 Acidobacteriota bacterium | reverse complement strand
GTCTTGCCGATCCGGACCATCGCGGCTGTCGTGAGCATGTTCAGCACGAGCTTGGTGGCCGTGCCGGCCTTCAGGCGGGTGGAGCCGGCAATCACCTCCGGTCCGACCGCCGGCGCGATCGTGAGGTCGACGAACGTCTGCAGTTCGGTGTGCGGATCGCAGGTGACGAAGATGATCTTCAACCCCGCCCGCCGGGCGCGCGTGAGGGCCCCGCGGACGAACTGCGTCATCCCGCTCGCCGAGACCCCGATGACGACGTCCTTGCGCGAGGGACGGAGACGGGCGATCGAGCGGGCGCCTTCCTCGTAGTTGTCGTCGACCCCCTCGCGCGGCTTCAGAACGGCCTGATGGCCGCCCGCCATGACCGCCTGGACGAGGGTATTGCTGGTGCCGAAGGTGGTCGGCATCTCCGCCGACTCCAGCACCCCGAGACGCCCGCTCGTGCCGGCGCCCACGAACAGGATCCGGCCTCCCTTGCGCAGGGCCTCCGCGATGATGTCGACCCCGACCGCGATCCGGTCCTTCTCCCGGTGCACGGCGGCAAGGACCTTGCGGTCCTCGGCCAGCATCATCTCGACGATGTCCGCCGGCGACAGCTTGTCGATCGCGAGGCTGACCGGATTGATCGCCTCGGTCGGCACTTCCTCCCACTTCGAACGCGCAGGCATGAGCAACCTCAGACGAGCAAACGGGCATGCTAGTCCCGACCCCGCCCCCTGTCAAATGACGCGCCCCGCGACACGCCGCCCGCCCTCCCCGGCGTCGCCGCCGGCAGCGGCAGCCGGGGTATGCTGGGTCGACCGTGGCCGACACACACACCCTCATCGACGCCTACCTCGACCACCTGCGGGTCGAGCGCCGGCTCTCGGCCAACACGCTCGACAGTTACGGCCGCGATCTGCGCGGCCTAGGCGAGTTCGCCGCCGGCCGGTCGCGCAGCGCCGGGGCCCTCGATCGGCACGATCTCGAGGCGTTCGTCCGCGATCTGATGGGGCGGGGCCTTTCGCCCCGCTCGGTGGCCCGCACGGTGGCCTGCGTCCGCGGCTTCTACCGCTTCCTGACCCTCCAGCGGCGGATCGCCGCCAATCCCGCCGAGGACCTGACGGCCCCGCGCGCCTGGCCGGCCCTCCCGAAGTATCTGACGCTCGATGAGGTGGATCGGCTTCTGGCCCAGCCCGACACCGGGACCCCGCTGGGCCTGCGCGACCGCGCGCTGCTCGAGCTGCTCTACGCAACCGGCCTGCGGGTCTCGGAGCTCGTCACCCTGCGCGCCGCCGATCTGAATCTCGACGAGCACTGGCTGACCTGCACGGGGAAGGGGAGCAAGCAGCGTGTCGTCCCGATTGGCGACGAGGCGGCGTCGTGGGTCCGGCGCTACCTCGCCGGCGGACGGCCGGCGCTGCTCGGCCGCCGCACGTCGCCCCGGCTGTTCGTCAATGCCCGGGGCGGCCCCCGCGGGCTCTCCCGGGTCGGCTTCTGGAAGATCGTCCGCCGCTACGCGCGGCAGGGCGGGCTGACGCGGCCGATCAGCCCGCACGTCCTGCGGCACTCCTTTGCGACGCACCTGCTGGAGCGGGGCGCCGACCTGCGGGCGATCCAGGCGATGCTGGGCCACGCGGACCTCTCGACGACCCAGATCTACACCCACGTCCTCGACGCCCGGATGCGCGCCGCCTATGAACGCTTCCACCCCCGGGCGTGAACGGGCGGGGCGGAGCCCGCGCGTAAACTTGCGTGCTAAGTTCTGCCTCTGCTATACTTAGCGGCTTTGAGGCGGCTCGCGGATCCGGCCCTTCCGGGGCGCGGCGCCGGCTCGCACGCCATGATGTCTGCAGGCCCGTCCGGCGGCATGTCCGGCCGTCCCGGCGCGCCCGTGCGCTTTTCACTTCAAGGAGCTTCCGGCATGAGCCGAAACGGCCGTCATCTTTTCACCTCTGAGTCGGTGACCGAGGGGCATCCCGACAAGATTGCCGATCAGATCTCCGACTCGGTGCTCGATGCCATCCTGGCGCAGGACCCCGTCGGCCGCGTGGCCTGCGAAACGCTCGTGACGACGGGCCTGGCGATCATCGCCGGCGAGATCACGACGAGCTGCTACGTCGACTTCCCCAAGATCGTCCGCGAGACCATCAAGGACGTCGGCTACACGCGAGCGAAGTACGGCTTCGACTACGAGACCTGCGCGGTCCTCTCGTCGATCCACGAGCAGTCGCCCGACATCGCGATGGGGGTGGACCCGGGCGGCGCCGGCGACCAGGGGCTGATGTTCGGCTTCGCCTGCACCGAGACCGAAGAGCTGATGCCGCTGCCGATCATGATGGCGCACAAGCTCGTCCGCGGTCTCTCGTGCGCGCGGCGCGACGGCGTCCTCGACTACCTGCGGCCCGACGGCAAGTCGCAGGTGACCGTCGAGTACGACGGCCACAAGCCGGTCCGCATCGACACGGTCGTCATCTCGACGCAGCACAGCTCGCTCGTCAGCACGGAGACCATCCGTGAGGACGTCATCGACAAGATCATCACCAAGATCGTGCCGGCCGAATTGATCGACAAGAAGACCCGCTTCCTGGTGAACCCGACGGGGCGGTTCGTCACCGGCGGCCCGCAGGGCGACGCCGGGGTCACGGGCCGGAAGATCATCGTCGACACCTACGGCGGGGCCGCGCCGCACGGCGGCGGCGCGTTCTCGGGCAAGGATCCCACGAAGGTCGACCGCTCGGCCTGCTACATGTCGCGGTACATCGCGAAGAACATCGTCGCCGCCGGCCTGGCCGACCGCGCGCTCGTGCAGCTCGCCTACGCGATCGGCGTGGCCGACCCGGTGTCCGTCATGGTCGACACCGAGGGGACCGGGCGGGTGCCCGAGGAGAAGCTCACCGAACTCGTGCGGGGCCACTTCAAGCTGACGCCGCGCGGGATCATCGAGGATCTCGATCTGCGCCGGCCGATCTACCGCAAGACCGCCGCGTTCGGCCACTTCGGCCGGACCGAGCCCGAGTTCACCTGGGAGCGGACCGACCGCGCCGAGGCGCTGCGCGCCGACGCCGGGATCTAACGAGCGGCGCGGGCCCCGCCGGAGAGCCCGCCCCATGAACTGATGTCACGACTCCGGATTTCGCTCGTCACGACGGCGGTGCTCGCCGCCGCCGTCGTGACGCTCGTCACCTTCACGCTGCCCCCCAGGGCCCGTCCCGAGCCGCCGGCGGCCTGGTCGCCCGCGCATGTCGTCGTGCGGGGGGCCTATCACATCCACACGCGCCGGTCCGACGGCAGCGGCACCATCGACCAGGTGGCCGCCGCGGCCGCCCGCGCCGGCCTGCAGTTCATCATCATCACGGACCATGGCGGCGGCACGAGACTCGACCCGCCGTCCTACCGGTCCGGCGTTCTCTGCCTGGACAACAACGAGATCAGCACGAACGGCGGACACTACGTCGCGCTCGGCATGCACGACGCGCCGTACCCGCTCGGCGGCGACCCGCGAGATGTCGTCGCCGACGTCGCCCGTCTCGGCGGGTTCGGCATCGTCGCGCACCCGTACTCCGTCAAGCCCCAGCTGCAGTGGCACGCCTGGGACCTGCCGTTCGACGGCATCGAGTGGATGAACGCCGACAGCGAGCGCCGGCAGCGCGGCGCCGGCCAGTTGCTGGCCGCCCTGGCGCACTATCCCTTCCGGCCCGCCGAGACGATCGCTTCGATCTTCACCCGGCCGGTCAGGTCGCTCGCGCGCTGGGATCAGCTGACCGGGCAGCGGCGGATTGTCGGCCTCGCCGCCGCGGATGCCCACGCCCGGATCGGCTTCGGCGGCGATCCCCAGACCGACGGCACGCTGTTCCGGCTCCCGGGCTATCAGGCGACCTTCGAGGCCTTCTCGATCCACGCCGAGCTCGGCCACCCGTTGTCGGGGCAGGCGGGCCCGGACGCGCGGGTCGTGCTCGCCGCCATCGAGGCCGGGCACGTGTACTCATCGATCGAGGGGCTCGCGGCGCCCGCGGTCTTCCAGTTCACCGGGCGCAGCGGGAGCCAGACGGCCGACGAAGGCGACGTGCTGCCGCTGGACGGTCCGGTGGAACTGCGCGCGCAGGTCAACGCCCCGTCGGCGACCCTGGTCCTCTTCAGCCAGGGGAGGCCGATGGCCAGGGGGACCGGCGGCGACGTGACGTTCCATGTGCCGGCCGAACGCGGCACCTATCGCGTCGAGGTGTGGCTGGACGATCCGCCGGGCCGGCTGCCGATGCCGTGGATCGTCAGTAACCCGATCTACGTCGGTGGCCTGCCCCCCGCACCGCCGCCGCCGGCGCCGCTGCCGGTAACGGCCACGGCCTCCCTGATGCCGGCCTCGGGGACGACGGGGTGGCGCGTCGAGCGCGACACGACCTCCATGGCGGTGCTGCAGCGGTCCTCCGACACGGCGGCCGGTCCCGGGGCGCTCGAGATGCGCTTCACGCTCGGCGGCACGGGGAAGGGCGGACAGTACGTCGCCGCGGCACACGACCTGGGACGCGAGGCCGCGTTCTACGATCGACTCGCGTTCCAGGCGACCGCGAGCCGGCCGCTGCGCGCCTCGCTCCAGCTGCGCGATGCCGCCGGCCGCCGGTGGGAGCGATCGGTGTACCTGGACACCGCGCGGCGGACGGTCGTCGTGCCGTTCACCGACTTCCGGCCGTTCGATCCCGACCAGACCCCGGCACCCGATCTCGCGCAGGTCCGCAGCCTGCTGCTCGTCGTGGATACCACCAACGCCCGCGGCGGCCTGTCGGCCACCATCGACCTGAGCGATGTCCGGCTCGAGCGCTGACCGGAAGGCGCAGACGGCCGGTCGCACCCGTCTGAGATATGCTCAACGCGCCGGAAGCCCGGCTCCGGCTCTGTGGTTCTGTATGCTGCACTTTGTCCGCCACCGCCTCGTGCCGGTCGTCCTCGTCGCTCTTCTGACTGCCGGCGGGAGCATCGCCCGGGCGGCCGCCCAGGTTCCGACGGCGGGCCAGCCAGCCGCGGAGGGGATCCACGGCGTCGTCGTCGACCAGACCGGATTGCCGCTGCCGGGAGTCACGGTGAAGCTCGTCACGGGCGCGCGCGTGCTCGCCACCACCGTGACGGCCGGCGATGGGACCTACGCCTTCACCGCCGGCCTGCGAGGCGCGACGGTCGTGGCGGCCCTCGACGGCTTCGAGACTGCGCGCGTGCCCCCGACGCGGGCGGCGCGCATCGTCCTTGCGCTGGCACACGCGGCGGAGAGCACTCAGGTCGTCGCGCCAGCAGTCATCCCCGCCTCGCCGACGGGCGCGGCAATCGGCGGCACGCTGACCGCCAAAACCGTCGCCCGTCTGCCCTCAGCCCACCTCCGGGTTCGCGAGTCGCTGCCGCTGCTGCCCTCGATCGTCCGCGGTAACGACGGCCTGCTGCGCCTGGGTGGTGCACGGCCCTATGACTCGCCGCTGCTCGTCGACGGCTTCGACGTCACCGACCCCGCCACCGGCCTGTCGTCGCTCAATCTGCCGTTCGAGGCGGTCCGCGGCGTCCAGGTCCTGCAGGACCCGATGGACGCCCGCTTCGGCAATCTCGTCGGGGGCGTCGTCCAGATCGACACCACGTCAGGGGACAAGAGCACCTTCGGCGTGCAGGGCTTCTTCCCGCGACCCCGCTTCCAGAGTCCCGGCTTCGGGCGCATCGAAGGGATCTTCCCCCGGGTCTACTTCGGGGGATCGTCGGGCGCCCACCGCGTCCGCTACTTCGCGGCCGCCGAGTACGACTTCGAACGGATCCCCGTGCCGGGGGTTACGACGGGCATCGGTCCCAACTTCACCCCTACCACGACGACCGTCTTCGGCCGCGTGGACGTGCAGGCGACCGCGCGCGACGCGATTACGATCGAAGCCTTCACGGCACCGGGAACGACGACCAACGTCGGGCTCAGTCCGCGTCGCGACGTGAACGCCGCCGTCGACGTCGGGACCGGTGACCTGTTCGCGGGCCTGACCGACCGCCACGTCTTCGCGAACGAGAGCGTGCTCACCGTCCGGTTCGGCGCCCTGACGCACCGGGCGACCTCCACGCCCAACAGCAGCCTGGGGGTGTCGGTGCTGTCGCCCGCCGGCTGGCAGGACAACTGGTTCTCGCGCGTCGAGCGCCACGCCAGCCGTTACAGCCTCGGTGTCTCCTGGGAGCGTGTGCTCCGGCGCGGGGCACAGACCCACGACCTCACGGTGGCGGCCGGGCTGGCGACCCGGCGCCTGCACGGCACCGTGCGGGAGTCGCCGGTCCTCGTGCGTGACGCGCTGGGCCGCGGCGTCCGGACCGTCAGCTTCGGGGCCCCGTCGACCTTCGCCGTGCACGATCGGCCCGGGGACGTGGCGATCCGGGACCTGTGGTCGGTGAACGAGCGGCTGCGGCTCGACGCCGGGATGCGGATGGACTGGAACGGCCGCTTCGGTGGCGCGACTCCGTCGGCGCGCCTCGGCGGCAGCTACGACCTCGACGAGGACGGCGACACGGTCCTCAAGGCGGGTGTCGGACGGTTCGTCGGCACGCTGCCGCTCGGCGTGGCCACCTTTGCGGCGTATCCCGTCCGCACCGACTCGCTGTTCGACCCGCTCACCGGTGCGCCGCTCTCGCAAGCCGTGTACACGCCGGGCCTTGGCCGCCTCAGGCTGCCCACGGCCGTCGCCGCCACCGTGCAGGTCGAGCGCCGGCTGTCATCGACGCTGATCGTGCAGGTGGGGTTCCGCGCCCGGAACACCGCCGCGTCCCCCACGCTGGGCGTCACGCCGGGCGGCGGCCGCCTGCTGGTCAGCAGCACGGGGCGCAGCACCTATCGCGGGTTCGAGCTCGCCATGCGGAAGGTCTGGTCCCACGACCAGCAGCTGTTCGTCAGCTACGTGCGGGCGTCGGCGCGGGGGGAGTTGAACGACTTCTCGTCGCTCTTCCAGGAGATGGATGCGCCGCTGCTGCAGCCGGGCGGAATGGCGCGCCTGGCCACCGATGCCCGCGACCGGATCGTGGCCTGGGGGACCGTCGACCTGCCGCGGAAGGTCGTCATCTCGCCCACGATCGAATGGCACACCGGATTCCCGTACTCGGCGGTCACCGACAGCTACCTCTATCTCGGCCGGCCGAACAGCCGGCAGTTCCCGGCCTTCATGGCGATGGACATCATCGCCTACAAGACCTTCACCGTGCGCCACCGCAGCGCCGACCTGGGCATCCAGCTGTTCAACGTCACCGACCACTTCAACCCGCGTGACGTCTATCCCGTGGCCGGCGCGGCCGGCTTCGGCACCTTCACCAACAGCGTCGGCACCATCGTCCGCGGCTTCATCATGATCCACTGGTAGGCCGGCGGCCGGGCGCCTCCAGCCGGTCGGGTGAGTGGGGAAGTGCGCCGGGTCGCCGGGCGAGCACTTCGCCGGAGGCCACGCCGAGCCGAGGACATGCGGATCCGAGGCGAGGCGTCGGCGTCAGTGCCGCGCGGGGGTGGGGCCCGCGCGCATGGAATGATGTCGGCCCGGGGCGTGGCCGCCTCCGCGGCCGGTGAATGGCGGTGGCCGCTTCGGCGAGCGTGGCCGAAGCCTGGCTGAAACACTGCCAGGCGAAGGCCCGGGCAGCGCCCCACATGATCAGGTCCTGACCGTCAGCAGCAGATAGGCCGCACCGGCACCGAACAGCAGGTTCGGCGCCCAGGCCGCCAGCAGCGGCGTCAGCAGTCCGCCGCTGCCGATCGCCACGAAGAAGCTGAGCATGATCCAGTAGGTGACGGCCAGCACGATCCCCAGGCCGATGCCATACATGGCGCCGCGCCGGCCGGTCGACACGGCAAAGGGGACCGCCAGCAGCGTCATGATGATCGTCACGAAGGGGAACGCCACCTTCCGCTGCAGCGCCACCACGTAGGGGACCACGTAGAACCCGGCCGCGCGCAACTGTCCGATGTACCGCTTCAGCTGCGTGTAGGTCATCTGCTCGGCGTCCGGCGCCTCCGTCTTGAAGTAGCCGGCCGGTTCGAGCGTCAGCGGCCGGGCGCCGAACGGCGTCCAGCTCGAGACCGCCTCCGCCGCGGCCCGCCCGCGCCGGACGGGCCGCGGCGGCGTGAACGTCCGCACCCAGCCGTTGCGTGCCATCCAGCCGCTGCCCAGTCTGCCGTCGGCCTCGCGCACCGGCACCTCCGTCACCGTCGACGCAAAGGTGATCCCCGTCAGCCGCCACGTCTTCGTGTCCACGTGGTACACCGACAGCCGGTCGAACTGGTCCTTCCGGCGATCGAACAGCCCGTAGTGGTAGATGTCACCCTGGCGGCCCACCACCCAGTGCCGGTTCATCACGTCCAGCGTGCGGGGCGGATACCCCTTCATGATGCCGCGCAGCGTCTCGGCCTTCTGGTTCGCTGCGGCCAGCACGTGCTCCTCGAGCGTGAAGAGCACACCGCTGGCCAGGATGCCGAAGATCACCAGCGGCACCGCCGTGCGGTAGAGACTGATGCCGCACGCCTTCATCACGGCCAGCTCGCTGTTCCGCGTCAGCAGGCCGATCGTCACCAGCGTGGCCACCAGCGCCGAGATCGGGATCACGTAGTACACGAACTGGGGCGTCGCGAAATAGAAGTACTGGAACAGCATCGACATCGTCGCCTGCCCGCGGAACAGCTGGTTCGACATGTCGATGAACGTCGAGATGTAGAAGATGCCGAGCAGGCCCAGGAAGCCGAGCACGAACAGCCGGAGGTACATCCGCGCCACGTAGAGATCGAGGATGTGCGGGCGGGGGAGGTGGAACTCCGGGACCCGCACGACCACCACCACGCGCCCGCGCCGGGTCGTCCCGGACGCCGCCGTGCCCGCCGGGGCGGCCGGGGCGCGGCGCCCGAGCGCCGGCAGGGTGATCCGCAGCGGCCGATCCCCGGACCGGGCCCGCCACAGCAGCGCCGCGATGCCCGCCAGCCCGAGGACCACGTTCGGCAGCCAGGGAGCGAACCAGGCCGGCAACTGTCCCCCGGTGGCCATCGACTGGCCGGTCCACATGATCACGTAGTAGACGAAGATCACCCCCAGCCCGAGGACGAAGCTCGACAGCTTTCCGTCCTTCCGGTTGGTGACCCCCAGCGCCAGTCCCAGCAGCGCGAAGACCAGGCAGGCGACCGGAATGGAGAACTTCTTCTGGATCTCCATCTCCGGGTCCTTCGAGGACAGCCCCAGCTTGTTCGACTGCTGGATCTGCTGGTGCAGCTCCTGGATGGTCATCTCCCGGTCGCCCCGGAGGATGGTCGACCGGGGAAAGACCGTCTCCGGGTCCATGGTCAGGACGAGCCGCGTGAAGGTCGTCGCCTGATAGCTGTCGGGCCGGTCCTCGGCCGTCGTATGGCGGGTCCCGTTCTCGAGCACCAGCGCCACCAGCCGGTGCGGCCGGTCGAGGGCCAGCCGGCCCCGCTGGGCGAAGTAGGTCACCGTCTGGTCGGCGCGCTGGGTATCGGCGAGGAAGACCCCGTGCCATTCGCCGTCGGCCGCCACGTCCTGGACGTACAGGACCTGCTTCGGGAAGTCGTCGAAGAAGACGCGGGGCTTGACGTCGGAAGCCGCCCGCGACGCGATGATGTTGTAGGTGATCTCCCGGAACGCCTGGTTCGCGTTCGGCAGCGCCACGATGATGACCCAGGAGGTCGCCGCCCAGCAGACCAGGGCGAGCACCGCCACCGGCCGGAGCAGCCGGTACAGGCTGACCCCGCAGGCCTGCAGCGCCACGAACTCCCGGTCGCCCGACAGCCGGCCGAAGCCGATGAGCAGGCCGACCAGCAGGGCCATCGGGATGGTGACGGCCAGGGCCTGTGGCAGGAGGGTCGCCAGGACCTTGAAGATGATCGGCCAGGCCACCCCTTTGGCGATCAACTTCTCGGCCTGGTCGGCAATCGGCGGGATCTCCAGCACGAAGGTCAGCACGAGCAGGCTGATCAGCAGCGGCGGGATGATCTCCCGGATGATGTACCGATCGACGATGCGGAACATGCCTGCAGTGTGCTGGACGGGCCGTGCGGCTCGCCGGTGATGACCGCCGTCGGCTCGACGACGGGGACGGCGGGATTGTACTACGGGCCCGGGCGCGGCCCGCGAGTCGGCCCGGCCGATCCGCGGGGCGTCTGGGCGGTGGCGCGCGCTGGGGCGGATCCCCGCGAGCGGCATCAACAATCTATCCACAGGGGGATTTCGTTCGGGATTTCCGCTGAGTCCGATAATATATGTTATGTTAACTTATGCCTCCAGCCGGGCCGGGACCTGGCCGATTTTCGCCCCAGTCGCCTGCGCCCGACACCCGCCCGCCAACGTGCGTGATAGCATCAGGAACTGCCATGCCGCGTCCTGATTCCACCACGGCTCCCCACCTTCACCTGTTCCGCCGCTACGCCTGGGGCCTGCTCGCCTACAACGTGCTGGTCATCCTCTGGGGGGCCGTCGTCCGCGCCAGCGGCTCTGGTAACGGCTGCGGCGAGCACTGGCCACTGTGCGGCGGCGTGGTCATTCCGCACGCCGCGCAGATCGCGACGATGATCGAGTTCGCGCACCGGATGACGAGCGGCCTGGCGGCCATTCTCGTCATCCTGCTGGTCGTCCTGGCGCTGCGGTGGCTGCCGGCCGGCCATCGCGGTCGGCACTTTGCTGTCGCTGCCCTGGTTTTCACGCTGATCGAGGGGCTGATTGGCGCAGCCCTCGTGCTGTTCGGCGACGTGGGGACCAACGCCTCGATGTCCCGGGTGGTCATCCTCTCCATCCACCTCGTGAACACGTTCCTGCTGCTGGCCTCGCTCGCGCTGACGGCACGCGCGGCGAACCAGCGCGCCGGATCGGGCAGCGAGCCCGGTGCCGGCCCGGGATTCCAGGCGGCGTGCGGGGGCGGGCTGGTAGCGGTGATTGCGGTGGCCGTCACCGGCACGATTGCGGCCCTGGCCGATACGCTGTATCACGCGACGTCGCTGGCGGCCGGCTTCCAGCTGGATTTCTCGGGAGCGTCGGCGCCGATCCTGCGGCTGCGGGTCCTGCATCCGCTGCTGGCCCTGCTCGCCGCGGCCTATCTGCTGGCAGTCTGCGTGCGCCTCCGCGCGTCGGCGACGATTGCGCCGGCGGCCCGGCGCCGCGCCGGCTGGCTGCTGTCCTTCGTGCTGGCCCAGGTGGCCGCCGGCGTCCTCGACATCGTCCTGCTGACGCCGATCTGGGCGCAGGTCGTCCACCTGCTGGTCGCCGATCTGATCTGGATTACGCTGGTGCTGCTGTCGGCCGACGTCGCCGGCCTCGGGGCGGGAACCCTTCGCGGCGGCGCGGGGGACGCGCCGCCTGCCGCGCGCCCGCGGGTCTAGCGGGACGCGCGGCCGCGCACGTCACCCCTTCCGGAGTTCCTTCAGAATCGCTTCCAGCGCCGAGATGATCTCGTCGCGGTTCACCCGGCTCTTGGAGAACTGCATCCGCAGGTTGAAAGCCTTCGTCTCGGGACGGAACTTGAAGACGAAGGCCTTGGGCCGGCCGGGCTTCGGCCTGGCGGTCGCCTCGCGCACCTGCTGGCGGGTGGCCCCGCCCTGGCTGGCGATCTTCTCGACAAGGGCCATCATTTTCCTGGGATCGGACTGGCGAACTATCTGGAGCAGCAACGACTTAGAGGAAATGTCGGCCAGCCGACAAAGCTGGCGGACGTCCTCGGGCATGCCGGCAATCGCCAGCGACTCGGTAATCGACGTCCGCGACTTCCCCAGCCGCCGCGCCAGGTCTTCGTGGGTGTAGCCGCACTTCTCGGCAAGGGCCTGCAGCGCCTCGGCCTCCTCGAAGGGCGTCAGGTCCTTGCGCTGGATGTTCTCGACCAGCGCCAGTTCGATGACCTCGGTGTCGTCGACGTCCCGGATGACGACCGGCAGTTCCTGGACGCCGACCTGCACGGCCGCCTGGTAGCGCCGCTCCCCCGCCACGATCTGGAACCGGTCGCCCCGCTGGCGGACGATCAGCGGTTCGATGATCCCCTTCTCGGCGATCGAGGCCATCAGCTCCGTCAGATCGCCCATCATCTGCCGGGGCTGGTCCGGATTCGGATCGATCTGGTCGATCGCCACGACGCGGCCGACCGGCGTGCCGGCCGATGCCGCCAGGGCGTCGACGTAGTGCTCGTCGTGACGCATCTGCACCGTGGATGGCAGCCCCCGTCTAGGCACGATCGATGACCTCCTCGCACAGACTGTAGTACTCGGTCGCCCCGGACGAGTCCGGCGCGAACGTGAAGATCGATTCCTTGTAGGCCGGGCTCTCTTCGAGCCGGACGCTCTTGGTAATCACCGTCTTGAACACCTTCCCGCCGAAGACCTTCTGGATCTGCGCCCGGATGTCCCGCCCGAGCGACGTCCGCCGGTCGTGCATCGTGATCACCACGCCCAGGATCTTCAGCGCCGGGTTCGGCCGCGCCCGCACCTTCTCGATGGTCTCCAGCAGGTCGTCGGTCCCCTCGAGCGCGAAGTAGGACGACTGGATGGGGATCAGCAGGTGCGTGGCCGCCACCAGCGCGTTCACCGTCAGCAGCCCCAGCGTCGGCGGGCAGTCGATGACGACCGCCGCATACCGCTCCCGGATCGGCTCGAGCCGGTCCTTCAGGCGGAATGGCGCGTCCAGCTCCCCCACCAGCTTCGCCTCCAGCTTGGCCAGGGCGATCCGCGACGGCGCAATCCAGAGGTTCGGCAGCGAGGAGGGGAGGATGACCTCTTCGAGCGTCATCGCCGGTTCAGCGATGGCGTCGTAGACGCTCCGCGTCACGGTCTGCATGTCGAGGAACGACATCGTGCTGTTGGCCTGCGGGTCCAGGTCGATGAGCAGCGTCGGCTTGCCCCGCAGGGCGAGCGCGGCGGCGAGATTGATGGCGGTCGTGGTCTTGCCGACCCCGCCTTTCTGGTTGGCGATAGCGACGATCATGGAGGCCGGCTGTTCCTGAAGGATGAGGTGAAGGACCGGAGCCATTCTAGGGAGGCCCCGGAGGGCTGTCAAGCGGAGGGAGGGACGTGCGCCGGCGTGTCACATCTTGTACTTCCCCAGGTCGTCGGAATCGAGGCTCTCGAGCCACTTCTGCAGGCGATCCGCGTCGGCCTTGTCCGACGAGAAGTCGACCGTCTTGGCCTGGTCGATGACCGCCTCCTCGACGAAGATCGGGGCGCGCGTCCGCAGCGCCAGCGCAATCGCGTCGCTCGGCCGGGCGTCGACCGCCAGCGTCGCCCCCCGGACCGCGAGGTAGATGAGCGCGTAGAACGTGCTCTCCTTCAGGTCGCAGACCACCACCTTCTCGACGGTCGCCTGGAGGTCGTGGATGACGTTCCGGAGCAGGTCGTGGGTCATCGGGCGTGGCGTCGAGACGTTCT
>JAGWRA010000182.1 GCA_028876655.1 Acidobacteriota bacterium | reverse complement strand
CGCGTCGAGGTCGATCAGCTGCACGCGGGGATATTTCGCGAAGCGCGCCACCCAGGCGTCGATATCGCGGTCCTCGACCGCGAGCTTCTCCCCCTGCACGAGCTGGACCACGTGGCCGTTCTTGAGATCGATGGATGGAATGAGCATGAGAGAGTGACGCCGCTTCTTGTCCTGGATTCCCGCGTTCGCGGGAATGACGATGGTCCGCTTCGTGTTTTCGTGCTTTCGTGGTCTTCCGTTCCTACAACCGCACGGGGATGCCGTGGGCGCGGAGGTGCGCCTTCAGGTCGTGGACGGCGGACTCCGAGTAATGAAAGATCGACGCCGCCAGCGCCGCGTCGGCGCAGCCGCGCGTGAAGACGTCCACGAAGTCGTCGAAGCCGCCGGCGCCGCCAGAGGCGATCACGGGAATGGACACCGCGTTGGAGACTGCCGCCGTCATTTCGCAGTCGAAGCCCGACCTGGTCCCGTCACGATCGATCGACGTCAGCAGGATCTCGCCGGCACCGCGGCTCTCGGCTTCGCGCGCCCACTCGACCGCATCGCGGCTCGCCGCCGTCTGGCCGCTGCGCGCGTAGACGGCATAGCCGCCCTCCGCCCGCTTCGCGTCGATTGCGACGACCACCGCCTGGCTGCCGTAGCGGCTCGCCAGCCGCGTCAGCAGCTCGGGCGTCTTCAGCGCCGCCGTGTTCAGACTGACCTTGTCGGCACCAGCCTCGACCGCCGCATCGGCATCGGCTTCCGACCGGATGCCGCCGCCGACGGTCAGCGGGATGAAGATCTCCTGCGCCACCTGATGGATGGTATCGGCGAGCGCCCGGCGCGACTCGATCGTCGCCGTAACGTCGAGGATGACGAGCTCGTCGATCCCCTCGGTGTTGTAGCGTCGCGCGAGCGCCGCGGGATCCCCGGCCTGCCGGAGCCCCTCGAACTGGACGCCCTTGACGACGACGCCGTTACGGACGTCGAGACAGGCGATGATCCGTTTCGACAGCATCGGAGTGAGAAGAAATGCCTTCGAGAAAGTTGCGGAGCAGGCGCAGGCCGGCGACGCCCGACTTCTCCGGATGGAACTGCATGCCGGCCACCCGGCCGCGCGCGACGAGCGCCGCGAAGCGGGTGCCGTACTCGGTGGCCGCCTCGGTCTCTTCGGTGACCGGCCCGGCGTACGAATGGGTGAAGTAGACCTGCGCGCCGGGCTCGATGCCGTCGAGCAGCGGCGACTTGCGGCACGGCTCCAGCGAATTCCAGCCGACGTGCGGCACCTTCAGCCGCGCGCCCGATGCCTCTCGATCCGGCAGCCGCTCACATCGTCCCTTCAACAGCCCGAGGCCGGGAACGTCGGGCGCCTCGGTGCTGCCTTCGTACAGCCACTGCATGCCGACGCAGACGCCGAGCAGCGGACAGCCCGCCTCCACCTTCGCGAGGATCGCCTGCCGCCACGCCTCGTCGAGCCGTGCGGTCGCCTGGAAGTGACCGACACCCGGCACGATGATGGCCTGTGCCTCAGCGAGCTCACCCGGCATCGTCGGCGTCCGGTGCTCCGCCCCGAGCGCCGACAGCGCCTTGCGGACGGAGGTGAGGTTGCCGGCGCCGTAGTCGATGAGCGCGATCACAGCAGGCCCTTCGTGCTCGGGAGCATCTTCGCCAGCCGGCGGTCCTTCGCGCAGGCGACGCGGAGGGCTCTCGCGAAGGCCTTGAAAGTCGCTTCGACCTGGTGGTGGCTCGAGCGGCCGTACATCACCTTCACATGGACGTTCGCGCGGGCCCCCATGGCGAAGCCGTCGAAGAAGTCGGCGACCAGCTCGGTCTGGAGGTCGCCCACCAGCCGCACCTTCACCGGGAGATCGACGACGGCGTGCGGCCGGCCGCTGAGGTCGATCGCGGCGACCGCCAGCGTCTCGTCCATCGGCATCACGAAGTAGCCGGCCCGGTTGATCCCCTTGCGGTCGCCGAGCGCCTTCGACACCGCCTCGCCGAGTGCGATGCCGACGTCCTCCACGGTGTGGTGCTGATCGACGTCGAGATCGCCCTTGCAGGTGAGGTCGAGGTCGAAGCCGCCGTGGCGCGCCACCAACTCCAGCATGTGATCGAAGAAGCGGATGCCGGTCTTCACGGTGTAGCGGCCGCGGCCGTCCAGTGCCAGCTTCAGCCGGATCTGCGTCTCGGTCGTCTTCCGCGTGATTACCGCGCGGCGCACAGCACCTCCTCGAGCGCCGCGATCAGCTGCTGCGTGTGCGCCACCTGGCCGGTGGCAATCCGGACGCAGCCGGCACAGCCGGCGTCGTTCGACCGGTCGCGGATGTAAATCTTCTTCGCGGCCAGCGCCGCAATCACGTCCTTCGACCGATCGCCGATCCGGACGAGCACGAAGTTGCCGCCGCTCTTCCAGTACGTCAGGCCGAGCGTGTCGCAGGCCTTGTAGAGCAGCGCCTTCGACTCCTTCACCTGCCGCAGGTAGTCGTCGAGATACGCGCCGTCCTCGAGCGCCGCCGGCAACGCCGTCGCGGCGGCCACGCTGACGCTGTAGACCGGAATCGCGCGGACGATCGGCGCGAGCCGATCGGGATCGCCGATCAGCGCACCGACGCGCAGCCCCGCCAGGCCGAACGCCTTGGAGAACGTCCGGCCGACGATGACGTTCGGGAACTGCGGCAGCTCGGGGATGAACGTCTCGCCCGCGAACTCGGCGTAGGCCTCGTCCAGGAAGACGATCGCCTCGGGCGGCACCGCCTTCGCGACCGCCTTGACGTCCGCCTTCGACAGCATCTGGCCGGTCGGGTTGTTCGGGTTGGTCAGGAAGGCCACCCGCGTGGCCGGCGTGATGGCGGCGAGCACGGCGTCGAGCGGGAAGGCGAAGTCGGGCGCCGGCGGTACGGTGACCTCGCGGCCGCCCGCGACGTCGGTGTCCACGTTGTAGATCTCGAACGTCGGCTCGGGGATCACCGCTTCGGGGACCGGCCCGCCGGGCTTCGGCCGCAGGCAGGCGACCGACAGCGCCATGATCCCCTCGTCCAGGCCGTTGGTGAGGACGAGGTGGTCCTGGTCCACGCCGAAGTACTTCGCGGCGGCCGCCTCCATCGCCTTGTAGGCGGGGTAGAAGCCGACGCGATCGCGCGGCATGTTCGCCAGCGCCTCGACCACTTTCGGCGAGCAGCCGCCGGTGTTCTCGTTCTGGTGAAGCCGCAGCCCGTCGAACAGCTCGGCCGGTCGCAGGTAGTTCGGGCTCATGACAGTCGCACCTCGATGGAAGCGGCGTGTCCCTCCAGCCCTTCGGCGCGGGCCAGGGTCACGATAGTGGGCGCCAGCCGCGTGAGACCGCGGCGGGTCAGCCGTTGCACGGAGACCGCGCGAACGAAATCGGCGGCACTCAGGCCGCCGCGGAACCGGGCCGCGCCGGCCGTCGGCAACACGTGGTTCGATCCGATGGCGTAGTCGCCCGCCACCTGCGCGGTGTACGGACCGACGAAGACAGCGCCGGCGCGCAGCTCGCCGCGGGTCAGCGACTCGCGATCGACCACCAGGTGCTCCGGCGCGATCCGGTTCGCGAGATCCATCGCTTCGTCCAGCGTCTTCGTCACGATGATGGCCCCGTGGCGGCGCAGCGACTCGCGCGCCGGCCCTTCGTCCGGCATGCGGGCCTCGACGGCACGCGCCACGCGATCGGCCAGTGTCCGGCTCGGCGTGACGAAGATGGCGCGCGCGTCGGGATCGTGCTCGGCCTGCGCGATCAGGTCGGCCGCGATCCACGACGGCTTGCCCGAGCCGGCGACGATCACGATCTCCGTCGGCCCGGCCTGCATGTCGATCGGGCAGTCGGCCGACACGAGGTTCTTCGCCGTCGCCACGTAGCGGTTACCCGGTCCGACGATCTTGTCGACGGCCGGCACGGTCTTCGTGCCGTAGGCCAGGGCGGCGATCGCATGCGCGCCGCCGATCCGGAAGAAGCGATCGACGCCGACCAGCAGCGCCGCCGCGTAGACGGACGGATCCGGCTTCGGACAGACCGCCATGATCTCACGAACGCCGGCCACGCGCGCCGGCAGGGCCGTCATCAACAAGGAGGAGGGCAGGGGATAGCGGCCGCCGGGGACGTAGCAGCCGACGCGGGCGAGCGGCTCGATCCGCTGTTCGACGCTGACGCCAGGGCCGACGCGGAGCCGCCAGCCCCTGGGCCGCTGCTCCTTTGCGACGGTGCGGACCTGCCTGGCGGCAGCCCCCAGCGCGCGCCGCACCGCCGGACTGGCCTTCCGCGCCTCGGCTTCGATCTCGGCGTGCGGCACCTCGATCGCATCGGTAAGGCCGTCGAACCGGCGGGCGTAGCGGGCGAGGGCGGCATCACCGCCGCGCCGCACGGTCTCGACGATGGCCGCTACGCGCCGCTCGAACGCGGCATCGCGGCGCCGATTCGAGCCGGACGCCGCGACGAGGTCACGGACGCGGGGATTGGAAGAAGAGACGACGATCACGGAAAACCACCTCTGATGAAAACGTAGAACGTAGAACGAAGAACGCAGAAAGGGGAAGGGCGGTGTCAGCCCTACCGCCTATCGCCCATAGCCTGTCGCCTACTCCGACTCCCCCTCACATGACGATCTTATTGAGCGGATACTCCACGATCCCCTGCGCCTGCGCCGCCTTCAGGCGCGGGATCAGATCGCGCACCATCTTCTCTTCGAGGATGGTGTTCACGGCGACCCAGTCGCTGCCGGCCAGCGGCGAGACGGTCGGCCGCTGCAACGCGGGCAGCAGCGACAGGACGGCGTCCAGGTTGCCGCTCTTCACGTTCATCATCAAGCCGACGCGCCCCTGCGCCTCGATCGCCGCGCGCAGCAGCAGGGCGATGTTCTCGAGCTTCATCCGCTTCCAGCCGTCCGCCATCGCCGTCTTGTTGGCGATCAGCTGCGGGTTGGACTCCATCACGGTGTCGATGATCCGCAGGCGGTTCGCCCGCAGCGTCGATCCGGTCTCGGTGGCCTCGACGATGGCGTCGGCGAGGACGGGGGGCTTCACTTCAGTCGCGCCCCACGAGAACTCGACATCCACCGGGACGTTCTTCTGGTCGAACCAGGCGCGCGTCACGCGGACGAGCTCGGTGGCGATGGTCTTCCCCTTCAGGTCCTTCGCGGTCTTGAAGGGCGAGTCTTCCGGCACGGCGAGCACCCAGCGCACCTTCCCGAAGCTCTGCTTCGCATAGATCAAGTCGGTCACGCTCTCGATCACGCCCGTCGTCCCGTCCCCGTTCTCGTGCTCGGCGATCCAGTCCTGGCCGGTGAGGCCGGCGTCGAGGACGCCGTCGGAGACGTAGCGCGCCATCTCCTGCGCGCGGATCAGCATGCATTCGATCTCCGGGTCGTCGATGCTCGGGTAGTACGAGCGCGAGCTGACGACGACGTGGAAGCCGGCGCGGTCGAAGAGCTGGACCGTGGCGTCCTGGAGGGAACCCTTGGGGATGCCGAGCTTGAGCACCTTCTTCATCGCTGACCTGCCTGATTGTTGGAGGAGGCCGCGTCGAGCGACGCGAGCGTCCGGTAGAAACAGGTGCGCTCGCCGGTGTGGCAGACGTTGCCGTCGCCGAGCCGCTTCACCTTCACGAGCACCGTGTCCTCGTCGCAGTCCACGAGCAGCTCGCGCACCTCGAGCCGGTTGCCCGAGGTCTCGCCCTTCATCCACAGCGTGTTGCGGGTCCGGCTGAAGAAGGTGGCGAACCCGGTGCGCTTCGTCAGCTCGAGCGCCTCCTGGTTCATGAAGCCGACCATCAGCACCTCGCCGCTCGTTTCGTCCTGAATCACGGCTGGAATCAGTCCGTCCAGCTTGGAGAAATCCATATTCACCTCGGGGCTCCGCCCCGAACCCCGGCTCCCTTCACTCGCTCGCCTCACGCGGCTCGCTCCGTTCCGGTCGCGGGCCCGCTGGGCGGGCCGTTACGCTGTGGGGTTCCTGGCGCACGCCATTTCAGAGTCGCCACAAAAACAAAAAGCCCCGCCGGGGTCCGGCGGGGCTTTTCAGTGAATCCTGTTGAAACCGGCCTGTCGGCCTAGCCCATCCGCGCGAACCCCTCCCGACCGCTGGTGCGGTGGTGATGGTGATGCACGTGGTGGTGGCGACCGGACAGAATCATTGCGAACTTACGGTACCTCACAGGCCGCGGCGCTGTCAACGGCCGCGCGACCGCGATCGGCGCCGTTCAGGTCTCCAGGCCGAAGCGGGCGAGCAGATCGCGCCGGCCGCGCGGGGTCAGCTCGACCGCGCGGCTGTCGAGATCGCGCACCACCCACTTCTTCTGCTCCGCCGCTTCGAGCAGTGCGGCACCGAGCGCGCCGCCCAGGTGTGGGCGCCGTTCGCTCCAGTCGACGCAGCCGAAGGCGAACCGCCGCCGCAGCGCGCGGGTGGCGGCGACGTCGATGCCGAGCGCCGCGAAGCCGGCGATCCCCGCGGCGGTCACGTCGTACGCGGGCCCCTTCTTCGACGAGGACGACAGCCAGCCGAGCGCCATCAGTCGATCGTGCAGCGAGACGCCCAGCGTGCCGGCCAGGTGGTCGTAGCAGGTGCGGGCGGCGCGCAGGCGGATCGGCGTGCGCGGGACGAACGCGTCGCGCGGCCGTCCGGCGACGACGCTGAGCGCCTCGAGCAGCGCGGCGACGCGGCGATCCCGGAGGCGATAATAGCGATGGCGGCCCTGGGCGGTGACGGTGACCAGCTGATGGTTCGTCAGCCGCTGCAGGTGGGCGCTGGCGGTCGGCGGCGTGACGCCGGCGATGGCGGCCAGCTCGGTGCTGGTGCGGGCGCGGCCGTCGAGCAGGCAGTAGAGCATGCGGGCGCGGGCTGGCTCGCCGATGGCGGCGGCAATCCGGGGCGCGGCGGCGTCAGGGGTCTCCTGTGCGGCGACATCCATGGTTCGATGATAGTCACACCATGGATGCGCGGGCAACCGGCGCCGCGCGCCGCGCAGCTCAGCGGCGGCGCTTCGACGCGGCGGGGCCGGCCTCGCGCGCGATCATCACCTCGGTCGACTTGATGATGGCCATCGCCTCGTCGCCCCGCTTCAGGCGCAGCTCGTCCACGGCGTCGCGCGTGATCACTGCCGTCAGCCGCTGATCGCCGATCCGCAGCCGGACCTGGGCGAGGAGGCCGCTGACGCGGATCTCGTCGACGATCCCGCGCAGCTGGTTGCGGCCGCTGATCGACACGATGATCGGGGCGGCCGCAGAGCTGGGCTTGCGGGTGGCGGCCGGGCGATCCTGGCGGGCGAGCAGCCGCTCGACCTCCGACTCGGCGACGCGGTGGTGGCCGCCGGCCGTCCGGCTCGTCCGGATCGATCCCTTGTAGATCCACTGCTTCAGCGTCGAGTAGCTGACGCCGAGCCGCTCGGCAGCTTCACTGACACTGAGAAGCATGATGACTGCCGTCTCCAGTCTTCAGTCTACGGTCTCCGGTCCTGTCACGTCGCAACGGGCAATGGGCAATGAGCAATGGGTATTGCTCTCCTTCGAACGGTCTGCACTCCAGCTCAGGACCGGAGACTGGAGACCGAAGACCGGAGACGGAAGCGTCAGAACACGACCTGGATCTGCGCCAGCACCTTCGAGTGCTCGCCGGGATCGCCGGGGGCGTCCACCCAGAGGTAGTCGACCGCCAGCTTCGCGTTGGTGCCGCGCGCGTAGTAATTGACGCCGGCGAGCCAGGTCTTCGTCTGGTTGCCGGCGATGGCTTCGTCGGGACGGAACGTCTCGTAGCGGCCGACGACCTGCACGAGGCGGCGGTAGACGAAGGCGCCGGGCGACAGGTACCAGCCGCGCGCGACGACGTCGGGCTGCACGACGCCGTTCTGCTGCTGGAAGCGGACGCGCAGGAACTCGGCATCCATGCGCCAGGCGCCCGACTCGAAGTGGCCGTCGGCGCCGACGCCGACCCGCTTGCCGGTGAACAGACTGTCGGCGGCCGGGGTGCCGGGCGTCGAGTCGAGCCCGAAGTCCTTCGGCATCGACAGCGCCGTGTCGGTCGACCAGTAGGCGTCGGCGCCGACCTGCAGCAGGGTGCCGTGCGGAGCCCGCCAGGGGATGGCGGTCCCGCGGACGACGTACATGAACTTGCCGTTGTCGTTCGCCGTCGTGTTGCGGCCGTTGCCGTTGAAGATCCCCGCCCGGTACCCCAGCCGCCCCTGCGCGAAAGCGCCGAGGACCTGCGCGCCGATCTGCCGGTTCAGCGAGAGCCGATCGGTGACGAGCGTCCGCTCCGCCGTGACGATCTGCGTGGCGGCCACGAGCCATTCGTACCCGAACGGCGCCTTGAACTGGCCGACGCGCACATGCGCGTGGGCGAACTGCGTCCACTCGACGTACCCGTCGGTCATCGCCCCCTTGATCGTGCTGGCCGAGCCGAGGCCGCCGGCGAAGTCGGCTTGGATGCGGTACAGCAGGTGGGGCAGGACCGCCCCCGAGAAGGTGACGCGCGCCCGGCGCACGAAGAAGCGGTCGGATGCGGGGAAGCGCGTGTCGCCGCGCGCGCCGCCGTCGAACTCGCCCTGCACGTAGCCGCCGATCTTCAGCGTCGGCTTCCAGGCCGGGGCGGGCGCGGGATCGGCGCTGGTGCCGGCGGCAGACGCCGGCGCGGTGGCGGCCGGCTGCGCGGTCGCGACGGTGACCGCGGCCGGTTCGGCGGCGTGGACCGGGCCGGCCTGCAGGCCGGCGACGAGGGCTAGGACGAGCGCGGGCGCGAGGGATCGGGGACGCATGAGCCTCCAGACAGCCGGCGCCGGTCCCTGGCGGACCGGTCTGAACCGACTTGGCGAATCATACTAAGGCAGACTAAACTGTCATGCAAATGGTGAAGCCGCTCCGGTTCCTCCCCGGTGTGCTCGCGGCGGCCGTGGTCTGCCTGGTGCCAGCTCATCCATCGGCCGGGGGCCGGGCGACCGGTGGCCCGATCCTGGTATCGGCCGCAGCCAGCCTGACCGACGCCCTGACGGCCATCGCGCACCAGTACGAGTCCACGACCGGCGACACGGTGACGCTGAACTTCGGGCCGTCGAGCGGGCTGGCGCGCCAGATCGTCAACGGCGCGCCGGTCGACGTCTTCCTCAGCGCCGACGAGGCGCAGATGGACTTCGTCGCGAAGGCCGGCCTGCTGAAGGCCGGCACCCGCGTCGATCTGCTCGCCAACCAGCTGGTCGTCGTCATGCCCGCCGGGCGGGCGCATCCGCTCTCGTCGCCGCGCGACCTGACGGCCGCGTCGTTCCGGCGGATCGCGCTGGCGGACCCCGCCGCCGTCCCGGCCGGCGTGTACGCGCGGGAATACCTGCAGGCGCTCGGCCTCTGGACGGCGATCCAGCCGAAGGTGGTGCCGACGCTGGATGTCCGGGCGGCGCTCGCGGCGGTCGACAGCGGGAACGCGGACGCGGCGTTCGTCTACCGCACGGACGCGGCGATCGGGCATCGGGCCGCGATCGTCTTCAGCATCCCCGTCACGGAGGGGCCGCGCATCAGATATCCCGCGGCGGTGGTGTCGGATGCGCCGCATCCGGCCGCCGCCGTGGCGTTCCTGGCCTTCCTAAGGGGACCGCAGGCGCGGGCCGTCTTCGAACATTACGGCTTCATCGTCGCGAGTCGCTGATGCCGGCCGACCTCTGGCAGATCACCTGGTTCACCATCGCGGCCGCGCTGGCCGCCACGGCGGTGATGCTGCCGCCCGGCGTCGCGCTCGCGTGGCTGCTGGCGCGCCGCGAGTTCCGCGGCAAGACGCTGGTGGACACGATCACGTCGCTGCCGCTGGTGATGCCGCCGGTGGCCACCGGCCTGATCCTGCTCTATCTCTTCGGCCGCCGTGGACCGGTCGGCGGGCTCCTCGCCTCGTGGGGCATCGAGGTCGTCTTCACCTGGAAGGCGGTCGTGCTGGCGATGACGGTGATGGGCTTTCCGCTGCTGGTGCGGACGGCCCGCAGCGGCTTCGAGCAGGTGCGCCCGCGCTACGAGCAGCTGGCGGCGACGCTCGGCGCCGGGCCGTGGCGGATCTTCTTCACCGTGACGCTGCCGCTGGCGCTGCGCACCGTGCTGGCCGGCGCGCTGCTGGCCTTCTCGCGCGCCATCGGCGAGTTCGGCGCCACGATCCTCGTCGCCGGCAGCATTCCGGGGCGGACGCGGACGCTGGCCCTGGCGATCTTCAGCGAGACGGAGATCGGCCACGACCACCGCGCGGCGATGCTGCTCGGCGTCTCGGTGGCGATCGCCTTCGTGGCGGTCGCCCTGTCGAACACGCTCGTCCATCGCCGGGTCGACGAAGCCCGGACCTGAGACCGCCGTGCCCCTCGCGATCACACTCGACTTCGAGCTGCGACAGGGGGCGTTCGCGCTGGCGATCCACGAGCGCCTCGAGAGCGACGCGCTCGCGCTGGTCGGGCCGTCGGGCGCCGGCAAGACCTCGGTGCTCGAATCGATCGCCGGGCTGCGCCGGCCGGCCTCCGGCACCATTGCGGTCGGCGGCCGCGATCTCTTCTGCGCGGCGCGCGGCATCGACGTGCCGGCCCGGCACCGGCGCGTGGGTTACGTTCCGCAGGACGCGCTCCTCTTCCCGCACATGGACGTCCGCCGCAACATCCTCTACGGCGCCGGCGCCGGCGGCCCGCTTCCCCTGGATCGAGTGCTGGCCATGCTGGAGATCGCGCCGCTGGTCGATCGCCGGATCGATCGGCTGTCGGGCGGCGAGCGGCAGCGGGTAGCGCTCGCCCGGGCGCTGATGGCCTCGCCGTCCCTGCTGCTGCTCGACGAGCCGCTGGCCGCGCTCGATCCGGATCTGCGGTGGCGGATCGTCCCCTACCTGCAGCGGATCCGCGACGAGCTGCGGCTGCCGATGATCTGCGTCAGCCACGACCCGGCGCTGGTCCGCGCCGTCGCCGACACGGTGGTCCAGCTCGCGGCCGGTCGTGTCGTCGCCGTCGGACCGGCTGCGACCCTCGCGCCGGCCGGCTGACGGCCGCGATTCGCCGTCGCCCCCGGCCGGGCGATCGGGTAGAATCGGCCAGCTCGTCCGTTTCTGTTCACCCCCACATCCGCTGGAGGGACGTCCGCCCGTGACACGTGCTCGCGGTGTCTTGCTCGGTGTCTGTCTGCTCGTCGCCGCGCCCGTCCGGGCCGCCGGCCGTCCGGCGCCGCCGGCCGCGGGCG
>JAGWRA010000181.1 GCA_028876655.1 Acidobacteriota bacterium | reverse complement strand
TACCCGGTGTCGATGAGCAGCCGGGGGAACTGATCCGCCGGAATCTCGTCCGCGACCCGCTTGATGGGGGAGCGGTTCCGGCCCTCGTGGTCGTACCAGCCGAAGTAGTCGTGCAGGATGAAGTACCCGCCCGGCCGGACCAGCGGCGTGTAGCGCTCCACGTCGTGGCGGCACCCCTCGTAGGTGTGATCCCCGTCGATGAACAGCAGATCGACCTGCCCGGTCACCTGCACCTCGTCCGACCGGTGGTTGACGAATACCACGTAGGGCGACAGGCCGGCCCGGGCGATCAGCTGGTCGGCCTCCACCGTCGGGAAGGGGTCGATCGAGAGCAGGCGGCGGGCCCGCCGCCCTTCGAACTCGGCGTAGGCGACGTCGGGCCGCTGCTTGTGCTGGGCCGGCTCGTCCCAGCCCACGTCGTTGAACTTGAGCGCGCTGGCCAGCGCCAGCGTCGACAGCCCCTTGAACCGGCCGATCTCCACGATCTGGGCCGCCCGGGTCGAGACGGCCAGCGAGAAGAGGGTCATGGCCAGTCCGAGCTCCGAGCCGCCGGAGGAAATCGACTGGCGCATCAGCGAGAAGAAGGTGCCGAAGTACGGATCGACCGGCTCCAGGTTCCTGGGCAGGGCCTCGGTCCACATCTGCTGTTCGACCGACTGCGCAGGATTCAGCCTGGCCGTCGAGGGGGTCTGCGGGTCGGTGGGGATCATGCGGCAGCTCCTGACACGCGATTGAAGGGACCGTCGAGCAGGCCCAGGCGCCTGAATGGCGGGGCCCAGATGGCGATGTCACGGACCAGATCGGCCGACGGCGGTTCGGCCGGTCCCAGGCGGCCGGCAATCAGGCCGGCCAGCCCCTGCCGGACCGCGGCAGGCAGGGCGGCCGGAGCGTCGCGCTCGAGCATCCGCCCGGCGAGCGTGGCGCGGCCAGCGGCAAGGTGCACGGCCATGCGTTCGAGCGCGGGCGAGTCGATCGCGAGGGCGTCATGACAGACGGCCGCCCATCGGTCGGCAATCGCCGGCCAGTCGTAGTCCTGCCAGCTCCGGGCGAGGGCGCAGCGGCTCATCTCGCCCCACCGTTCATCGTCGGTCAGCAGCTGGACGCAGGCGTCGACGAAGGCCTGCTGATAGGCCGGCAGGTGCGGGTCGCCGGGGATGCAGATGCCGGCCGGGCCTACGGTTTCCGGCAGGGCCCCGAGGGCGGAGGTGACCACGGCGCAGCCGGCGGCCTGGGCCTCGGCAGCGGCAATGCAGAAGGTCTCGGCGTAGTGGTTTGGATAGGCGAGGATCCGGGCCTGCTGGAGCCGCCTGGCCAGCTCGAGCTGCGGGACCGTCCCCACGAGGTTGACGCCGGGCTGCCTGGCCTTGCGGTAGAGCGCGCGGAACTGCCGGCGGTCTTCCGCTTCGGCCATCCCGTAGACCCGCATGCTGCTGAAGACGTCGAGCTCGGCATCGGGACAGGCGGCTCGGATGCGCTGGAAGAGATCGAGCAGGACGTCGAGCCCGCGGAACGGCGTGCTGGCGTACGCCAGCCGGCGCGGCCGCGTGGCGGCCGGCTCCGGCTGGAGCGGGGGATCGACCGTGGATCCGGCCACCCCGAGCGCCGTCCGCAGGACCTGCCAGGGCGGGATCTGGAAGTGCGACCGGAAGGTGTCCGCCTGCCAGTCGCTCTGCAGCATGAAGAAATCGATCTCGGTCCGGGCCTGCCGGTCGGCCAGCTGCTCCAGGAACGGCTGATCGAAGGCGTCGCCGGTCCAGAAGATCTGGAGCGGAGCGAAGCGGGTCCGGCCGATGTGCTGCCAGAAGCGGACCGCGACGACGACGTCCGGCCGGTCGGCGATCGCCCGGACCGGGAGGGTCTCCCAGCGCGCGTATTCCACCCCTTCGAACGTGCCGGGCTCGTCGCAGCCGTTCAGCACGACGGTCCGGTGGCCGAGCCGGGCGAGAGCTTCCGCGAGATAGACGATGGCGCTCTCGGTGCCGCCGAGGCCGCGCGTGCGCGGGGTGCGCGCATCGAACGCGATGCTGTGCGGCTGATAGAAGAAGATCGTCAAGGCGGCGTCGCGGCTGTCGGCGCGGTGCCGGAGCATCTCGCCGGTGAGCTGGGCAAACCGGGCCGCGGCGGCCGCTTCTTCGGGCGCCAGGCGGAGGGCCTCGGCGGCGGCCTGCAGGGCGCCGCGGGTGTCGCCGGCGGCCTCGAGGGCCGTCGACAGGTTCAGGTGGGCCTCGTCGGACGGATGGGCCTCGACGCTCTGGCGCAACGCGGTAACCGCCCCGCGGACGTCACCGAGGCCGAGGGCCACGGCGCCGCGCAGGCTGCTGATCTCGGCGTCGGTCGCCTCCGGCATGCCCTCGAGACAGGCCTGCGCCTCGGTGAACCGTCGCTGCTGGGCGAGGATGCGGGCACGGAGGCGGAGGGCGCCCTGGTGCGATCCCAGCTGCTCGAGGTCCTCGAGCGCACCATGGTCGTCGCCGGCGTCCCGCCGGACCTGCGCCCGGAGCGCGCGCGATTCGAAGTGCGTCGGGCAATGGATCAGGGCGGTGTCGAGGCTGGCGAGGGCTTCGGGCAGCCGGCCCTCGCTGCGGCAGAGCAGCGCCACGTTGACGGCCGCGGCGGCAAACCCCGGGTTCAGGGCCATGGCGCGCCGGAAGGCCGCCTCGGCGGCCGCAGTGTTGCCGAGCTGGCGGTACATGTTGCCCTCTTCGAGAGCGATTTCGGCCCGGAACTGCGGCAGCACGCGCGCGGCGGCCTTCAGGGCCCCGAGGGCCCGGCCGTGGTCCTTCGCGCGGATCAGGCAGATCGCGATCCGCAGCGGCGTATCGCGGAAGTTCGGGGCCAGCGCCTGCACTTTCGTGAAGGCGGCGAGCGCGTCACGGGGCCGGTCGAGCTCGAGGTACTGAATCCCGAGCTCGTAGTGGGCCAGCGGATCCCGGGGCCGGTCCTTCACCTTCTGCAGCCCGATGCGCAGGTAGGCCTCGCCCTTTTCCCGCAGCCGGGCGATCCCGTCCGCCTTGCCGTAGTGGTGGATGATCCAGTCGCCGAGCGTCTGGACGAGGGGCTGGGCCGGATCGGTGGAGACCAGTTCCTCGTGCACGCGATTCTGGAAGCGCATCCACGGACGATTGCGGAAGAGGCGCCGGCATTCGACGTCGAAGAAGCCGGGGTAGGGTTTGCCTTCGTCGTAGCCGCCCGGGCCCGGCTGCCAGCCGATGACCGTCCCGGCCACGAGGTAGTGGCGCTGGAAGGCGGTGACGGCGTTGAGGTCGTCGCGGGCGATCAGTGCACGGATTGGCGCATGATCGCGCGCGGCGATCGACTCGTCGGCGTCGAGGACGAGGATCCACTCGCCGGTGGCCCGGGCGAGGCTGTAGTTGCGCGCCTCGCTGAAGTCGTCGTGCCAGGCGATCTCGAAGACCCGCGCGCCGAACGAGCGGGCGATGTCGATGGTGCGGTCCGTGCTGCCGGTGTCGACGACGATCATCTCGTCGACCAGGTCGCGCACGGAGGCCAGGCACCGGGGGAGATGGACTTCCTCGTTCCGGGCGATCAGGCAGAGGCTGAGGGTCGGGGTCTCGGGCATCATGGTCGCAACCGGCGCATGGCGGGCCGTGAACGGGGCCGCGCGGGGTGGGGATGCACGACTCACGCCAGTGCGCGGCGCGGGGATCCGGACCTGGCAAGCTTCTCGCTTGGAGGGCGGGTCAGGGAGGCGTGCATGCCGCGACTCGTGCTGAACGACGAAGACTACTCGCTCGAGAAACAGCCGGAATCCTGGGGTGAACTGCTGGAATTCTTCGAGCGCGACGCAAGCACCCGCGGCGAAGTGGTGACGGCCGTCCGATTCGACGGGGTCGAGGAACCGACATTCCGCGGCCGGGCCGTCGTCGAGCGGCCGCTGGGGGAGGTCGAGCTCGTCGAAGTGGAGACGGCGACGCCCGGCGACCTGATCGACGAGGCGCTGGCGCAGGGCGCCAGTGCGATCGCCTCGCTCGTCCAGGCCACGGGCCGCACGGGCGAAGCCTTCCGCGGCGCCGATCTGGTCGGCGCGAACCAGCAGCTGGCGGAATTGGGCGAAGCGATCCGGTCGCTGATCTCCATCCTCAATACCGGCGCGGTGGCGCTCGGTGTGAGCCTGGACCGGATGGAGTGGAACGGGCGCCCGGTGTCCATGCAGCTCAGCGAACTGGTCGGCCAGCTCGAGTCGATCATCGACGCGCAGCAGGCGCACGACTGGCTGACGGTCGCCGACATCCTGGAGTACGACTTCCAGCCGGCGCTCAGCACGTGGGGGCCGGTGTTCCACGCCCTGCGCGAGCAGATCCCGGCGGCCTGACGCCGCCGGTCTCCCGCCCGTTCCGCGACGTCCGCGCCGCCACCTGCGCGCCGGCGTCCTCCACTTCGTCCCTCCGTCCCGGCTGACCTGGTACCCCCCTTGCTCGATCCCGGCGCAGACGACTCGCCGGCCCCTAATCTGGCCGTGATTCGCGCAATCAGGCGCGTTCGCGGGTCGGTCCACCGACCACGCTGTCGACGGACCGGCGCGCACCGGCGACCCCACGCAGGGGACAGGACCATGACGCAGGCTGCTCGGACCGCAGGGGATTCGAACGACGCGATGACGTGGGAAGTGCTGCTCGGCGCGCCCGGGGCGCGGCCGATCCATTCGCTCGCCCAGGGGCCGGACGGCCGCTGGTACCTCACGGATGAGTTGAACCACCGGCTGATGATCCTCGAGGGTGACGGCACGCGCCGCCTGGTGGGCGGGCCCGGGTACGACGGAGGCCAGTTCCTCCACCCGCGCGGGATCGCGGTGTTCGCCCATCCGGAGTCGGGCGAGACGCGCGTCTACGTCTGCGACGCCGGCAACCATCGCATCCAGGTCCTGTCGGCGGAGGGACAGCCGCTCGGCGCCTTCGGCGGTTTCGGCGCGGGTGCCGGCCTGTTCAACGCGCCGACGGCGATCGCGGTGGCGACGCCCGACTTCGGCGACGGCCAGGGCGAGGGGGAAGCCGGACCCGATCCGCTGCTGGTCGTGGCCGATCAGCGCAACAACCGGCTGCAGGTGTTCGAGCCCGACGGGCAGCACGTCGCCGTGATCGGTGCGACCGACCCGCGTCCGGGCCGCCCGCTCTCGCGGACGGGCTGGCCGCACTTCCGCCTCGGGACGCACCCCTGGCTCCACGAGCCGACCCATCTGAGCTGGGAGGACGAGGAGTTGATCGTCGTCAGCAGCAGCGGCGACGTGGTGCGGCTCGACCTGGCGGTCGCGCTGCTGCCCGACTTCGAGACCTGGCGCCGTGACGCCGACCGGCGGGCGACGCCGCACGACAACCTGCTGGTCTTCAGCAACCGGCGCCTGTTCGGCGTGGCCGACGGGACGGCCGCGCGCGTGTCGCCGGCCCGCACGGGCGCCGGCGGCCGCACGCTGCCGGCCGCCGTGGAGCGTCTGCTGTGCCGCCTCTGACGACGACCGCCGCCTCGGCCCCGGTCTCCTTCGCGCGCCCGTCGATCGGCGCGGGCGAGATCGCGGAGGTCATCGACACCCTGGAGTCGGGCTGGCTGACGACGGGCCCGCGCGTCCAGGCGTTCGAGCGGCGGTTCGCCGAGTACGTCGGCGCGCCGCACGCCCTCGCGGTCAGCTCCTGCAGCGCCGCCCTCCACCTGTCGCTGCTCGCGGCCGGTGCGGGGCCGGGTGACGAGGTGGTGACCACGCCGCTGACCTTCTGCGCCACGGCGAACGCCGTCATCCACACCGGGGCGACGCCGGTCTTCGCCGACATCGATCCGGTCACGATGAACCTGGATCCGGCGGCCGCCGCCGCGGCGGTGTCGCCGCGCACGCGGGTGCTGCTGCCGGTCCACTTCGGCGGCCGGCCGGTCGACGTCCCGGCCTTCACCGCGCTGGCGCGCGACCGCGGCCTGCTCGTCGTCGAGGATGCGGCCCACGCCGCGGAAGCCGTGGTGGCGGGACGCAAGATCGGGACGACGGCCGACTTCACCTGCTTCAGCTTCTACGCGACGAAGAACCTGACGACGGGCGAAGGCGGCATGGTGACGACCGCGTCGGAGGAGGCGGCCACCCGGATGCGCGTGGCGTCCCTGCACGGGATGAGCCGCGACGCCTGGCGGCGGTACGAGCACGGCGGGCCGGCCGACTACGAAGTCGTGATGGCGGGCTTCAAGTACAACATGATGGACCTGCAGGCCGCCATCGGCCTGCACCAGCTCGCCCGTCTCGACCAGATGCTGGCGCGGCGCGAGCAGATCTGGCGTCAGTACGACGACGGGCTCGCCGACCTGCCCGTGACGCGGCCCGTGCCGCCCGACGCCGGGATGGTCCACGCGCGGCACCTCTACACGATCCTCGTCGATCGGGACGTCTGCGGCCGTTCGCGCGACGAACTCCGGGCCCGGCTGGCGGCCGAGGGGATCGGCACGGCCATCCACTTCACCGCGCTCCATCTGCAGCCCTTCTTCCGCGAGCGGTTCGGCCTGCGGCGCGGGCAGTTCCCGAACGCGGAGTTCGTCTCCGACCGGACGCTGTCGCTGCCGCTGTCGGCGTCGCTCGCCGACGCGGAGGTGGCACGGGTCATCGACGCGGTCCGGGAGGCGCTGCGGTGACGCGGGTGGTGATCCGGGCCGCCGGCGGACCCAGACGGGGCTTCGGGCACCTGGTGCGGTGCGCCTGGCTGGCGCGCGTGCTCGAGGCCGACGCGGTCGTCTCGGTCCGGGGCGGGGACACGGCCGCGCGGGTGGCGCGGCGGCTCGGCCATCGCGTGGTCGAGGGGCCGGCGGCGGATGTGCTGCAGCGGACCCATCCCGACCTGGTGCTCGTCGACGACCCGGACGGACGGGCGGCCGAGCGCTGGTGCCGCGCGGCGCGCCGCCGGCGGACGCCGGTGGCCAGCGTGCACGATCTGGGGCTGGGCCGCTGCCGCTCGGATCTGCAGATCGACGGGAGCATCGAGCCGATCCGGCCGGAGAAGGGGAGCCGGGCCCTGCGGGGACCGCGGTACGCCGTGCTCGATCCGGCGCTGGCGCGGCTGCGGAGCCTGCGGCTGTCGGAGACCGAGCCGCGCGTGCTCATCGCGCTCGGCGGCGGGGCGCGGGCGGGGCTCGCCTGGCGGCTGGGCCGCCGGATCGCGCGGCAGCTGCCGGACGTCGAGGTGCGGGTGGCTGGCGGGTTCGTCGATCGCCAGCGGTCGGCGCCCGAGCCGAACCTGCGCTGGCTGCCGCCGGCCAACGGGCTGGGCCGCGAGCTGGCGCGCACGACCGTCGCGGTGCTGGCGGGTGGTGTGACGCTGTACGAGGCCTGCTGCCTCGGCGTGCCGGTGGTGGCGCTGGCCGTCGTGCCGGCGCAGCGGCCGACCATCCGGGCGTTCGCCGCGCGCGGCGCGGCGATCGACGCGGGCACATCCCGCACGGCGGGGCGGGCCGTGGAGCTGGTGCTCGGGCTGATGCACGACGCGCGGCGCCGGCGGGCGATCGGGCGCCGGGCGAGGGCGCAGGTGGACGGGCGCGGGGTCTGGCGGGTGGCCGCGGCGCTGTCCCGGCTGGCCGCGGGAGGCAGGGGGTCATGGCGGCACGGGGACTGATCGTCGATCTCGACGACACGCTGTATCCGGAGCGGCGGTTCCTGCTGAGCGGCTTCGCGGCCGTCGCCGGCGAGGCCGAGCGGCTGTTCGAGGTGCCGCGGCAGGAGGCGTTCGCGGTGCTGGTCCGGGCGCTGCGGGCGGGGCACCGCAGCACGGCGCTGCAGGCGTTGTGCGCCACCTTCGACATCGACCCCATCATGATCCCCGAGTTCGTCGACGTCATCCGGGAGCACCGCCCGCGGCTGTCGCTGCGCCGGGACGCGCGGCGGCTGCTGGCGCGGATGCGGCGCGCGGGCTGGCGCGTCGGACTGCTGACCAACGGCCTGCCGGGTGTGCAGGCGCGCAAGGTGGCGGCCCTCGGACTGGCGCCGCTGCTCGATCACGTGATCTACGCCTGCGAGCACGGGGACGGACGGGGCAAGCCCGATCCGGCGGCGTTCCGTGCCGCGATCGTACGGCTCGGCGTGCAGCCCGAGCGATGCGTCTTTGCGGGTGACGACCCGTGGTGCGACATCGCGGGCGCGCGGCGCGCAGGCTTGTGGTCGATCCGGATCCGGCGGGGACGCTTCGCCCACGCCGAGGTCTCCGAATCGTGCGAGGCGGATCTGGTCGTCGCGACCCTCCGGGAGATCCCAGACGCCGCGGAAGCGCTGGTGGACTATGCCGCAGTCTACGTCTCTTGAGATCGGCGGGCGCCTGGTCGGCCCCGACCGCGAACTGTTCCTGGTCGCCGAGCTGGGCCTGAACCATGGCGGCTCGGTCGAGCGGGCCCTCGCGCTGGTCGACGCGGTCGCCGAGGCCGGCGCCTCGGCGGTGAAGCTGCAGACGCTGACCCCCGACGGCCTCGTGACGCCGGCGTGTCCGGCGCCCCAGCACGTCGCGGCCGAGTCGCTCGCGGAGTTCTTCGCCGGCTTCGAACTCGACGAGGCCGCCCATCACGCCGTGGCCGCGCGTGCCCGCCGCCACGGCCTGGCGTTCATCTCGACGCCGCTGTCGCTCGAGGCGGTGGACCTGCTGGAGCGGGTCGGCGTCGACGCCTACAAGATTGCGAGCGGAGACCTCACGTGCCTGCCGCTCATCGAGCGGGTGGCGCAGACGGGCAAGCCGGTCGTCCTGTCGACCGGCATGAGCGACCTCGCCGAGGTGGCCGACGCCGTCGTGCACGCGCGGACCGCCGGCGCGCGCGAGCTCGCGCTGCTGCACTGCGTGTCGGCCTACCCGGTCCCCTCCGGCAGCGAGCACCTGCGCGCGATCGACACCCTGGCCTCGGCCTTCGGCGTGCCGGTGGGCCTGTCGGATCACACGACCGAACCGCTGGCGGCGGCACTGGCCGTCGCGCTCGGCGCCTCGCTCTACGAGCGGCACGTCGTCCTGGCGGCCGACGACGGGAGCGTGGACGCGGCGGTCTCGTCGACGCCGGACCAGCTGCGGGCGATCGCGCGGACGGCGGCCCACGTGCGCCGCGTCCTCGGCGACGCCGGGAAGACGTGCGTGCCGGCCGAGGCCGGCAACCGGACGGCGAGCCGGCGCAGCGTGTACGCGCGCCGCGACCTGCGGCCGGGCTCGCGCGTGACCGAGGCGGACGTCGCGTTGCTGCGGCCCGGCGACGGCCTGCCCCCGGCGCGCTGGCGCGACGTGGTGGGGATGCGGGTGCACCGGTTCATTCCCGCGGGGACGCCGTTCACCGAAGAGGATCTCGAGGCCGCGGCGGGAGGCATCCGTGAAGTCGCTTAACGTCCTGGTGACGGCGGCGTCGCGGCGCGTGCCGCTCGTCCAGGCGTTCCGCCGCGCGCAGCGCGAACTGGGGCTCGCCGGTTCGGTGGTGGTCACCGACGTGAACCCGATGTCGCCCGCCGTCTACATGGCGGATCGGGCCTACCGGGTCTCGCTGTCGGACGACCCGGGCTATCCGGACCAGATCGGCGCGATCTGCCAGCGTGAGCGGATCGGCCTGATCGTGCCGACCATCGACGACGAGCTGCCGCTGTTCGGCGGGTTGCGGCCGGCGTTCGAGCGGATGGGCGTGCGGGTGGCCGCGTCGAGCCGGACCACCGCCGAGCTGTGCAACGACAAGCAGGCGCTCTGCGCGCACCTGCGGACGCGCGGCCTGCCGGCCGTGCGGACCTGGCGGCGCGACGACCTGCCGGCGGACGTGCCGCTGCCCGTCGTCGTGAAGCCGCGCTTCGGGCGGGGCAGCGTGAACGTCTTCCGGGCCTCGACGCCGCGCGAGCTGGCCTTCTTCCTCGACTACGTGCCGGACCCGGTGATTCAAGAATACCTGCCCGGGGCCGAATACACGATCGACATGCTGTGTGATTTCGACGGCCGGCCGATCGCCGTCGTCCCGCGCGAGCGTGTGGTCATCCGCTCGGGGGTGACCGACCGCGGACGGACCTCGGGCGACCGCGCGCTGATCGATCTCGCGCTGAGCTGCGCCGGCGCGCTCGACTTCGCCGGGGCCGTGAACATCCAGTGCCGCCTCGTGGACGGGCGGCCGGTCATCTTCGAGATCAACCCGCGGTTCTCGGGCGGCATCCCGCTGACGATTGCCGCCGGCGCCGACTTCCCGCGGCTGCTCGTCGAGCTGACGATCGGACGCTGCGTGCTGCCGCAGATCGGCCGCTACCAGCGGGACCTGTGGATGACGAGTTACGAGAGCTCCGTGTTCGTGCCCGACGGCGAGGTGCAGCTGCTCGAGCCGCACGAGGCGACCGCGCAGGCGGCTGCACCGGCGCCCGCCGCGTGACGGCCCCTCGGCGGGACCGCCGCGATCCGGGGCGGAGCCCCATGGAGAGAGGTTCTATGATCCAACCCGACACCGTCATCGTGCTGCAGGCCCGGATGGCCTCGCAGCGGCTGCCCGGCAAGGCGCTCGCACGGCTGGCCGGAGACACGCTCATCGGGCACTGCCTGCGGCGTCTCACCGCCGCCGCCGTGGCGCCGGTCGTGCTGGCGACGACGGTCGGACCGGAAGACGACGCGCTGGCGGCCGAGGCCCTGCGGTACGGCGTCCGGACGATCCGGGGGCCGCGCGAGGACGTGCTGCGGCGCTTCGCGCAGGTGGCACGCGAGACCGGGGCGACCTACGTGGTGCGGGCGACGGGCGACGACCCGGCGATCGACGTCGAGGGGCCGGCCCGCCTGCTGGAGGATCTGCGCCGGAGCGGCGCGGACTACTGCTGCGAGCGTGGCCTGCCGCACGGCGCGGCGGTCGAGGCGGTGCGCGCCGACGCGCTGCTCGACGCGGCGGCCCACGCGGTGGAGCCGTACGACCGCGAACACGTCACGCCCTACGTGAAGTTCAACCGGCTGCGCTACCAGGTGCGGTGGCTGGATGCGCCCATCGCCGTGCGGCGGCCGGACCTGCGGGTCACGGTCGACACGCCGGCCGACCTCGAGTACATGCGCCAGGTGCTGGAGGGGGCCGGAGACGGCGCGACGCCGGCCTCCCTGGCGGACGTCATCCGGGCCGCCGACGCGCTCGGCGCCCGCGCGAGGGTCGCATGATCGCCGTCACCAGGCTCGACGGGACGCCGATGCTGCTGAACATCGATCACATCGAGTCGATCGAGCAGACGCCCGACACGATGATCTCGCTGGCCGGCGGCACGAAGCTGCTGGTGCGTGAGGACCCCGAGGCGATCGTCGAGCGTGTGCTGGAGTTCAAGCGGGCGGTATCGCGCGGCGACTATCCGCGCGAGGCCGCCCGGGTGCTGGCCGTCGAGCCGGCGAAACGGACGTCACGGTGAAGAAGAGATCCACGCGCGTCGACTTCACGTCGGTGGCCGGGGTGCCGGTCGGCATCGGGCTGATCCTGCTCGGGCAGGCGATCGAAGGCGGGTCGGTCGGGTCGCTGCTGCAGCTGACGGCGGCCCTGATCGTCTTCGGCGGCACCCTCGGGGCCGTCCTGCTCAGCTTCTCGCTGGCCGACGTCACGCGGGCGCTCTCGGCGCTGCGCACGGTGTTCCTGTGGGACGGCGAGCCGCCCATGACGACCATCGACACCATCCTCGGCTTCGCGAAGAAGGCGCGGAAGGAAGGGATCATGTCGCTCGAGGACGACCTCGATCACATCGACGATCCATTCCTCCAGAAGGGGCTGCGGCTGGCGGTCGACGGCACCGATCCCCACGCGGTGCGCGAGATGCTGGACATCGAGAACCAGAGCCGCGAGGAGCACGACGAGATCCCGGCGAAGGTGTACGAGAGCGGCGGCGGATACGCCCCGACGGTCGGCATCCTGGGCGCCGTGCTCGGCCTGATCCACGTCATGCAGAACCTGGCCGACCCCACCAAGCTGGGGGCCGGCATCGCCGTGGCGTTCGTCGCCACGGTGTACGGCGTCGGCTCGGCGAACCTGATCTTCCTGCCGATCGCCACGAAGCTGAAGATGAAGGCGCGGCACGAGGCGCGCCGCCGCGAGCTGATCGTCGAGGGGATCATGGCGATCCAGGAAGGGCTGAACCCGCGGACGATCCAGGAGAAGCTGCTCGGGTTCGCGGCGCAGACCGGCGAGGAAGCGGACAAGAGCCGCCGCGCGGCGGCCTGAGGGAGTGCGTACCGTGCCCAGACCCGATCCCCGCAGGAAGGACCCGGCGCCCGGCGCCGCCGCCGTGCCGGTGGCCGCGCGCCGCCGCTCCCGGTTCCGCCGCGCGGGGCACAGCGCGACGAATCACGAGCGGTGGCTGGTCTCCTACGCCGACTTCGTCACGCTGCTGTTCGCCTTCTTCACCACGATGTACGCGATGTCGCACGTCGACGCCCAGAAGCTCAGCGCGATGGTCGGCTCGTTCCAGATGGCCTTCGACGCGAAGGACTACCAGGCGCGGCTGCAGAAGCTCGGCGTGAACCAGCAGCTGCCCGTGGCGGGCGACGACGTGCTGGGGCGGAACCCGAAGCCGGCGGGGGCCGGCGGGCCGAAGGGGCACGAGCTCGACCTGAACGAGGTCGAGTCCGCGCTCGTCAAGGAACTGGCGCCGGCCATCGGCAACAAGCTGCTCGACATCCAGCGCGATCCCCGCGGCCTGGTCATCTCGATCCGCGAGGCCGGGTCGTTCGGGCTGGGGAGCGCCGACCTGTCGGACGAGGCCAAGGGGGTCCTCGACCAGATTGGGGTCACGCTCTCGGAGATCGGCAACCACATCCGGGTCGAAGGGTTCACCGACGACGTCCCGATCCATACGGCGCGGTTCGCGTCGAACTGGGAGCTGTCGACCAGCCGCGCGACCAACGTCGTCGCCTATCTGCTGGCGCACAGCCAGATCCAGCCGGAGCGCGTCTCCGCCGCCGGCTACGCCGAGTTCCACCCGCGCGTGCCGAATACCTCGGCCGCCAACCGGGCGCTGAACCGGCGCGTCGACATCGTGATCCTGAACCCGACGACGAGCCAGGCCGAGGAACCAGGGAAGCAGCCGGCGCCGCCGGCGGGGAAGGCACAGGCCCCATCGCATGACTGACAAGGTACGCCTCGCCGTCCACGAGGCCCTGCTCGGCCGCGAGCAGCGGCACCTGCTCACCGACGACGAGCGGCTGCGGTTCGCCGGCCAGCGCCTCCTGGTGACCGGCGCCGGCGGGTCGCTCGGGTCGGAGCTGTCGCGGCAGATCGCCGCGTGCCGTCCGGCGCGGCTGACGCTCGTCGAGCAGTCGGAGTACAACCTCTTCCACATCGAGCGCGAGCTGGCCGCCGCGTTCCCCGGGGTGCCGCTCGATCCCGTGCTCGGCGACGTGGGCCGGATGCGCCACGTGCGCGCCGCCTGCCAGCAGGCCCGGCCGCACGCCGTGTACCACGCGGCCGCCTACAAGCACGTGACGATGGTCGAGCGCGCCGTCTGCCCGGCCGTCGAAACCAACGTCTTCGGCACGCTGAACGTGGCGCGCGGCGCCCGTGAAGTCGGCGCCCGGCTGGTCGTCGTCTCCTCCGACAAGGCGGCACAGCCGCGCAGCGTCATGGGGGCGACCAAGCGGCTCGCGGAGCTGGTTGCGCTGTCGGAAGCCGCGTCGACGTTCCGGCCCCTCGCGGTCCGCTTCGGCAACATCCTCGGCAGCAGCGGGTCGGTCGTCGAGCTGATGATCGAGCGGATCCAGGCGGGGCTGCCGATCCAGCTGACCGACCCCGAGGCGACCCGGTACTTCATGACGGCCCGCGAGGCGGTGGCCCTCATCCTGAAGGCCGACCTCATCGGCCGGGCGGGGGAGATCTACTGGCTCGACATGGGGGCCCCGGTGCGCATCGGCGACCTGGCGGTGCGGCTGCTGGCCGTCGCGGAGCGGGCCGGGCTGCCGCCGGTGCCGATCGAGGTGATCGGCCTGCGACCCGGCGAGAAGCTGCGCGAGGACCTGACGTCGCAGGGACTCGACCTCACGCGGACGACCCACGGCCGAATCTGGGTGGCGCGCCAGCGCGCCATCGACGAGGGCCGGGTGCGTCGCGCCCTGCGCGCCCTCAGAGACGACGTCCGGCGGCACGATCCGATGGCGGCCATTACCGACCTGTGTGGGGCGGTGCCGGACTTCGTGCCGAGCGCCGAGGCGCGGCAGATGGCGGCGATGACGTCGGCGCATGCGACGCCGGCCGACGACGTGGACTGGCGGTCGGTGCGGATCGCGTAGGCGCGGGCGCCGACGCGCGTTCTCCGAACCCTGGTCCGAGGCGGACCCGCTCCGCCGAAGCGCCGCGCCGCGAAGGCGAGTGTCGGCTCGCCGACCCCCAGTCGTCCCACTGACAGGCAGATCCCTCGGAATCCGCATTTTCAGGCCTGAGTTCTCTCAATTTCCCCTGGCGCGCGCCCTCGTTCCGGCACCATCCGGTGGCGACGGTCTTGCAGCCGGGCGGTCGGGGCTTGCTCC
>JAGWRA010000180.1 GCA_028876655.1 Acidobacteriota bacterium | reverse complement strand
GCCGGCGGCGCGGGGGTGGTGGCTGGCGGGGTGGCTGCCAGCTGCGGCCGCGGCGCCGAGCGCTGATAGTAGACGGCCGCGGCGACCACGGCGACGAGCGCCACCGCGAGAAACACGAGACCGAAGAGCGAACTGCCGCCGCCCTTCGCCGGTTCCGGATCCTGACGGTGCTGAGTGGCCATAGCGGCTACCATTGTAGCCTGAGTCAGGCGCTCGGGACTCGGCGCTCGGGCGCTCGGGAGATCAGGGCGGGGCCCGGAGCCCGAAGCCCGGAGACTGGAGCCCCCATGCTTCCATCGTCCACGTTTCGAGATCAGGTCGTCATCGTCACCGGCGGCGGGACCGGCATCGGACTGGCCATCGCCCGCCGGTTCGGTGAGCTCGGCGCCCACCTCGTCCTGGCGAGCCGGAGCGCGGCTCACCTGGACGAAGCCGCCGAGGGGCTGCGGGCCGCCGGGTTGTCGGCGCTCACCGTGCCGACCGACGTGCGCGACCCGGCGCAGGTCGATGCCATGGTGGCGCGCGCGGTGGAGGCGTTCGGGCGGATCGACGTGCTGGTGAACAACGCCGCGGGCAACTTCATCTGCCGTGCCGAGGACCTCTCGCCGAACGGCTGGAACGCCGTCATCTCCATCGTCCTGAACGGAAGCTTCTACTGCTCGCGGGCCGTGGGACGGCACCTCATCGCGCGCGGCGGCGGCGGGGCGATTGTCTCGATCCTCGCCAACTACGTCTGGACGGGCAGTCCCGGCACGATTCACTCGGCGGCGGCCAAGGCGGGCGTGATGTCGATGACGCAGACGCTCGCCGTCGAATGGGCGAGACATGGCATCCGCGTGAATGCGGTGGCGCCGGGACCGGTGGAATCGCCCGGCGCGGCGCGCCAGCTCTGGCCGAACCAGCAGGCGGTGCAGCGGATCACCGACGGCGTGCCGCTGGGACGCTGGGGGCGGCCCGGTGAAGTGGCCGATGCCGTGACGTACCTCGCGTCGCCCTACGCCGGCTTCATCACCGGCGAGGTGCTCACGATCGACGGCGGCGCGTGGATGAGCGGCGGGGACTACGGGTTCCTGGGAGAGGACGGGAAGTAGGCGGCAGGCGACAGGACGGATCTGTGTGAATGCGTGAGGGGCAAACTGCGTTAGAGTCGCACCGGAGATCGTCCCCTCACTGAATCATGCGGTTGTTCGATCGATCGGACGCCGTGCTGCTCGTCGGGCTGGCGGTTGCACTCGTCGTGGCGTTTGCCCGCCCGATCGTGCAATTGCTCGACCTGGCCCGCCAGGCCGAGGCGACGTCGGGCCTGGCGCTGGTGCCAGCCCTCGTGATCCTGGCGGTCGCGCTGCTGCTGCAGCAGCAGGGCAAGCGCCAGTTCATGAAGGCGCAGGTCGCGGCCTCCGCGCGCGAGGCGAGGCTGGCGCAGGAACGGGCGGCGGAGCTCGAAGAGCTGGTCACCCTTGCGCGGTCGCTCGCGCGTGCGCTCGATTCGGGTGCCGTGCGCGATGCCGTCCTGCAGCACCTCGATCGGCTGGCCGCCACCGGAGACGTGTGGGTGGTCATCCGCGCGCGAGGCACCTGGCACATGCTGGTCGGGCCGACCGAGGAAGCCGCGCCCGTCACCGCGCGGGCGCGCATGGAGCTGGCGGATCGGGCGCTGGCGGCGCCCGGAGACCCGCTGCGCGCCGCCGATCCGATCGAGCTGGACGGGCAGTTGTGCTTCCCGCTGGTCGCGGGCGGCTCGCCGGTCGGGGTGATGGGCGTGGCGCCGGCCGCGCTCGCGGATCCGCGCCGGCGGCTGCTGACCACGGCGGCCGCCCTGCTGGCGATTTCGGTACGGAACGCCGAGCTGTTCGGCAAGGTGCGCGAACAGAGCCTGCGCGACGACCTCACCGGCTGCTTCAACCGCCATCACGCGCTGGAGGTGATCGACGCCGAGCTGCGGCGCGCGCGACGCGGACCGCGCCCGCTGTCGGTCATCATGTTCGACCTCGATCGCTTCAAGGACGTCAACGATCGCCACGGGCACCTCTGCGGGGATCACGTGCTGGCGGCCGTCGGCCGGCTGATGCAGGACGTCCTCCGCGGCAGCGACCTGAAGTGCCGCTACGGCGGCGACGAGTTCCTCGTGCTGCTGCCGGAGACGCCGCTCGAAGGTGCGCGGCGCGTGGCGGAGGGGCTCCGGCGGGACCTGGCGGCGCTTGCGCTCGAGTGGAAGGGCGAGCGGTTGTCCGTCACCGGCAGCTTCGGCGTGGCGCCGGCGCGGCCCGGCGAGGTCGACGGCGACGACCTGATCGCCCGCGTCGATACCGCCCTGTATCGCGCCAAGAGCGAGGGGCGCGATTGCGTGCACGTGACGGTCGACGCGAGCGACGCCCCGGGCGCCGGTCCCGCTCCCACCGCCTGAGCCGATCGCGCGGTTCATCCGGCGCGCCCTGCTACACTGAAGCCTCCGTGCGCGAATCCATCCTGCCCCCTCGAGCGTCGCGGTGAGCGTGTCGGCCCGGCAGCGGCGACTGGCCTGGTTCGCCTGGGCCGCCGTGTGCCTGATCTGGGGGACGACCTACCTCGGCATGCGCGTCGCCCTCGACACCATGCCGCCGCTGCTGCTCGGCGGCCTGCGTTGGACGGTGGCAGGGGCGCTGCTCGCGGCCGTGCTGGTGATGCGAGGCGAGCGGCTGCCACCGCCGTCAACCTGGCCGCGGTTCGCGGTGTTCGGCTTCCTGCTGCTCGGTCTCGGCAACGGCGGCGTGGTGGTCGGCGAACAGTGGGTCTCGAGCGGCCTGACGGCGGTGACGATCGCGACGACGCCCTTCTGGATGGTCGGCTTCGAGGCGCTGATGCCGGGCGGCGAGCGGTGGACCCTGGGGAAGGCGCTCGGCCTGGGTGTGGGCTTCGCGGGCATCCTCCTCCTCGTGTCGCCGGGGCTGAGCCCGGGCCACCCCATCGATCGGCACTTCCTGCTCGGGATCCTCGCGATCCAGATCGCCTGCGCCGGCTGGGCCGTCGGCACGTCGTGGCGCAAGCGCGAGCCGCACGGGCAGAGCGTGGCGATGGCGGCGGCGATGGAGATGCTGACCGGCGGCCTCTGCCTGACCCTCTGCGGCACCGTCATCGGCGAGTGGACCCGGCTGTCGTTCACCGGGACGACGCTGACGGCGTACGTGTACCTGACGCTCGTCGGCGCCATCGGCGGCTTCGTGGCCTTCTCGTACGCTGCCGAGCACCTGCCGGTCGCCACCGTCTCGCTGTACGCTTACATCAACACCGTGATTGCCGTCGTGCTCGGTGCGATCGTCCTCGGCGAGCCGTTCGGCCCCCGCACGATCCTCTCGATGGTCGTCATCCTGACCGGCGTCGCCATCGTCCGCCGCGAGCGGCCGGCCACGGCCCGGGCCGTCGTCGTCGCGGACCTCGGGGCGACGCTGAGCGGACGCGCGACGCAGCGGACGGATTAGCGCCTGCTGATCTATCATCTAAGCATCCCATGCGAACCGACTACCTGCCCATGATGCAGCTGCCCTCGGTCTCCGGCATCCGCGAGGACTCCAGCGGCTGGGGGTTCTTCCTCTGCGCGCACAAGGACGTCCGCACCGGGCGCAACGGCGAGTTCATCACGCTCACGCTGCAGGACAACACCGGCCAGCTCACCGCGCGCCTGTTCGACGAGGTCGATCGCTACAAGGACGAGTTCAGTGCGGGCGACTTCGTGAAGGTGCAGGGGCGGGCGAATCTCTACCAGGGCCGGCTCCAGTTCATCGTCGAGCGGATCCGCCGGGTGAATCCCGATCAGGATCGGAAGGAGGGCTTCAGCGAGGAGCTCTGCATCCCGGCGGCGCCGCGCGCCATCGAGGAGATGTGGGCCGAGCTGCAGGGCGTGATCGGACGGGTGCAGAACCCGTTCGTGCGCGAGCTGCTGCAGCGGATGACGACGCAGAACGAGGCGCGCCTGCGCGTCTGGCCGGCCGCCGTCACGGTGCACCATGCGTACCGGGGCGGATTCCTGGAGCACATCCTGAAGATCGCCGAGGTCGGCCGGCTGCTGGCGGAGCGATACGAAGCCAATGCCGATCTCGTCGTTGCCGGAGCGATCCTGCACGACATCGGCAAGCTGCAGGAGCTGGAGTACGACACGTCGGCGCGGTACTCGCGCGAGGGGAACCTGATCGGCCACATCACGCTCGGCGCCATGGCCGTCCGCGACGCGGCACGCGGCATCTCCGACTTCCCGCCGTCGCTGCTCACGCAGGTCGAGCACCTGATCGTCTCGCACCACGGCTCGAAGGAGTTCGGCTCGCCCGTGGAGCCGATGACCATCGAGGCGTTCATCCTGTCGATGGCCGACGATCTCGACGCGAAGATCAATCAGATCCGCCGCGCGGTCCGCGACGACGGATCCGACAGCGAGTTCACGGGCTACCACCCGCGGCTGGGGCGGGTGCTGTGGAAGGGAACCGAGGAGTGAACTAGATCGTCTCGCCGAGCTTGCTGCCGCGCGGGCCGAGCGCGAAGGTCATCGTCCCCTCGACCACGATCTTCCCGTCTACGCGCGCCACCCCCCGCAGCAGCCCCATCCGGCTCCGCAGCCGCCGCACGGTGGCCTCGATCTCGACCACGTCGCCCGGGTGGACCGGGCGGCGGTAGCGGACCTTCTCGATCCCCATGAAGAAGATCAGCTTCTCCCGGTTCTCGGGCTTGGAGAGGATCATGATGGCGCCGACCTGCGCGACCGCCTCGGTGAGGATGGTCGGTGGCAGGACGGGCAGGCCGTCCTCGACCGGCGAGAGGTAGCGCTCGTTCAGCGAGACGTTCTTGATGCCCACGATCCGCTTGTCGAGCTCGAATTCGGTAATCCGGTCGACGAGCAGGAACGGATAGCGGTGCGGCAGAATCCGTTCGATCGCAGCGTAGTCCAGCGGCAGCGTCAGCGTATCCATACGGTCGTCAGTATCCCACGGCCTTGCCGCCGCCCCGGGGGTCGGAGGCGCCATACAGCATGCCCGTGCGCGGATCGATCATAACCGCTTCCACGTCGCCCATGTTAGCCTCGGCCTTCACCTGGTGGCCCATCTTCTCCAGGGCAGCGACCACGTCCGGCGGGAACCCCTGGCGCTCGATCCGGATGTAGTCGGGCAGCCACTGGTCGTGGAACCGCGGCGCATCGACGGCCTGCTGGATGTTCATCCCGTGATCGACGACGTTCATGATCACCTGCAGCACGGCGGTGATGATGTACGACCCGCCCGGGCTGCCGACCACCAGGAACACCTTGCCGTTCTTCGTGACGATGGTCGGTGACATCGAGCTGAGCATCCGCTTGCCCGGTTCGATGGCGTTGGCGGTGCCGCCGATCAGGCCGAACATGTTCGGCGCGCCCGGCTTCGCACTGAAGTCGTCCATCTCGTTGTTCAGCAGGAACCCGGCGCCGGCCACGACCTCGCCGTTTCCATAGCCGCCATTCAGCGTCGTCGTGGTCGACACCGCGCTGCCGTCGGGGGCCACCACCGAGTAGTGGGTGGTCTGCTTCGACTCGTGGAGCGCCGGCTGGCCCGGCTGGATGGCGGTGGCCGGCGTGGCGCGCGGGCCGATCTGGGCCCGCAGCGTGGCCGCGTACTTCTTCGACTCGAGTCCTGCCTCGGGCACGTGGAAGAACGCCGTGTCGCCGAGCCACTTCGACCGGTCGGCGTACACCCGCTTCTCGGCCTCCGCCATCAGATGGATCGTCTCGGGCGTGTTGAAGCCATCCTTCGCGATCGGGAAGCCCTCGAGGATGTTCAGCAGTTCGACGATGGCGATGCCGCCCGAGGACGAAGGGGGCATCGAGACGATGCCGTAGCCGCGGTACGTGCCGGTGATCGGCTTCCGCTCGACCGGCTTGTAGGCGGCCAGGTCGGCCTTCGTGATGAGGCCGCCGTGCGCCTGCTCCTCGGCGACGATCTGATCGGCGATGTGCCCGTGGTAGAAGGCGTCGGGGCCTTGCTCCGCAATCAGCCGCAGCGACCGGGCGAGATCGGTCTGCACGAACCGATCGCCCGCCCGATACGGCTGGCCGTCCTTCAGGAAGATCTTCGCCGTGGCCGGCCACTTCTCGAAGAGCACCTTCGCGCGCGCCATCGAGGCCGCCTCGGCCTCGTTCAGGATGAATCCGTGCTCGGCAAGCGCGATGGCCGGCGCGATGACGTCGGCCAGCTTCAGCTTGCCGTACTTGCGCTCGGCGTAGGCGAGGCCGGCCACCGATCCCGGCACGCCGACCGCCAGCGGCCCGACCCGGCTCTGGTCGGTCGGATTGCCGTGGGCGTCGAGATACATGTCGCGCGTGGCCTTGCCGGGTGCGACCTCGCGATAGTCGATCGTCGTGTCGCGGCCGTCGGCGAGGTGGATCACCATGAAGCCGCCGCCGCCGAGGTTGCCGGCGAAGGGGTGGGTCACCGCCTCGGCGAAGCCGACCGCGACGGCCGCATCGACGGCGTTCCCTCCCTTCCTCATGATGTCGACACCGACCTGCGAGGCGATCGGCGACGAGGAGGCGACCATGCCGTGACGGGCGGCGACCGGCTCGGCATGGTCGGGCTGGGCGGCCCGGACTGGCGGCGCGGCCCACAGGAGGCTGGCCGTGGCCACGGCCGCCAGCAGGTGCACCGGCGAAAAGGAACGGCGTTTCATCGGATCACTCCAGCAATTTTCACTGGGCGCGGGGCCCCACCCCCACGCCGTGACTTCGCTGATGCCTCGCTCGGGAGTTCCCGGTCCCTCGCTCGGCATGGCCGCAGGCGCTTCCAAGCCTGCCAAGGGGCCGGCTCGCAAGGCTGCAGGCGCAGTATAATCCGGCTTGCCGCCAGAACATCCGATCTTGCCCGGGGGGAACCCATGCGACGCCTGCTCACCTTTGCCCTGATGGTCGTGCTCGGCGCGGCGCTGCCGCGGGCCGGAGGGGCCCAGACCCGGCATCCGGTCACGCTCGACGACATCATGGGCATGAGGACGCTCGCGGGGACGCCGGCCATCGCCCCCGACGGTCACGCCGTGCTGTACGCCGTCCGCGAGTGGGAGAAGGTGCCGGAGCCGGAGGGCGGGCAGAAGATGGAGGCGCGCACGCACGTCTGGATCGCCGCGGCCGACGGATCGGGCGCCCGGCAGTTCACCTTCAGCGACAGCAGCGAGATGGACCCGTCGTGGTCGCCAGATGGCCGCATGGTGGCGTTCCTGTCGCCGCGCGCGTCGGCGGGCGGGGCCGGCGCGCAACCGGCCCGCCCGCAGGTCTGGGTGATGGAGGCGAACGGCGGCGAGGCGTGGCGGCTGACGCATGCCGAAGATGGCGTGCAGGACTACGCGTGGTCGCCCGACAGCCGCCGGATCGCGTTCACGTCGCGGCAGGCGCGGCCGAAGGCCGAGCAGACCGCGCGCAAGGAAGGCAACGACCCCGAAGTTTTCGAGGGCGACTTCCAGCGGACACGGCTCTGGATCGTCGACGTGTCATCGTCCGGGAAGGCGCCGGCGGCCACGGAGCTGACCGGGCCCGACGACTTCACGGTGAAGGGTTCGATCACCTGGGCGCCCGACGGGACGCGCGTGGCGTTCGCCGCCTCGCCGACGCCGATGACGCGCGACGATCGGACGGACGTGTACATCGTCGACATCGCCGCGAAGACGGCAATGAAGATCACGACCAACCTCGGTCCCGACGTCGCGCCAGCCTGGTCGCCGGACGGGAAGACGATCGCCTATCTCGAAACGCCGAACAGCGCGGCGCCCAACGGCGACGGGATTCCGCCACAGTCGCTGAGCAACGCCCACCTCATGCTGTACGACGTGGCGACGAAGCAGGCGCGCGACGTGTCAGCCGGCTTCGACGCGTCGCCGGACGGTCCGGTCTGGACGGCCGACAGCCAGCGGATCCTGTTCGACGCGGGACGCCGCGTGTACCAGGAGATGTACGCGTACGACGTCGGCGCCGGCCGCTACCGGCAGCTGACGACGGACAAGGTGATCCGGTTCGGCACGGTCAGCCGCGAGGGAGACCGGGCGGCGTTCGTGATGCAGTCGTCGACGGCCCCGGCCGACGTCTATGCGGCCGACCTCACGTTCTCGTCCCCGGTGAAGCTGACGACGGTGAATCCGCAGGCGGCGGCCTTCGACCTGGGCGCGACGAAGGCGATCACCTGGAAGAGCCCGGATGGCCGGACGATCGAAGGCGTGCTGCAGGAGCCGGTCGGATACCAGCCCGGTCACCGCTATCCGCTGCTCGTCGTGGCCCACGGCGGGCCGACCGGGGCGTACGAGGACACGTATCGTGTCGGGGAGTTCGACGGCGGGCAGCTCTGGGCGGGCGAGGGCTGGGCGGTGCTGTATCCGAACCCGCGCGGCAGCACGAACTACGGGCAGGCGTTCATGCGGGCGAACATCGGCGACTGGGGAGGCGGCGACTATCAGGACATCATGAGCGGCGTGGACGCGCTCGTGTCGCGGGGGATCGCCGATCCCGACCGGATGGCGTTCATGGGCTGGAGCTACGGCGGCTACATGACGTGCTGGACCGTATCGCAGACCGGCCGGTTCAAGGCGGCGATGATGGGAGCCGGGCTGTCCGATCTCGTGAGCATGTACGGGACGACCGATATTCCGAATTACCTCGAGACGTTCTTCCACGGGACGCCGGACGGCACGCGGATCCCGCTCTACCGGGCGCGGTCGGGCCTGACGTTCGTCGATCGGGTCACGACGCCGCTGCTCATCCTGCAGGGCGGCAGTGACGTGCGGGTGCCGACGAGTCAGTCGATGGAGTTCTTCCGGGCGCTGAAGGATCGCGGGAAGACCGTCGAGCTGGTCTACTACCCCCGCGAGGGGCACGGGTTCGTCGAGTATTATCATCTGCGGGATCGGATCGAGCGGTTGCACGCCTGGATCGTGCGCTACACGCTCGGATCGGGAAAGAAGACCAGCGCGCCGTGACCGACAATCCCTCCTCTTCACCCGTGGCGGGCGTCCGCCCGGGATCGCGGCCGGCCAACGAGTCGACCGAGCACGAGCTGGTCGCGACGCTCTTCGCGCTGGGCCGCGAGGTCACCTCCGTCCTCGATCACAGCGAGCTGCTGCAGAAGATCCCGCAGCTCATCGCCCGCCTGACCCCGTTCCAGGCCTTCGCGGTCTACCTGCTCGAGGACGCGCCGGGTGAGCTGCGCATCGCCTATTCGGTGGGCTATCCCGAGGAGGTGGCGAAGCGGCTGCGGCTGAAGGTGGGCGAGGGGCTGGTCGGCGCCGCGGTGGCCGAGGGCCGGCCGATCCTCGTCAACGACGTCCGCGACGACCCGCGCTACGTGGAGGCGGTGCCGGGATCGGCGGCCGAGCTGGTGGTGCCGCTGCGGCGCAAGGGACGCGTCATCGGTGCGCTGAACCTGTTGAGCGCGGTGCCAGGGCAGTTCACGGTCGTCGACGAGGCGATCCTGCGGCAGTTCGGCGCGCACGTCGCCGTGGCGCTCGAGAACGCGAAGCTGTTCGAGCAGCAGCGGCGGCACGTGGCGACGCTGGAGGTGCTGGCGGAGATCAGCCGTGAGATCGCCTCGATCCTCGACCTGGACGAGGTGCTGGCGCAGATCGCCAAGCTGACGCGGCGCATCATCGACTACCGGACGCTCGGCGTCCTGCTGCTGAACGAGGAGCGCGGCGATCTCGAGATGAAGCTGGCGGTCCGCTACGGCGAGAGCGTGGCGATCCCGCGCGTGAAGATCGGCCAGGGGATCGTCGGCAACGCCGTGCTGCACCGCGAGATCATCAACGTCCCTGACGTCTCGCAGGACCCGCGCTACCTGAAGATCGTCGGCGACGCCCGCTCGGAGCTGGCCATCCCGATGCTGCTGAAGGACCGCTGCATCGGCGTCTTCGACCTCGAGAGCCCCGAGCTCGACGCGTTCAGCCAGGCCGACGTCGAGATCCTCACGCTGCTGGCGAACCAGGCGGCCGTCGCCATCGAGAACGCCCGGCTCTACGAGACGATCCGGGCCAACGAGGTGCGGCTCGAGAACGAACTGCGGTTCGCGCAGCGGGTGCAGGCGGCGTTCCTCCCGGCCGGACCGCCGAAGCGGATGAAGGGGGTCGACCTGGCGGCGCGGTTCACGCCGGCGCGCGAGCTGGGGGGCGACCTCTACGACTTCCTCTCGCCCGACGCCAACAGCCTCGTCGTCGCCGTCGGCGACGTCTCGGGCAAGGGCGTCCCGGCGGCGCTGTACGGCGCGTTCGCCGGCGAGCTGCTGCGGTCGCGGACGTTCCGGCGCCGCTACGCGCCCGAGCAGTTCACGGCGGCCGGCGTGCTGGCGTCGATGAACGTCATCCTCCACGAGCGCCAGCTCGAGGAGTACTACTGCACCCTGTGCTACGCCATCTTCGACATGAAGCACCGCTCGGTGGTGATGGCGAACTCCGGGCTGCCGTATCCGATCCGGTGCACCGCGGGCCAGTGCCAGCAGATCGAGATTCCGGGCGTGCCGCTCGGGGCGTTCGCGGGCTCGACCTACGACGAGGTGTCGTTCACCCTCTCGCCGGGCGACGTCTACGTGTTCTGCTCGGACGGCGTGTTCGAGGCGTTCGACGCGATGGAACGGGAGTTCGGCGTGGCGCGGCTGCAGGCGGTGATCGGCGGGCACCACGATCAGTCGGCGCGCCGGATCGTGGATGCGATCTTCGGCGCCGTGCAGGAGTTCCGCGGCGACACGCCGCCCAATGACGACATGACGGCGGTGGTGCTGAAGGTGACGTCGTAGGAGAGAGGGCCGCGACCGGATCACACGCCCAGTGAAACGGGATCGCCGACGCCAGCGCCTGCCTGTAGTCGACTGCACCCCGTTGACCCGGCGCGGCCCGCTCCCCCCTTCATCAAAAGCTGTGCCGCCCTCCTCCCGCCAAAAGGGCCGGAAATCCCCTCGCCGCCCGCGACGTACTGTCCTGCGCGCGTGACGCGGCCGTGGCCCGGAGAGGTCAACCCGGTCAGTACAGGCTCAGATACCGCTCGACCTCCCACGGCGAGACCTGCCGGATGTAGTCGTGCCACTCCTCCCGCTTCGCCTCGAGGAAGTGGTGGAAGATGTGGTCCCCCAGCGTCTCCCGCACCAGGTCGTCCTTCTCCAGCTCATCCAGTGCGTCGCTGAGGTTCCCCGGCAGCTCGTCGATCCGCAGGTGCCGGCGCTCGCGGTGGCTCATGGTGTAGATGTTCTTGTTGACCGGCGGGCCCGGGTCGATCCGCTGTTCGATGCCGTCCAGCCCGGCGCTCAGCATGACCGCCAGCGCCAGGTAGGGGTTGCACGAGGGATCGGGCATCCGCAGCTCGATGCGGGTCGCCTCCCCGCGCGCCGCCGGCACCCGCACCAGCGGGCTGCGGTTCCGCTCCGACCAGGCGATGTTGGTCGGCGCCTCGTAGCCCGGCACGAGCCGCTTGTAGGAGTTCACGAGCGGATTGGTGACCGCGCAGAAGCCCTTGGCATGACGCAGCAGCCCGCCGATGTAGTGCCGGCAGACGTCGCTCAGCTGGCCGGGGCCCCGCTCGTCGTAGAAGCGGTTGCGGCCGCCGGTCAGCAGCGACTGGTGCGTGTGCATGCCCGAGCCGTTGATGCCGTAGATCGGCTTGGGCATGAACGTCGCGTGCAGGCCGTTGCGGATCGCCACGTTCTTCACGACGAACCGGAAGGTGCTGACGTTGTCGGCCGTGGTCAGGGCATCGTCGTAACGGAAGTCGATCTCGTGCTGGCCCGCCGCGACCTCGTGGTGCGCCGCCTCGACGTAGAAGCCCATCGCCTCCAGCGCCAGCACGATCTCGCGGCGCACGTCCTCGCCGAGATCCACCGGCGTGAGGTCGAAGTAGCTGGCCGCGTCGTGCGTCTCCGTCGTCGCGGCGCCGTTGCGCATCTGGAAGAGGAAGAACTCCGCCTCCGGCCCGGCGTTCATCGTGAAGCCGCGCGCCGCCGCCTTCGCAATCGTGCGCTTCAGCGTCGACCGCGGACAGCCCGCGAACGGCTCGCCGTCCGGCGTGTAGATGTCGCAGATGATCCGCGCCACCTGCTCGCCCGTGCTGTTGGTCCAGGGGAAGATGCGGAAGGTGTCGAGGTCGGGCTTGAGGTACATGTCCGACTCCTCGATCCGGACGAAGCCCTCGATCGACGAGCCGTCGAACATGATCTCGCCGTTCAGCGCCTGCTCGAACTGCCGGTCCGGCACCTCGACGTTCTTGATCGTCCCGAGGATGTCGGTGAACTGGAGCCGCAGGAACTTCACCTTGTGGCGCTCCGCCAGCTCGAGGATCTCCGTGCGCCGCGCCGCCGGTCCCGTCGTCTGCCTGCCTGATGCCATGTCCGCCTTCCCCTCCGGCCACTGCGGATCCGTCCCGCGGTGCGTGCGGTGGATGCAGCCGCCGCGTGCCGTTCTGCAGCGATTTGCGATTATAGCGTCCGCCAGGGCGCCGATTCCTGCAGATCGTGCACGGCGCGGTGCGCGCTCTGCACGGTGACTACCCCTGTCCGTCCGCGGGCTTCGAGCCGACAACCAGAGGTGACGGCCGGTCGTCTGATCGGAACACGGGAGGGCGGGATGAAGCTGCTGCGATTGTTCGGGGTACTCGTGGTCGTTGCCGGCGTCGCCCTCGTGGCGACCGAGGCCCCCGGCCGTTTCGGCCTGACGACGACGCGCGAGACGTCCGCCCCGACGCGCCTGCAGCACGAGGCGCGGGCTGCGCTGCCGGACGGCAGTGCCCGCGAGGCTCTCACCCGATCGCTCGCGCAGCTCCAGCAGCTCGGCCGGCACGTGCCGATGGAGCTGCGGGCGATCAGGGACGAGGTGGGAGGCAGCGGCCGACTGGGCGTGACGGTCGAGAACATGACCGATCAGCTCGCCGTCTTCTTCGGGGCGCCGCGTGGCGTGCTGGTGTCGAGCGTGGCGCCGGCCTCACCGGCGGCTGCGGCCGGCCTCGAGGCTGGCGACGTCATCACGGCGCTGGGAACGACGAAGATCACCGGACGCTGGCAGATGGCCCGGTGGCTCGAACGTGCGCCGCCGGGGAACGTGCCCGTGGCGATCGTCCGGCATCACGAGACGAAGCGGCTGATGGTGGAGATCGGGGACCGGCGAACGAGCCTGGACTAGCCGGAGCCGGAACGGCCCCGCGCGGCGAGATGGATCGGGAATCCGCGTCAGCGGCCGCCGCTCTGGGCGACGTTGGCGGACGCGGCGGACGAGGGCGCCGTCCCGAGCACGGCCCCGAACTGCGACGCGAAGATCGACGCCAGCGCCCGCATGGCCGGGTTCGTCTCCCCGCCGCGGCGCATCTCGGCGGTGAGCACGCCGGCACACCCCTCCGGTGACAGCAGCGGCACGGCGATCACGCCGTTGCCGACCGTATCCCCGGTCGCAATCTGCACCTGTTCGGCCCGGTAGGCCGCGGCCGTGACGTTGTTGGCGTCGCGGGGAATGGCCGTCATCTTCGCCACGACCTGCGGCGCGTAGCCGTGACTCAGCGCCGGGCGGAGCTCCGTGCCGCCCTCCATGCCCGCCCACAGGACGACGCCCGAGGCGTCGAGCAGCGTGGCCACCCGCTCGAGCAGCATCGGCAGGCCGCTCGACGAATCGAGCCGTGCGATCTCGGCGCACAGTGCGGCCGCCGCGTCGAGGTCCGGGCCGGGCGGCGGTCCGGCCGTTGTGGCCGCCGGCTCGGCGCCGTCGAAGCGCAGGTGCGCGAATTCGTCGGTTCCGGCGGCCGCCGGCTGGCCGCTTCCCGTCCCGGTGGCCAGCGTGAGCCGCGGCTCTTCCACCGGCAGGGCGGCCGGACGCGGTCGGTCGCCGAAGACGAAGAGTCCGAGGATGGTGAGGTCCACGAGCACGGCGGCGGCGGCGGCGGCCGCCTGCCGGCGGCCAGCCGAGCTCTCGACCTGATCGCTCGCGGCGCGCTCCTGCGTTCCGGCGGCGTCCACCTGTCGCGCCAGGTTGGCGGCCGCCTGCTCTCCCTCGCTGAAGATCGTGTCGGACGCCATCAGGACGTCCCCGATCTTCAGGGCCTTGCGGACGCGGCCGTCGAGGTCGGCGAGTTGCGCGGCGAACGTCGCGGCGGACTTCAGCGAGGCCTCCGTGCCGGCGGAGGTCGCCGTCCGCTGCAGCGTGGCCAGACCGGTGTCGATATCGGCGAGGGATCGCGCGACGTACTGGGTCCAGAAGTCCTGGCCCTGGCCGGGGGCGATGTACGCACGCTGTCCGGCCTTGACGGCTCCAGACAGCATCGCGACATTCTGCGCCCCAGCCTCGAAGGCGCGGGCGGCCGCCTGCACGCGCCGCACCTGCAGCCCGGCCTGCGCGACGTACCAGCCGGCGGCGAGACTCGCCATCAGGGCCGTGATCGCGAGACCGATCCGGACGCTGCGATGTCTCATGTGTGGAGTCCTGTCCTGCGCGGGCCTCGCCTGTACTATAGCACCCGGCCGCCCCGCGGCCCCCGAGCCGCGGTATCCGGGACGGCCGAGCTCGTCCACGGTGCCCGGCCCATAAATCGGCTCCTGCGGCGCGTGGAAGAGGACGGAACAGTTGGCGCGCCTGGCCCTGCGGTCAGTTCGTCCCCTTCGGCCGGAGGATCACGTAGGTCGGCAGGCCCACGGCGTGGAAACGCTGCATGATCGCCTTCGCGGGCTCCTCGTCCGGATCCTCGGCCTGGAACTTGATCTTCACGAAGTTGGCGAGGGCCGCCTTCACGTCGGCATTCTCGAGCGTCGTCCGGTCCATGGTGAGGCAGTTCTTGCACCAGGTCGCCCAGAAGTCGATGAGCACCGGCTTCCCTTCGCGCTCGGCCGTGGCGAGCCCCTCGGGGAGCGAGGCCTGCCAGCCTTCCTTCAACTGCTGCTGCACGCTCGAGGTGACGGCGGTCGGGTCGACCCAGCGGTTCGCGAACAGGCCGTACGTCTCGTAGCCGTAGTAGGCGGCAATGATCAGGATCAGCACGCCGAAGGCCTGCTTGACCCGCACCATCCAGACGCCCGGCTTCGGCAGGGCGGCGAGCCCCGCCCCCGCGATCGGCCAGGGCAGCGCCATGCCGACCCCCAGCAGGAACGGGAGGCCGAGCGCGATGGTGGTGCCCGTCGCGTACAGCTTGCTCGAGAAGAGCACGACCTGGATCACGACCGGCGCCACGCAGGCGCCGGCGAGCAGCGCGGCGACGGCGCCCATGCTGAAGGCGAGCACGAACGTCCCGCGGCCCGCCGTCGGATTGAAGCTGCTCGACAGGCTCGAGAAGTCGATCGTGATCACGTCGAACATCGCCAGGCCGAGCACGATGAAGATGACGGTGATGACCAGGTTGAACCAGGGCGACGCGTTGATCGTGCCGAACGTGCCGGCCGTCAGGATGACGATGGCGCCCAGCACGCCGTAGACGAGCGCCATCGCGCCGCCGTAGGCGGCGCCGAGCAGGAAGCCGCGCGCGCGCGAGCCCGACTTCGCGCCGGCGCCGATGATGGCCAGGTTGATCGGGATCATCGGCAGCACGCAGGGCGTCAGGTTCAGCGCCAGGCCGCCCACGAAGACGATCAGCAGGATCGCCAGCAGGCCACGCCCCTCGAACATCCCCTGCGGCTTCACGCCGCGCTCGGCGTCGTGGACGAACGTCAGGAAGTCTCCGCTGCCCAGGTAGCCACCCGACGTCCCGAGCACGGTGAAGCGATCGAGCTGTGCCAGGGTACCGGCTGTCGAGCCGGCCTCGGCGGCGCCGGGGGCGGCGGCGGGTGTGCCGGCACTGGCGGCGGGTGCCGCCGGCGCGGCCTGTCCGTGGCCGAAGGCGATGGCTCCGAAGACGTCGGCATGCCCGGTCGTGACCGGCGCGCCGGCCGGGACGACGTGCAGCGTCCACCGGGTGGCCGCCGTCGTCGGGACGTAGCACATGCGCGCATCGCACGCCTGGTAGCGCAGCGTCGCGGGGACGGCGAGGTCCCCGGGCTTCACGCCGGCAGCGATGGTGAAGCGGACGCCGATGACGAAGTTCTGCTCGAAGACCGCCAGCGGCTGATCCAGTCCCTGCTGCTTCAGGTCGGTGGCCGGCGGGAAGACGATCTCGTCCACCGTCACGCCGGCGGGCGGCGTGATGGTGAGGACCGTCGGAATCAGCGACGGGTCGCGCGGCGCGTTCGACTGGACGTGGAAGCCGTCGGGCAGCTTCACCGCGAGCGCGGCGCGGGCGGTCGTTCCCGGATGGACACCGCTGGCCTCGACGAGGGGCGTGAGATCGGCCTTGATGCCGCGGAGCTGGGCGTGGAGACCGACGGCGGCCGCGAGGGCGGCCGCCAGGACGAGGAGCGAAACCCGGACTGCGCGCATGGCAATTGGGGTGCGGGACGCCCGCGGCGTCCCGCGCATGGCGCAGGTCGAGGGCCCGCGCGAGTCTACTTCACTTCCTTGAGGGGGATCGCGCCGGGCGGCCTGGGCAGCGCCACCGGGTCGACCGTGCCCTTCACCGGCGGCAGGTCCTGGAACAGCACGTCCCACTTCCACCGCTCGGACGGGTTCGACGCCTGCAGCCAGGTCTTGTTGCTGACCGGCCGGGCGAACGCGAGATCGGCCAGGCCGGCGTAGGCCGGGTTGGCGGCGAGCACGCGGGCGATCTCGGCTCTCACCTCGGCAGAGCTGGCGAACCCGAGCGCCACGCCGAACGCGTCGGCGACGTTCACGAGGATCTGCCAGTCCTCGCGGGCCTCGCCGGGCAGCGGGATGACGCGGGCGGCCGCCTGCACGCGCCCCTGGTCGTTGGTATAGGACGCGTCCTTCTCGATGGAGGATGCACCCGGCAGCACGAAATCGGCGGCGTTCGCCAGGTCGGTCATCAGGACGCCCTGCACGATGAGCAGCGGCAGCCTGCCCTGCTGGCGGGCGTCGAGGATCCAGCGCGTGTCGCCCAGCGAGCCGTCCGGGCCCGGATCGAACACGTAGAGCGCCGTGACCTTGCCTGCCGCGATGTCGGCCTTCAGCGCCGCCAGGTCGGGCGTCCCGTCGTTACCGGCGCCGACGTTCAGGCCGAGGTCGCGCGCGCCGTTGACGTTCGGCGCGTCGACCGCCGGCACCTTGAACTTCGAACGGGCCGGCTGTTCCTTTTCCTGCCGCCGCCAGCTCATCGCCAGCATCGACGGCGCCGCGTCGCCCGCCAGCCCCTGGGCCAGGCGGCCGAAGAGCAGGATCTCCTCGTTCGACGCGTGGGCCGAGAGCAGGAAGCGCAGGCCGGCGCGCGTCTCGGCCCCTGCGAAGGTCTGGCGCAGCCGGGTCGTCAGGTCGTGCCAGGCCGCGGGCTGCTGCGTGCCGGCGGCGTCGCGGATGAGCGGGCGCCGCAGCCGCTGGTCGCTCTCGATCCAGTGGTACCCGAACCGGCCGATGTCGCACATCCAGTAGCCGTTCACGTCGGCGTTGTAGCGCGGCGTGAACCGGGCCAGCCGGTCGCCCTTCGCCCATTCCGGCTTGGCCTTGATCCAGGCGGTGACGTTGCAGCCCTTGGAGCACTGCGTGCAGATCGTGTCGACCGCCTCGGGGTTGTCCCACGGCCGCGACTTGAAGCGGTAGTCGCGTGTCGTAATCG
>JAGWRA010000179.1 GCA_028876655.1 Acidobacteriota bacterium | reverse complement strand
TGCCGATGCCGGTCGACATCGCCGCCGGCAGCAGGCCGATGCAGGCCACCAGCGCCGTCATCATGATCGGCCGCAGCCGGAGCAGCGCCGCCTCGTGCGTCGCCCGCAGGATGTCCTCGTGTTCCAGCCGCAGCTTGTTGATGAACGAGTACAGGATGACGTCGGTCTGCACCGCGACGCCCATCAGGGCGAGGAAGCCGAGGCCCGACGACACGCTGAAGTTGGTGCCGGTCAGCTTCAGCGCGATCAGCCCGCCGACCGGTTCGGTGAGCAGCACGCTGAAGAGGATGATCACCGGGAACTTCATGTTCCCGTAGAGGGCGAACAGGATCAGCAGGATGAGCAGCACCGTCAGCGGCGCGATCACCGCCATCTGCGACCGTGACGCCAGGTAGTCCTTGTACTCGCCGCCCCAGTCGAACGAGTAGCCGGCCGGCAGCGCCACGGCCGCCGCCACCCTCCGGCGGGCGTCGCCGACGGCGCTCGCCAGGTCGCGCCCGCGGACGCTGAACTGCACGCCGATGTACCGCGAGTTGTTCTCGCGGTAGATGAACGACGCCCCCTTGCTCACCTGGATGTTGGCGAACTGGCTGAGTGGCAGGTGCTGGCCGTCCGGCGTCGTGATGAGCAGGTTCCGGATCTCGTCGATGTTGCTGCGGAACGGCTGCTCCATCCGGACCACCAGGTCGAACTCGCGCTCGCCCTGGATCACCTGCGTGGCCGGCGTGCCGCCGATGGCCGTCTCGATGAGCGTGTTGATGTCGCTCACGTTCAGCCCGTACCGGGCGATCTTCTCCCGGTCCGGCACGATCGTCAGGCTCGGCTGCCCGAGTTCCTTGACGATGGTGATGTCGGTGATGCCGGGCACCTGCGAGATGATCTTCTTCACCGCATCGGCCTTCTGCTCGAGCACGTTCAGGTCGCTGCCGAAGATCTTCACCGCCAGCGCGCTCTTCAGGCCGGTCTCCGCCTCGTCCACGGCGTCCTCGGCCGGCTGCGTGTAGTTGAAGATGACGCCGGGGAAGCGCGTCAGCTTCGCGTTGACCGCCTTGATGAGATCGGGCTTCGTCCGGATGGCGCCCGACCAGGACGGGTCGTCGTACGGCTTCAGCCCCACGTAGAACTCGTCGTTGAAGAACCCGGTCGCGTCGGTCCCGTCGTCGGGCCGGCCGAGCTCGTTGGCGACGATGGTCACCTGCGGGAAGCTCCGGAGGATCGTCCGGATCTGCGGCGCCAGCTTCGCCGCCTCGTCGAACGAGATGGTATAGGGCGTGGTCGCGCGGACCCACAGCGCCCCCTCGTCGAGGTGCGGCATGAACTCGGCGCCGATCGACGGGATGAGCAGCAGCGACGCGCCGCAGATCGCGAGGGCGGCGCCGACCGTCACCGCGCGGTGGTTCAGGCACCAGTTGAGGACGCGGCCGTACCGCGCCCGCACCCACTCGTAGAGCCCGACCTCCGGCTCCTTGACCTTCTTCCGGAGGAAGAACGAGCAGAGGACCGGCAGCAGCGTCAGCGCGCACAGCAGCGAGCCCATCAGGGCGAACGCCATGGTGTCGGCCATCGGATGGAACAGCCGGCCCGACGGCCCCGTCAGCGCGTAGATCGGCAGGTAGCCGGCGATGATGACGGCCATCGCGTAGAAGATCGGCCGTTCGACATCGCGGGCGGCCGCCCGGATGACGTCGAAGAAGTCGTAGTCCTGCCCGTAGCGGGCCGCCAGCTCGCGGAAGATGTTCTCCACCATGACGACCGCGCCGTCGACGATGATGCCGAAGTCGATGGCGCCGATCGACAGCAGGTTGGCGGGGATGTTCGCCCGGTCGAGGCAGATGAACGAGAAGAGCAGCGAGAACGGGATCGTGACGGCGACGATGAGCGCCGTCCGCACGTTGAAGAGGAACAGCCCCAGCACGATCAGCACGAGGATCATGCCGCGCAGCAGGTTCCGCTCCACCGTCCGCGTCGTCTCGTGGATGAGGTCCGACCGGTCGTAGTACGGGAAGATTTTCACGTCGGGCGGGAGGACGGAGCTGTTCAGCTTCTTCGTCATCGCCTCGACGCGCTTCAGCACCACCTGGGCCTGCTCGCCGATCCGCAGCAGGATGACCCCTTCGACGGCGTCCGGCTGGTCCATGTAGCCGAACTCGCCGAGCCGGGGCGCGTGGCCGATCGCCACCTTCCCGACGTCGCGCACGTAGACCGGCGTGCCGTTGTGCGTCGCCAGGACGATGTTGCCGATGTCCTTGAGCGTCTTCACCAGGCCCAGGCCGCGGACGTAGTAGAACTGCCCGCCCTGCGAGTAGAAGCCGCCGCCGGCGTTCGCGTTGTTGTTCGACAGCTGCTGCACGACCTGCGGCACGCTGACGTTATAGGCGGCCAGCTTGCGCGGATCGAGCTGCACCTGGTACTGCATCGTCGTCCCGCCGAAGCCCGAGTCGTCGGCCACGCCGGGAATCGAGCGGTACGCCCGCTCCAGTACCCAGTCCTCGAGGATCTTCAGATCCTGCGGCGAACGGTCCGTGCTCTGCAGGACGTAGCGGTAGATGAGCCCGCTCGGGCTATAGAGCGGCGAGATGCTCGGGGAGACCCCCGCCGGCAGCGAGGCGTTCGGCAGCCGCTCGAACGCCTGCTCCCGCACGAAGTACGGATCGGCCGAGTAGTCGAAGTTCATCTCCACCGACGACAGGCCGTAGAGCGAGATCGACCGCAGCGCCTGCAGCTGCGGGATGCCGTTCATCTCGACCTCGATCGGGATCGTGATGAGCCGCTCGACCTCTTCGGCGGCATGACCCGGCCACTGCGTGATGATCTCGACGTGCGGCGGCGACAAATCCGGGTAGGCGTCGATGGGCAGCCGCTGGAACGAGATGATCCCCCAGACCATCAGCGCGGCCATCGCCATCACGACCATGAAGCGCTGGGAGAGGGCGAACGAAACGATGCGGTTGATCATGGCACTCCTGCCGTCTGGACGACTCGGGTCTCCGGCGGCGCGCTACTGCTGGTTGCTCTGCGCGAACTGCAGGAAGACGCTCCCCTCGGACACGATCGGATCGCCGGCCTTCAACCCCTCCAGGATCTCGAACTGCTTCCCCTGCTGGACGCCGGTCTTCACGAGCCGCTGCGCGAAGCGGCCCGGCCCCGCTTCCAGGTAGACGAACGGGAAGTTCTCGTCGTTGTAGAGCACCGCGGAGGTCGGCACGACCAGCGTGTGCTTGATCGCGCCGGAGTGGATCGTCAGGTCGACGAACTGGTCCTTCTTCAGCAGGCCGTCGGGGTTGGCGGTCACCACCCGCACCGGCGTCGTCCGGGTGGCGGGATCGAGCATGGCGCCGATGTAGGACACCGTGCCGTGGAACACCCGATCGTAGGCCGGCGTCGTGATGTCCACCGTGTTGCCGACCCGCACCGTCTGCAGGTCGCGCTCGTACAGGTTCCCCTGGACCCACACGGTCGAGACGTTGCTGATGACGAAGGCGGCCGTGGCGCCCGCCTGGATGTACTGGCCCGGGTACACCAGCTTCTGCACGACCGTGCCGCTGATCGGCGCCCGCATCGCCAGTTCGGGGACGATCGGGACGTTCTGCGCCTCGGCCTGCTTCAGCTCGTCCGGGGACACGCCGTAGATCTTCAGCGTCTGCAGCGCGTTCTGGACCGTGGTCTGCGCGTCGTTGTAGTCGGCCTGCGAGCTCTCGAGGTCCTTGACGGCGATGGCGTGGTGCGCCAGCAGGTCGCGGTTGCGGTCGAGCGTCCGCTTCGCCAACTCGAGCCGGTTCTCGGCCGACCGGTAGGCCGAGACCGCCCCCGCCATGTCGGGACTCGAGACGTAGAGCAGGGGATCGCCCGCCTTCACGTGCGTCCCCGTGCCGGCGACGATCCGCTGGATCGGGCCGGAGACCTGCGTGATGGCCTGCGTCGTCTGGTCGTTGTCCCAGTCGACCGTCCCGGTGGTCCGGACGTCGATGGGGAGGTCGGCGGGCTCGACTTTCATCACCTGCAGCTGCGCCCGCTGCGCGGCAGGCACGGTGAAGTACCCCGGCTGGTCGCTGGCCTGGGCGGCGGCGGTGGGCGCCGGCGAGCTCCCGCAGGCGGCGGCGGCGAGCGCGAGCGCGGCCACCGTGGCCAACGCGCCCGTCCGCCGGAAGCGGCCGGGCGCCTGGATGCGGACCGGTAGTGTCGTCATGGGATCACCTGCTTTCCGACGGCGAAATTGATCTGCGCGGCGCTGACCATCGCGTTGGCCAGGGCCTGGCGGTAGGCGAGCTCGGTGTCGCGGTACGTCCGTTCCGCGTCGAGCAGGTCCAGCAGGCTCGTCGCGCCGTGCTCGTAGGCGTAGCGGCTGATGTCGAGCGAGTCCCGCGCCTGCTTGAGATAGCCGGACTCGTAGAGCGACGCGACTTCGTCACTCGTCTGCAGGTTCGCGTAGGCGTTGTCCACGTCCGTGATGACGCCGATCCGGGTCGCCGCCTCGGCCTCGGTCGCCTGCTGCACGGCGACCTTCGCGTGCGCGATGTTCCCCTGGTTGCGATCGTGGATCGGCAGATCCACCGAGACGCCGAACCCGAACCCGCTGACGTCCTGGTTGTGCTGGTACTCGACCTCGCCGGTGTAGTCGCGCACGCGGTTGGCGTACTCCAGCGTCTCGCTGTCCTGCGCCAGCTTCAGCCCCGTGCGCGCCGCCTGGTAGTCGGGCCGGCTGGCGAGCGCCTGCTGCTTCAGGTCGTCCAGCGCCACCGCGTGCGGCACGTACCGCAGGTCGCCCGTCACGTCGAAGTCGTCGGTCACCGCCTCGTACCCCAGCAGCTGCCGCAGCGCCGCGCGGCTCTGCGTGAGCGCGACGCGGGCCGAGGAGACGTCCTGCTGGAACTGCAGCCGCTGGATCGCGATCTTCAGGTAGTCGCCCTCGGAGATGTCGCCCGATCGCATCCGCTGCTGGTTGATGTCGACGACCTGGCTGAAGTTCTTCAGGGCGTCCTGCGCGAACGCGAGGTTCGACTTCGCCAGCAGCACGTCGATGTAGGCCTGCGCCACCTGGAAGCGGAGCTGCCGCGCGGCGTCCTGCGCGCTCTGCACCGTGGCCTGCGTCGTGTCCTGCGCGACCGTGATCCGCTTCTGCCGCTTCCCGCCGCGCTCGAGCGTGTAGCTGAGCGAGGGGGTGAAGACCACGTGATCGTTCAGGTAGTCGAGGCTCTTGAAGCCGCTCGGGTGGAGCAGCGGCAGATCCTCGACGACGACCCCGATCGTCGGGTTCGGCTTCAGCCCGGCGGTCGTCTCGTCCGCCTTGGAGGCCTGAATCGCCAGCTGCTGCACGCGCAGCGACTGGTTGTGCTGGATGGCGAGGTCCATCGCCTGCGCCATCGTGATCGTGCGCAGCGGCGGCGAGGCCGCGGGCGGCGGCCCGCCCTGGGCGGCCAGGCCGGCCGGCAGACAGGCGGCCATGAGAGGAACCAGCAGCTTCCTGACGAGCGCAGGCCGTGCGGGCATCGACACGCTTCTCCTTCTGAAACTCCGGACGCCGTCGAACATGGGACAACCGGCCTTCCGCCGCTGACCGATTCCGCGGGCGCGCGCGTCACGCGCCGCGCCACGGGCACAGGATGCGGGGAACGACCGCGGGAGAGAACGCCGGGACCGGCCGGCCCCTGTCATCGCGTGCGGAGGAACCGCAGGCGCGTATGGCAGACGGACCGTTGGTCGTGTCGCGATCAGGAACCGATCGCGACCGCCGGACGGATGGCGTTCAGAGGGCGATCGAGGGAGGGCCGCGCAGCGAAGCCGGCTGGCGGCTGGACGCGCGGGGCGTCCGCGCTTCGGGAACCGGGATCTCGGTGGGCAGCAGGTGGAACGACGGGGCGATCGAAATCGACGCTTCGAGGCGGTAGCTGACCTTCAGCCACACGCAGGCGGGGCAGGGATCGGACGGCCCGAACGGCTGGCCGTCGTTGGTCGGCGGCGCCTCGAAGGAGACGACCGTGTGGTTCGCGCACAGCGCCACGCCGTCGCCGACGGCGTCGTGAACGTGAAAGAAGTTCACGAACAGCGCGGCGAACGCGTACGGCAGCAGGGCTGCCAGTACGGCCTTCCGTGTCCGATGATGCCGGATCAGGTGCAGCACGGTCTGGTCAGCGCATTCTATCGGGTGGATTCCAGCGGCGCAAGGATTTCGGCCGGCATCCGCGCCGGCTCAACCGGTACGCCGCGGCCCATGGGGTAGACTGAGGGGCGTGTCTCTCCTGAAGTTCCTCGGCCTCCATCCCCACGAGACCCGGCCCGGCGACACCGACACCGTCCGCCGCATCGTCGGCGAACTGGAACAGATGCCGCCCGAGCGCGCCCGCTACCTGGCGGCGTTCGCCTACGTGCTGAGCCGCGTGGCCAATGCCGACCTGCAGATCTCCGAACCGGAGACCCGGATGATGGAGCGGATCATCCAGGAGATCGGCCAGTTGCCCGAGGAGCAGGCCGTGCTCGTCGTGCAGATCGCGAAGGCGCAGAACCGGCTGGTGGGCGGGACCGAAGACTTCCTGGTGACGCGCGAGTTCCGCCAGATCGCGACCCCCGAGCAGTGCCGCCAGCTCATCGACTGCCTGTTCGCGGTGTCGACTGCCGACGATTCCATCTCCTCGGCCGAGGAGAACCAGATCTGGCAGGTGGCGACCGAGCTCGGCATGGCCCGCGACGAGTTCGCCGCCCTGCGCCTGCGCTACCGCGACAAGCGGGAAGTGCTGAAGACGTTCCGCGAGCAGCTCAAGTGAGCGGCATACGGCGCAGGCCGCGCATGGCCAGGACGCCGAAGAGCGGGCCCGGCACCAGCACGACGAACCCCCACTGCCAGCCGACGGCGTGCGCCGCGATCGGCAGCAGGCGGATCGAGATCATCGTCAGCACGAAGCCGGCGCAGGTCTGCACGGTGAGGGCGGTCCCCACGTGGTCCCGCGGGCTGTACTCGGTCACGAGCGCCGAGAACTGCGCCGAATCGGCGACGACGGCGACGCCCCAGACGATGATGAGGGCGTAGAGCCACGCCGGCGGCGCGCCGAAGACGAGGCCGGCGCCGAGCGAGCAGAGGCCGCTGACGATCATCGACCAGGCCGCCACGCGCGCCTTGCCGAGCCGATCGGCCAGCACGCCCGCGACCGCCGCGCCGATGGCGCCGCTGCCGATGGCGACGAAAGCGGCCAGCGAGCCGCTGCCGGCGGCGAGCGTCCGGCCGTGCGCGGTGGCCCAGGCCCCGAGGCTGGCCGCCGCGAAGGCGGCGATCCAGGTCCAGACGGCGTACAGCTCCCACATGTGGCCGAGGTAGCCGAAGGTCGCCAGCCGCGTCCCGCGGTTCGTCCAGACCTCGAGGGCGGCCCGGGGATCGAACGGCGCGTGGGCGGCCACGTAGGGCCCGTCGCGGACACCGAGCACGATCAGGATGCCGGCGGCCAGCGCCAGGCCCGAGGTCGTGAACAGCACCTCGCGCCACGGCAGCTCGGCGGAGAACGCGGCCAGCAGGTGAGGGAAGGCCGAGCCGATCGTCAGCGCGCCGATCAGGATGCCGAGCGCGGTGCCGCGGCGGTGCTGGAACCAGCCGGCGACGATCTTCATGCCGGGCGGGTAGACCCCCGCCAGCGCGACGCCGGTGACGAGCCGCAGCGCGATCGCGGTGCCGGGGCCGGCCGACACGGTGACGCCGGCGTTGGCGGCGGCGCCGACGAGGCAGCCGATCGCGAACAGGTGGCGCGCGTTGACGACGTCGGGGAGGTTGAAGAGGGCCGTCACCAGCGTCCCCGCCACGAAGCCCGCCTGGACGGCCATCGTCAGCCAGGCGGCCTCGCCGCCGGTCATGTGGAACGCGGCGACCAGCGCCGGCGTGACGGCGGTCGCCGAGAACCAGAGCGTCATCGCGAGGAATTCCGCGAGCGCGACGAGGACGAGCATCCGTCGGGCCGGGCCGTGGTCGGTCATGTGAGGAACGCCGATCGTGCAGATCGGCGGGAGAGCAAGTATAGTCTTCTGGTCGCCTCTGCCGGGTCACTCTTATGCGTCGTCCCCTGCTCGTCATCTTCCTGACCGTCTTCGTCAACCTGATCGGCTTCGGCATCATCATCCCGCTGCTGCCGTTCTACGCGGAGACCTTCGGGGCCTCGCCGCTGGCCATCGGGCTGCTGTTCGCCGCCTACTCGCTCAGTCAGCTGCTGGCCTCGCCCGCGCTCGGTGATTTCTCCGACCGCTGGGGCCGGCGGCCGATCCTCCTCTTCAGCCTGCTGGGGACCGTCGTCAGCTTCGTGCTGCTGGCGCTCGCGCACAGCCTGTGGCTGCTGTTCGTCGCCCGGATCGTCGACGGCCTCTCGGGCGGGAACATCTCGACCGCCAAGGCGTACATCGCCGACATCACCGAGCCCGAGAACCGGGCGAAGGCGTACGGGCTGATCGGCGCCGCTTTCGGCCTGGGCTTCATCCTGGGACCGGCGCTCGGCGCCCTCTTCTCGCTCATCAGCTACACCGCGCCGATCTGGGCGGCGGCTGCCATCACGGTCGTCGCCACCGTGCTGGCGTGGGTCTGGCTGCCCGAGACCGTCCACAAGGGGACGGCCGGCGGGCCGTCGCCCTTCCGGGTGCTGCCGGACCTGCTGCGGCGGTCCGGCCTCCGCACGCTGCTCGGTGCCGACTTCCTCTACTGGTTCGCCTTCGCGGTGTACCAGACCACCTTCGCGCTGTTCGGCGAGGCGCGCTTCCAGTTCAACGTGGCGGAGACCGGCTACTTCCTGGCGGGCTTCGGGGCGCTCGGCGTGGTGGTGCAGGTGGCGATGGTCGGGCCGATGGTGAAGCACCTCGGCGAGCGAAGGACGCTGGTGGTGGGCCTGCTGTTCGGCGCGCTCGGCCTCGCGTCGGCCACGTGGGTGTCGTCGGCCCTCGCCTTCGCCGTCACGCTCATCCCGGCCTCGATCGGCGTCGGGTTGTGCAACCCGTCGCTGTCAGCGCTGCTCAGCCATGCCGCCAGCCCGGAAGAGCAGGGACGCGTGCAGGGCGGCGCGGCCTCGCTCGAGAGCCTCGGCCGCACGCTCGGTCCCGTCTGGGGCAACGGCGCGCTCGAGCGCTTCAGCGCCAGCATGGCGTACGACTCGGCGGCGGCCGTGCTGCTGGTCACCGTGCTGCTCGCGGTCCTGTACCGGCCGATCCGCGCGCAGCGGGTCGCCTAGTCGTCCCCGACCTCCAGCCCCACCGCCTTCATCAGCGCCAGCGCGTTGCTCGTCTGGACGATCCCTTCGCGGACGCGGTAGTCGAACGTCATCCGGCCGTCCTGCAGCTGGTCCTCGAAGTGAACGTTGCGCAGGGCGCCGCCCGACGCCTCCGCCAGTTCGGTCAGCGCAAGATCGTGCGTCGTCACCAGGCCGACCGCGCCCAGCCGCATCAGCGAGCGGACGACGGCCTCGGCACCGAGCCGGCGGTCGTGCGAGTTGGTGCCGTGGAAGATCTCGTCGAGCAGGAAGAGCACCGGCGTGTCCTGGCGCGCGAGATCGACGATCTCCCGCAAGCGCGTGATCTCGGCGTAGAAGCGCGATCGTCCGGCCTGCAGCGAGTCCTCGATCCGCAGCGTCGCCCCCACGGCGAGCGGCGACAGGCGCAGCCGCGTCGCCCGCACCGGCGCGCCGGCCAGCCCCAGCACCGTCGCCAGGCCGACCGTCCGCAGCAGCGTGCTCTTGCCCGACATGTTCGAGCCGCTCACCAGCAGCACGCGGGCCGCCCCGCCGCCGAGCCGGACGTCGTTGCGCGTGCAGTGCGCCTCGGGAATCAGCGGGTGCCCCAGCCCCTCGCCGTCGAAGACCGGCCCCGACGGGTCGATCGCCGGGAACGGATCGTCCGGGTGCTCGTAGCTGTAACCGGCCAGTGCCGCCAGCGCCTCGAATTCGCCAACGGCTTCCAGCCAGCCGGCCACCGCCGGCCCCGCCTGCCGGCGCCAGGCGTCGACGGCGCACGCCAGCTGCGTCGACCAGAGCAAGGCCGCGGCAATCGGCGCGAAGAACTGGTTGCGGCGTGAGTCGAGCAGGACGACCAGCCGTTCCAGCCGGGCGAGGTGCGCCGACGCCGGGTGGCCGCCGGTGAACAGCCGCTGCTGCACGCCGTTCAGCCGCGGATCGTCGAACGCCTCCCGCTCGAGCCGCGCCAGCAGCCGGCCCAGCCGGCGCAGGTGCGGCGTGACGTCGTCGAGGTCGGACAGGACGGCGTGGACGACCGGCCGGAAGGGGAGTGCGAGCAGGCCTTCCAGGACGAGGACGATCGCCAGCGGGACGTAGCCCCAGTCGAAGGCCCACCAGCCCGTCGTCGTCACGACCGCGGACAACGCCAGCAGGAGCGCCGCGATCCGCAGCGCGGCCGAATCGAGACGGACCGGACGCGCGCCCCAGTCGGCGGGCGCGGCGGCACCCGGCACGACGGCGTCCGGGCCCAGCACCGCCAGATCCTCGCGCAGCGCGAGGTTCGGCCCGAGCGCGCGGATGGCCGCCTGCCGGGCCGCAATCTCAGGCGGGGCCGCCGGCTGCCGCAGCCATCTGGCCAGCGTCTCCTCGCCGGCCGGCGTCGTCGCGGTTGACAGCAGTTGGAAGAGCGACCCGTCGCCGAACAGATCGAGGTCGCGCGCGTAGAGGTGTGTGTCGTCGAGGAAGCGGGCGCCGGTGGCGCCGGTCCCGGTCCAGCGATCCGCCAGGCGGTCGAGGCCGCGCGTGTAGAACCCCGCCGCCCGCCGCGCGGCGTCACGGTCGCCGAGCACGCGCCCATGATGGACGGCCAGCGCCACGAACGCCGCGCCCGGCGCGAGCAGCCACAGGCCGGAGATCGCGTGCGCGCCGAACGCCAGCCAGGCGAGCAGCGCGCCGGCCGCGGCCAGCACGAGGCGGCCCGCGGCTGCGATCTGATCGGCCCGGTCCAGCCGGGCGATCCGGTCCTGCCGCTGCCTCAGGCGGGCCTGGTACTCCTCAAATGCGGGACCCATCATGCCGCATTCTCACACGAGGCCGGCCGGGAAGGTCGCTCCGGCGATTTGCGCGTTGACTTGGCGCCGGCGCGGCCCTAACATCGGCCGCATTCCCAGCTCGTCCGTTGCACGTCCTGTACTGCCCGTGGAGGAGTGGATGACCCAGGCGCTTCGCCCCCTCACGCTGCTCGCGTGCCTGACGGCAGTCCTCGCACTCGGGCCTGCCACGCACGCGCAATCGCCCGCCCCGCCGGCACGCGGGCCGATGACGCTCACCGGTCCCCTCACGGTGGCCGCGGTCGGGGATTCCATTGCCCTGCGGCCGCTGCACGTCTACGAGCAGCAGCCGGCGTTCGCCGCGGTGCGCGATCTCATCCGCCATGCGACGGTCGGCTTCACCAACTTCGAGTTCACCGTGTTCGATCTCCACCGGTTCCGGCCGACGCCGCAGGCCGAGAACGGCGGCCTGGCGGTCTACGCCGGGCCCGAGCAGGCGAAGGAACTGCAGTGGATGGGGTTCAACATGGTGTCGCGGGCGAACAACCACGCGACCGACCTGGGCGTGGAGGGGATGGAGGAGACCGATCAGATCCTCGATTCGATCGGTCTGGTGCACGCGGGCACCGGCGCCACGCTCGGTGACGCGCGCGCGCCGGCGTACCTGCAGACGCCCGAGGGGCGGGTCGCGCTCATCTCCACCGCCTCGACCTTCACGCCGATGTCGCGCGCCGGGGCCACGCGCTTCGACATGAAGGGACGGCCGGGCGTCAACGCCCTCCGCACGACGCGGACGATCGACCTCGAGCCGGCCGCGTTCGACGCGCTGAAGGCGGCCGTGGCGAAGATGGACATCCAGCCGCCGCCGAAGCCGTTCACCGACACCGAGATGGCAGCCTTCGGCGAGCACTTCAAGAAGGGGACCGCCGACCGGATCGAAATCGACGCCGACGAGCGCGATGTCCAGGATATCCTCGCCCAGGTCCGCAGCGCGCGGCGCGAGGCCGACTTCGTCTACGTCGTCATCCACGCGCACGAGCCGAGCAACCAGAGCGAGACGCCGCCCGACTTCCTCCCCGGCTTCGCGCACGCCTGCATCGACGCCGGCGCCGACCTCTTCATCACGCACGGGCCGCACCAGCTGCGGGGCGTCGAGATCTACAAGGGGAAGCCGATCTTCTACAGCCTCGGCAACTTCATCTTCCAGTACCAGACGCTGGATCGCCTGTCGGCCGACGACTACGAGAAGGATAAGCTCGACATGTACCGGGCCACGGTCGGCGACTTCTTCGACGACGTGATCCGGAACAGGAAGGGGCTGGGTTTCACCGAGGATGTGTGGTGGGAGAGCGCGGTGGCCGTCGTGAAGTTCGACCACAACGAGCTGCAGTCGGTCGAGCTGCACCCGATCGACCTGGGCGCCGATCTGCCGCCGTCGCAGCGCGGCACGCCGCGGATCGCGGCGCCGGCACTCGCGAAGACGATCGTCGACCGGATCATCCGCCTGTCGGCCCCCTTCGGCACGCGCGTGCGGGACGTGAACGGGGTGGCGGTCGTCGACCTTACACCACCTGGACGACCAGAATCGCCAGCACCGAGATGATCGCGCCGGCCGCCATCAGCAGCAGCGTTCCCATGCACACGGCGTCCACCAGGTCCCAGATCTGCGACGACTCGTATTGCCCGGTGCGCAGCTCCTGGACGAGATCCCGCCAGGTGACCACCGGGTGCGGTCCATTCCAGGTGTCGGTGTGAGCAGCCATGATCGTGTCCTCCTCTGCCGATCGATTGACTGGCAAATGCGTTGCCAGCCGCCTGCCCGCCGGGCGGGCCGGAGATATGAGTGCGACGCGCCGGTACTGGCGTTCGATCGGTCGAGTTGTCCACCCCGAGCGGCAGAGGACGGTCCGCCGAGGACGTTCCCGGTCGTGACGGGTGGGCGTCGTGGCTGAGCCGGTGGCAGGCACCGACAGCCGCAGGCTAGCACCGGGGGCGCGGCCGGGTACCGTGAAACATGTAATTTCTTGTCAACTCCGCATCAGTTCCTGCACGGACGCACGGACAAGGAAGGACCGACCATGACAGGCAGTGCTCATCCGTCCCCGGTGCGGCTCGGCCTGCGTGCGAGCCTCGTTCCGGCGACTCTGCTCGCGCTGGCGATGGC